>JAUWRA010000003.1 GCA_030610815.1 Methanosarcinales archaeon
AAATATCTTTTTAAATTTTGACATGATCCTTCTCTCAGTATTTGAGCAGCATAAACTTAAACACACACTCCATTATGTTTTTGTAGCATAAACTATATTCTCAACATCACTGTCAGGAGGAATGACCACTGGACCTTGAAAAGATCGCACATGAACTCCGTACCTTTGAAGGATTGACACGAAAGAAACCCATAGCAGACATTGTAAACATCTTCGAGACCGTACGCTCAGAATACGGTGACTGTATCGTAGACTTCGGGGACGATGCAGCAGTCCTGGATACGGGCACCGATGATGTGGTACTGTTCGCAGCCGACGGGATATGGGGTCGGCTCCTGGATGCCAGTCCCTGGTGGGCAGGCTACAGTTCGGTACTGGTCAACGTCAATGACATCTCTGCCATGGGCGGCAGGCCCCTGGGTATGGTCAATGTACTTGCCAGCAGCAAGAAAAAAGCATGTCTGGAACTGCTAAACGGCATCAAGGCAGGCATCTCCAAGTTCGGCGTCCCGATGGTGGGCGGACACCTGCATCCCGACACACCACATACATCGCTATCAGTGGCCATTGTAGGTACAGCCAAAAAGGACTGCCTGATTCGCAGCGATACCGCAAAAGCAGGGGATATTATCATCGCAGCATACGACATGGAAGGCCAGGTGGGTCCAAATTCTCCGTACAGCTGGGACAGCACCACAATGAAGAGCCCTGCCGAAGTCAGGGAGAAATACCTGGTAATGCAGACCATCGGTGAGGCGCATGTCGTCAATTCGGGCAAGGATATCAGCAACCCGGGTACCCTTGGTACACTTGGTATGCTGCTTGAGACCAGTCATAAGGGTGCGGTAGTGGACCTGGAAAAGATACCAGTGCCTGAAGGAGTGGACTTTATCCAGTGGCTCAAGATATATCCTGCCACCGGATATATTGTAACAGCCGCCCCTGAAAATGCCAGTCGCTGTATCGAACTGTTCGAAGAAGTGGGTATTACCGCCTGCATGATCGGTGAGATCACTGACGATAAGTGCCTGACTATGATACACAAGAATGACAGCTGCCAGTTGTTTGATTTCAACAAGGACATCATCACAGGTATTACCCTGTAGCTTTGCGGGAGGTGCCAATAATTCCTGATATTAAAGGTATAGCCAGGTCGACCCTGGAGTTCATTATTGAGGTTTCCCGCTCATCAGCACCGAATGAGTTTGCAGGGTTGATGCGGGCCGAGGAAGGGGTCATCAAGGATGTGATATTCCTGCCCGGCACTGAATCATCCCAGGTCAGCGCCGTTTTGAGATTATACATGATGCCCAATCTCAGTATCGCAGGTTCTGTCCACAGCCACCCATCATCCAACAACAACCCTTCAAGGGCCGACCTTGCACTGTTTGCCAGGATAGGAGATTATCACATTATTGTAGGTGCACCGTATAATATGCGTTCATGGCGCTGCTATAATGCGAACGGTCATTCCAGGGTGCTGGATGTGCTGGATATCGAGTTCGATGATGACGAAGATTTTGACCTCCTCTGACCCACCTGGAACAGATAATACATATATATAATCCGTATAATTTTATATTGATGCATTCAGTCAGGACATGGTTTGGGATTTTTTCAGTTGATGGCGGAATAATACATTCCTGTGATCTTTACCAAAAAGATGTTAAGAGCCTTGCAGGCAGGTTACAAGAGATGCCCGAGGTACTGGAATGTAATGAGGTCTGTGGGATCGATATATGCAGCCTGGCAAAGGATTGGGGTTTTATCGCATCGGAAAATGAGTATGATGAACTGTTCCGTGAGGTGAACATAGAATATGCCATGATGCAGGTCACTGCATCCGGGTCGGATGAACATATCCTTATCCAGTTCATTGATGCCCTGGATGACCTTGACAAGAACACCAATGCACTGTCTGAGAGGTTAAAGGAACTATATGACCTGCATTTTCCAGAACTCGGGTTAAAGGGCGAGCCACTTGTCAGGTTCATATCAAAGTATGGTGTAAGGAACGATATTTCAAGCTGGAATCTCGAAGATACAAAGATCGTGGAGCGGGCCAGGAACTCATCAGGAATGGAACTGCCGGAACCATGGGGGACAAGTATAATTGGA
Source organism: Methanosarcinales archaeon (assembly GCA_030610815.1). Taxonomy (GTDB): domain Archaea; phylum Halobacteriota; class Methanosarcinia; order Methanosarcinales; family Methanocomedenaceae; genus Methanocomedens_A. Next base: position 2,119 of record JAUWRA010000003.1, read on the forward strand.
CTGGCTGCCAGTATTGCAGGGTTATATGACAACAAGAACCGGATATCACTGGATATCGAGGAATACATGAATAACAACTTACCCAACCTTTCAGCCGTAGCCGGTGCCCATGTGGGTGCCAGGCTGCTGGGCATTGTGGGGAGTTCAAAAAAACTTGCCAGTATGCCTTCAAGCACTATCCAGGTACTGGGGGCTGAAAAAGCATTGTTTAAACACCTTAGGGGGAATGCCCCTTCACCCAAACACGGCGTAATATTCCAGCATCCCCTTGTCAAAGAATCACCCTGGTGGCTGCGGGGTAAGATCTCAAGGGTGCTGGCTTCTAAAATATCAATTGCTGTACGTATAGATTATTATTCCGGGATATTTAATGACGATATTGCTAAAGACCTGTACCGAAAAGTGGATGAGCTGCATAAAAAATATCCCAAACCCAGGAGAAAGAGGAAATAGTTCGATTTAAGTATACGAAGACCCTGTTCTGTCAGTACGGGGATAGTTATTGAGGACATAGAGAATTATGCTCTTTAATTGCTGATAAAATCCATAATCCATCTAATCACTAAAATTAGGCGCCAATGAAATTCAAAAATGCCCTAGACATGCACTATCAAAAGGAGAAAATAATTCAATCTTTTAAAATATCTTCTTTTGCTTTTATAATTGTCCAGTCATTCTTTTCAATATCTTCGATTAGCTTTTTTAATTCCTCATAATTCAGGATATTTTTTAATTTTAACGCTCTCAAAACGTCTTCTAAATCCAGAAAATATGTATTATTTTTTTTGCAATGATTTTTTACAACTTTATCATTCGTTATCAAAACACCCTTTCTTGATTTGCATAATGCTAGCAATTGGCACTCACCCTCATGCAAATCTTTTTCATTTTCTAACAGATTTCTAAAATCTCTAAATTCATCTTCCGAAAGGAGAATAATTTCAACTTCAGTTAAGATATCATCCAAATAAGGATACCCTGCACGTTTAGCCCGCGCAAGTTATTCATAAATGGATGGAGCTATATTTAGGTTTTGGAAAAGCGCCTTAAGATATTTTATACCCCCAACTTTTACAAATGCACTTAGAATATCTGTGTCCACAAAAAACATCAAATTATTCCAATTTTTTTCAGTTTGGCATCCATTTCCAGAGCAGATTTGCCTTCTGTTTCTCTTACTATACCTCTTGCTGCCATAACCTCTTTGAACTCGATTGTAGTGAAACCAGAAAGTTCAGCAGCCCTTCCCATTGAAATTTTTCCTGCAAGGTAAAGTTCTATACTCAGAGAAATTTTCAATTCTGTTTTTGTATTTAATAGTGTCCTGAAAGCATCTCTTAATAAATCTGACTTTGAAGCATAATATCCTCTTTTTACAAGAATATCAACCTCTTCATTTATATTCTCTGAAATGTCTAATGCTTCCATTTCATTCACAAAATTACTATTGAATTCAAAACTTTAAATAGCTTTTCAAATATAACTGTATTTATTTTTATTAATCGGTCGCATGCACCTGATTACATACATAAAAATCAAGAAAACCTAACAATGTCAAAAGAATGAGCATCCTCCTGATGCCTCCCATTTCTAACGGGGGTGACTCACCTCAAACAAGCATCAACAAACCTGATCGGGAACTCCTGGTAAGAAGCTGCATGCAAATGGGAATAAACAGCCAGTGTATTTCCTGACATCAAACCATCATACATTTCTTTTATCCCAATGCCCCTTGTCAGTTTAATCCCGAACTTTACATTATCCGGCAGGTCGATGATCTCTGAATGATGGAACTCATGCCCTAAAAACATGTTATCTTTACGCCTGCGGGAGTATCCTCGATAAAACTGCCCTGGCTGTAACTTACCACCCTGGTCTGTCCCATCAATGTCTTGCCTGGCAGTGCGCCCACCATCAGGTGTTCCCCTTAAGGCATATCTGCACTGCGGTAGGATGATGATCGTATCTTTCCAGTGATAAGTGCCTGGGTCAGGTACATAAGCCCCCCGCATTCTGCAAAGATAGGAAGACCTGATCGGGACATCTCTTTGATGTGGTCCCGCATTTCCTCGTTGGCAGCCAGTTCCGGTGCAAACAGTTCCGGATATCCTCCGCCTATGTACATACCGTCCACATCAGGCGGGTGGGTGTCGTTCACAGGACTGAAATATTCCAGTTTTGCACCCGCCATCTCAAGCAGGTCCAGGTTGTCCCGGTAATATGAGATCCCTTATCCTGCTTATGCGCTGGTCAAAATCATCCGGCTTGCGCCGTCCCTCCATTACAGGAATAAGCCCAAGGTGACGCATACTTATCTTCATTAATTCGTCGCGTTTCACCTCGCCTATGACCGGTGTCCCTGTGTATGTCTCTATGGCCTCCCTGGCCTTGCGTGAGTGCCTGGCTCCGCCGATATTGTTCAGTATTACGCCTGCAATATTGATCTCGGGGTCAAAGGTTTTCAGTTGATAATGGAACATTTAAGATGTTAACTTCGTGTGTTGGAAATTCTTATAACTTTAATGTGTCGTGGAAAGTTGTTTTTGTGACGCCTGCATGGTGTGTTTTATGTGGTGGGTTGCATGACTTAATATAGAAGAAGACTGAAACAGGTATTTAATGATTGAAGTTGGTACAATACCAAGAGGAAGATAATGTCTTTAGCAGTTCTAAGTGAAATCGAAAAAACAGTCAGCCATTTACCTCATAATGAACAGTTACGGTTGATCGAGCAACTTGTTCATCACTTGCGAGAAGATTTGATGGTAAGTGATGAAGTTGAACAGGCTACTTTCGAGAGCCAACTTGCTGCGATGGCAGCGGATTCTGAGATTCAAAATGAGTTGCAAAAGATTGATCAAGAGTTTGTTGCATCGGAAGCTGATGGACTGGAAAATTGATAATGAGCATTCATCGCGGAGATATTTATTTTGTTAATCTGAATCCTGTGAAAGGGCGAGAGCAAGCAGGGCCGCGTCCTGTATTGGTTTTATCAATAGATGCAATCAATGAACTACCTCTTGTGGTCACGGTTGTTGTTGGAACAAAGGGGCAAAATATTTCCCGTAATTTCCCAACAAACGTTCGTGTATCACCAGAAGATAGTGGTCTACCATTAGAGACAATTTTCTTATGCTTTCAAATTCGTTCATTGGATCCAAAACGCTTTCCCGGAAAACCGGCAGGTAAACTTTCTGAGGATGTATTGGAAAGGATTGAAATGGTCGTTCGTCATTGCCTTGGTCTGTAACAGATGCTATGGTCAGTCTATCATCTGCCGAAAAATCTCAGGAATTTCAGATAGTATTGTGTATGCAATTTGCTCCATCTCTCAAGTATTCCACACTTCGCAAATGTCGATAACGATAGTCAAACTTGCGCCGGCATCAGAGAACACACGCCCGACATCATGCTCGTGGATGCCTTGGACTTGTAGTCAGAGCATGGGGTGGTCGTTGACTCACTCCAAGCAAGCATCAACAAACCTGATCGGGAACTCCTGGTAAGAAGCTGCATGCAAATGGGAATAAACAGCCAGTGTATTTCCTGACATCAAGCCATCATACATCTCTTTTATCCCAATGCCCCTTGTCAGCTTGATCCCGAACTTTGCATTATCCGGCAGGTCGATGATCTCTGAATGATGGAACTCATGCCCTAAAAACATGTTCTCTTTATTGCCTACCGGAGTATCCTCGATAAAACTGCCCTGGCTGTAGCTTACCACCCTGGTATGCCCCATCAATGTCTTGCCTGGCAGTGCGCCCACCATCTGGTGTTCACCTTCAGGCATATCTGCACTGCGGTAGGATGATGATCGTATCTTTCCAGTGATAAGTGCCTGGGTCAGGTACATAAGCCCCCCGCATTCTGCAAAGATAGGAAGACCGGATCCGGACATCTCTTTGATCTGGTCCCGCATTTCCTCGTTGGCAGCCAGTTCGGGTGCAAATAGTTCCGGGTATCCTCCACCAATATACATGCCGTCCACATCAGGCGGCTGGGTATCATTCACAGGACTAAAATATTCCAGTTTTGCACCAGCCATCTCAAGCAGGTCCAGGTTATCCCGGTAATAGAAATTGAATGCCTCATCCAGCGCTACACCTATAACTGGTTTTTCGGATATCGGTCTGGGAATGAATACCCTGGGTCCCGGCTTCTCAATCGGTATTGTGCCCCCGGCAATCTCGATCAGCGTATCGATCTCGATCCCTTCCCTGATGATATCCCTTATCCCGCTTATGCGCTGGTCAAAATCATCCAGCTTGCGCCGCCCCTCCATTACAGGGATGAGCCCCAGGTGACGCATACTTATATTCATGGATTCGTCGCGTTTTACCTCGCCTATGACCGGGGTCTCTGTGTATGTCTCTATGGCCTCCCTGGCCTTACGCGAATGCCTGACCCCGCCGATATTGTTCAGTATTACGCCTGCAATATTGATCTCGGGGTCAAAGGACTTGTATCCCATTACCAGTGCTGCCGCACTGCGGGTAATACTGCGGGCATTGATGACCAGAATAACAGGACAGTCCAGTATCTTAGCTATCTGTGCCGTACTTCCAATATCACTTAAACCCTCCAGTCCTTCATAAAGCCCCCTTACCCCTTCGATAACAGCAATGTCAGCACCGCCTTCATAGTCGATGCCGTGATGGAACACTTCCAGTACTGTGTTCCTGGACATGAGGTGCCCGTCCAGGTTACGGCTGGGACGGCCCGAGACCTCGGTATGGTAGCTGGGGTCGATATAGTCCAGCCCCACCTTGAAAGGCTGTACGCGCATTCCCCTGTGACTCATTACCGATATCAGGCCGGTGGAAATAGTGGTCTTACCGCTGGATGAGCGATCACCTGCTATAAGTATGCGGGGAATGTCCACTAATTCCCTGCTCTGTTCGTGGTCATTCATGTAATAGGTCAAGAGACTCTGAAACTATAAATTAATATTTGTTGGAGCTATGTAGAACATATGAGACTGGCTGCACTTACATCAGGCGGGAAGGATTCTATTTATGCTATACAGCTTGCGATAAGGGAAGGACATGAGATAACCGACCTTGTGACAATTGAACCGGATAGGGATGATTCCTACATGTTCCATTCTGCAAATATACATATGGTCGACCTGATATCCAGGTCGGCTGGCATCCCGCTCATTACACGAACCACCCGGGGTGAGAAAGAGAAAGAACTGGAAGACCTGGAAATGGCTTTAGGGCACCTGGATGTTGAAGGGGTGGTAGTGGGGGCCATCGAATCCGAATACCAGGCCAGCCGTGTCAGGCGTATATGCAATACACTGGGTATTGAAATGGTGGCACCACTGTGGCACGTTGAACCGGAACTGTTGTTAAGGGATATGATCCGGGCCATGGATATTATGATAGTGCATGTATCTGCCATGGGCCTGGATGAAGAATGGCTGGGCAGGACTATTGATGGTACTGCAATTGATGCGCTGATATACCTTAACAGGCGATATGGGATACATATCTGCGGTGAGGGCGGTGAGTATGAAACGCTTACATTGGATGCCCCATTATACAGGTCAAGGATCGAGATACTTGACACAGAGATAATCTGGGAAGGGGACAGGGGCATCTATAAGGTGAAGGATGCACGACTTATTGGTAAATAAGCTAAATATTTCTATATCTGTGAAAAATATTAAATAGTAGGATTGGATAGTTATTAAAAATTAACCCCCTCCCCTTCCTACCCTTATAATTTGAATCTATTTTAATATATATAGTATTATATGTCTATTACTACAATACATTCATTATTCTTTCTTTACACCCATCCAACCCTTACCTTTGCAGGTTCTGCAGGGTGATCCTAGTATCATATAACCTCTACCTTTACAGAACTGGCATTTTATTAAAGGCTCTTTTACCATGTAAGTCTTTTTTCCGTCACAAACGATGCATGTCTCGCCCTCTACTTCTCCGGCACCAGCACAATATCCACAAGGTTGTTCAACATAAGTTTTCTCAGGCATATTTATCATCTCACCAAGATTCATTAATACTTGACACAATTATCATGGTTTATTATTACTTATATATTTGTGGTATTGATTTCCATCGATTAACGCATTTTTTCAACGTATAAGAAAGTATATACTCTCCTGTAGGCTTAGAAAATGCGAGCCTCAGCGAGCATTTTCTTGAGCAAGTTCTCAGATGTTTTCCATGAATGCCTGGCAATATCCGGAAGACTTCCATGTTCTTTTATCCACTTTTCCAGGAATTTCCTTGTTTTCGGATCAGACGGATATCCGCTGCCCAGCGGCAAACCAATCGTTTTTTCTATCTCCCTCACACACCTGTCCCTACTGACCTTGGCAAGAATGGAAGCAGCCGAGACAATGGGAAAAAGGTCATCAGCCTTATGTTTTGCTATGATCTCAATAGAAGCCCCGTGTTTTTTACTTACATTCTCCCCAAACCGCTCTTCATTAACATCAGAGGCATCCAGGTAAGCTTTTTGTGGGCTAAGCTGGTCCAGTACTTTAGCGTGGCATATCACCATTACCTGGTTCATGGTCATTATCTTCCTGAACTCGTCGATCTGTCTGGCACTTAACTCAAGGATATAATAATCATCAACCAACTCCCTTATCTTTGATGCAAGGTAATTCCTTCGCATAGGGGAAATGACTTTTGAATCCTTTACTCCAAGTTTTTTAAGTTCAGGGAGCCTGCTCTCCTCAATTAGTACTCCTGCAACTATCATGGGACCTAAAACAGGGCCTTTTCCAGCTTCATCTACACCAGCTACAAGCATATTATCCATTCCTGAATGTAACACATTTGATAAGAGTGATTATATTTGAATGCTTTCTGAAAAAATATAATCCGATTTAGTATATATAATCGTGTAGAATTGCGAAAGCGTTTAATAATATTGAATAAATTTAGAGCCAAACCTTGGTCAAATGATAAAATATAATCAACTATTCCCATATGCATTATATTTTTCACTATATGCTAGAATATAAAAAAACAAATATAAAAAAATAATAAATAATTTTTAATAAATTAATATATTTACTTAGTATTATAGTGGGAAATTGAATTTTAGAATATTTTAGGTTTATTGTAAATATACCTGACCAAATAAAGGAGAGCATACCCCCAATGGTTATTAAAAAAGGCAAATTTACCATAGAAGGTCTGGAAAATGTCCAGATAAACATAGGCAAGGTAATATCTTCTGATGAAGAAAAAGAAGAGCCACAAGGTCCGACTCCCGCACCCGATATACATGAACTGCGGGATTGGGATATGAGGCTGCTTAAGCGGTACGAACCCGTTTATTCGCCTATTTGCGATCTGTGCTGTTACTGCACCTATGGCAAGTGCGACCTGACAGGTAACAAGGAAGGTGCTTGCGGCATCAACCAGGAAGCCCACCAGGCCCGTGAAGCTATGCTCAGGACCTTGACAGGTGCAGCCGCCCATGCGGGCCACGGCAGACACCTGCTGAACCATCTTATCGAGCGTTTTGGAGCAGACCATCCTATCGATGTGGGGCCCAGTAACATCAAAGCACCGGTCACCCAGACTGTATTGGGTATTAAACCGGAGACCATTGGTGATTTTGTCCCTGTACTGGACTATGTGGAAGAGCAGATAACACAACTGCTGGCTACAACCCATATTGGCCAGGAAGGGAGTGCCATAGATTTTGAATCCAAAGCCCTGCATGCAGGTATGGTGGACCATGTTGGCATGGAAGTATCTGATATTATCCAGATATCCTGCCTGGATATGCCAAAAAGCCAGGCCGATGCTCCACTGGTCGATGTGGGTATGGGTATAATTGATTCCACCAAACCAGTGCTTTTATGTATAGGGCACAATGTGGCCGCTGTCACATATATTATGGATTATATGGAAGAGCATGACCTGTTTGACAAGATAGAATTAGCTGCCATTTGCTGCACGGCACATGACATGACACGGGTCAATCCAAAGGCAAAGGTAGTGGGGTCTTTGTCAAAGCAGCTCAAATACATCCGCTCAGGCATCCCTGACCTGATAATTGTGGATGAACAATGTATCAGGGCCGATATGATGCGGGAAACCAGTAAACTTCATATTCCTGTTATTGCTACCAATGATAAGGTCATGTATGGTCTGCCTGACAGGAGCAATGATGACATTGATGACATAATCAATGACCTCGCATCAGGTGACCAGCCCGGTGTCTTATTGTTCGACTATGATAAGGTCGGTGAACTGGCCCCGAAACTTGTCATGAAGATGGCACCAATACGCAAGGAAAAAGGTATTACTGCCCTGCCAAGTGATGAGGAGTTCAAAAAACTGGCATCAAGCTGTACCCAGTGCGGTGCATGTGTGATAGGCTGCCCACAGGGACTTGAAATTGATAAGGCAATGGAAGCCGCAGTAGAAGGCGACCTGACATTGTTCGAGGAATTGCATGATAAATGTATCGGCTGCGGACGGTGCGAATTTGAATGTCCCAAGGACATTCCGATATTGAATGTGATCGAGAAAGCGGCCCAGAAGGTCATACGTGAGGAGAAGGGAAAGGTCAGGACCGGCAGGGGCCAGGTAGGAGACCCTGAGATAAGGGAAGAGGGTGTCAACCTTGTGATGGGGACCACTCCCGGTATTATAGCTATCATTGGCTGCCCTAACTACCCTGACGGAAGTCGCGATGTATATGAGATTGCCGAAGAGATGCTGCAGCGGAGTTATATTGTCGTTACATCAGGTTGCAGTGCCATGGATATTGGCATGTTCAAAGATGACGAGGGTAAGACCCTGTATGAGCGATACGGGGGAAGTTTCCTCAAAGGCAACCTGCTAAATACCGGTTCATGTGTTTCAAACGCCCACATAACAGCCACTACTATCAAGGTAGCTGCCATATTTGCCAGGCGTGATATTAGCGGCAACTTTGAAGAGATCGCAGATTATGTAATGAACAGGATAGGAGCCGTGGGCCTGGCATGGGGTGGATTTACCCAGAAAGCACTTTCCATCGGTACAGGCTGTAACCGTCTTGGTATCCCTGTAGTGTTGGGACCTCACGGACCCAAATACAGGCGGGCATACACGGGCAAGCCCTATGACAAGGATAAGTGGAACTTACTGGATGCCAGGGACGGTTCAGTGCATAATGTCGAACCTGCACCCGAACATTTGTTGATATCAGCAGAAAATAAAGCAGAGCTCATGCCCCTGCTGGCTAAACTCTGCTTTAGGCCAGGTGATAATAACCTGGGACGGATGATCAAGCTGACCCATTACATCGAACTGAGCGAAAAGTACCTGGGCGTGCTGCCTGATGACTGGCACATTTATGTGAGAAGTGAAGCTGACCTGCCCCTTGCAAAGAGGGAGAAGCTGCTTAAGGTACTGGAAGAGGAACATGGATGGAAGATCGACTGGGAAAAGAAAAAGATACTTGAAGGTCCGGCCAGGAAGGTCGATGTATCCTTCCAGCCCACAAATGTACCCAGACTGTGCAAGGGGGCGAGCGAATAATGGCAACTAAAGAACTGGATACCACCAAAAATGCAGTACCCTTTGACAGAGCTAATATTCCCGGACCAAAGATGGCAAAAGCCGTTAAAGCAGAGGTGGCAGGTAAGTTTATTTCAAAAGCAAAGCGTCCGCTGCTCATCGTAGGGACTGCGGCTGGTGATGATGGTGTCATTGAAATTGTCAGGAGCATGGCTGAAAAAGGCATACCGGTGGCTGCCACGGGAAGTAGCTTGAAGCGATTGAAAGAGGAAGGTATTGATGCCACCTACGTCAACCTGCACGCACTGGTCTCATACCTGAAAGATCCTGACTGGAAGGGATTTGATGGCAAGGGTGGATATGATACAACCATATTCCTTGGGCATACGTACTACTATGCCAGCCAGTTGATGTCCACGTTAAAGAATTTTACAAAAATCAAGATAATCTCTATTGACAGGCACTATCATCCAAATGCGCAGCAATCCTTTGGTAACCTTAAACCGGATGATTTTATCAAGGCACTGGATGTGGTTGTAGCACAATTATAAAGAATTACTGGCAAGGAAGATCAATAAAAAAAGAAGTGTGAGGATTTTATAATGGCAGATGAATTCCCGTTTGAAATATCCCCTATGTTCGAAGGGGAAAGAGTCCGTAAAGATGATATGTATGTTGAACTGGCTGGTCCGAAATCCAAAGGGTTCGAACTGGTAAGTGCAGTGGACATAGATGAGATGGAGGATGGTAAATTCACGCTTATCGGTCCCGACATCTCTGATATGGAAGAGGGAGGGCGTTATCCACTGGCTATGATATACCGCATAGCAGGAGAACTGGTGGAACCTGACCTGGAAGCCATTGTTGAAAGGCGGAACCATGATTTCCAGAATTACATCCAGGGTGTTATGCACCTGAACCAGCGGTATGATGTATGGCTCAGGATCAACAAGGATTCCATTGCGAAAGGGCTCAATTCTTTTGAAGATATTGCAAAGGCTACCATGATGCTGTTTCGGAATGAACTGCCATTTATAGAGAAGATCGATGCCACATATATCACTGATATCGAGAAGGTAGAAGATGAACTGGCAAAGGCAATGGAGAGATATGCTGCCAGGGACGAGAGGACACGCAACCTCCATGATGAGGACGTGGATACTTTCTACGGCTGCAGCCTGTGCCAGAGTTTCGCACCGACCAGTGTATGTGTGATAACTCCCGACAGGATCGCACTATGTGGTGCGATCAACTGGTTCGACGGCAGGGCAGCAGCAAAGGTGGACCCTGAGGGTCCCCAGTTCCCGATAGAGAAAGGCGAGCTACTGGACGAAATTGGCGGTGAGTACTCAGGTGTCAACGAGGTCGCCCAGAAACTCTCTGGCGACGAATACAACAGGATCAAGATCCATAGTTTCTTTGAGTTTCCACATACCTCGTGCGGATGTTTCGAGGTTGTAGGATTCTATATGCCGGAAGTTGACGGTATCGGCTGGGTCGACCGGGATTACACTGGCATGGCCCCTAACGGGCTTGCATTCAGTACGATGGCTGGCCAGACCGGCGGCGGAAAGCAGGTTATTGGCTTTTTAGGTGTTGGGATCAACTATTTCCGCTCACCAAAGTTCATCCAGGCGGATGGCGGCTGGAACAGGGTGGTCTGGATGCCAAAATTCCTCAAGGATAAGGTACTGGCTGATATCCCTGCAGATATCGTAGACAAAGTGGCTACAGAAGAGGATGCACAGGACCTGGATACTTTGAAGGAATTCCTCAAAGAGAAAGATCATCCTGTGGTCAAGAACTGGGGTGCTGACGAGGAAGAAGAAGAGGATGAAGAATCAACTGGAACTTCAACAGCTATGCCGGTATTTGGCATGCCTGATCCTGCCATGCTGCAGAACATCCCGCCTATGATCGGCGGTGGTGGTGGTATAAAAATTACCCTGAAGAATGCCAAGGTCTCCATCGACAAGATCATACTGAGCAGTAAGAAATAACTTCCCTGAGGCAGTGCCTTGAAAGTCGTAGCAATTACCGGGAAGGGAGGTACAGGCAAGACTGCTGTAGCAGCCATGCTCATCCGCTGGCTGGTGAACAGGGATGCAACCATCCTGGCCATTGATGCTGACCCTGACTCCAATCTCCCTGAGGCACTTGGGGATGTGGTTGAGGAAACCCTGGCCGACCAGCGGGAGTTCCTGCTGCAGGAGCGGGATAATCTGCCGCCTGATACTGATAAGGAACGGTTGCTTGAATCCAGGATATACAGTATACTTGCTGAGCGTCATGGGTATGACCTGCTGGTGATGGGCAGGCCCGAAGGCAGTGGATGTTATTGCTTTACCAACAACTTGCTGCGCAACATAATGGACCGGATCATCAAGAACTATGACCTGGTGATCATTGATACGGCAGCTGGCCTGGAACACCTTAGCCGGGGTATCATCCGGGATGTTGACGAACTTGTTGTGGTGACAGACGGTTCCAGGCGGGGGCTCCAGACTGCCGAGCGGATACGGGACCTTGAAAAGGAACTGGACCTGAAGATACGGCATATGTTTGTGATATTCAATAAGGTGACACCGCAAAACCGTGAGCGGCTTAATAAATATGCACAGGAATTAGGGCTGGAGGTTGCAGGCATGGTACCATTTGATGAGGATATTGCCAGATTCGACCTGGACGGAAAGGCACTGAGTGAACTGCCTGCGACATCAACTGCGGTGATTGAAATGGAAAACATTATTATGAAATTGGGGATTTAAGAGAACAGATTTACAATTACTTGAAGACATGCGATGAAATAAGGTGGAATCACAATGGCAAAAAAGATCAAGTTATCTGAACTGGGCAGCCTGTTCAATGATATGGACGTGGAATCCCTGGAAGGTGTGACCATTGAAGGTGACATTGAACTGGAGATGGATACCGGTGGCGGGTTTGATCCGCAACTGGCATATATGCTGGGACATGAAACAGCCCAGATAGCCCGGCACTTGATAAACATATCACGATTATTAGGTTATCCTGTGGACCAGTTGTTCGGGTCAATAGCCCAGGGAGAAGTTCCAGGTGTTACCAGGCCCAGGCAATTGCTGCCATCTAAATTCGAAGTTGGTAGGATCGAAGAGTGGAAAAACCCCATACAGGAAGTAATACTGGGTGCCACATCCTCAGACGGTGGTACCAGGAAGAATACGTTCACCCTGGGTGGTGAGAACGCACTGCCCTATTATTTTGACAGTCCCATGCCGCACCGCAACCACATCACTATGGATGTGTTTGATATGCCTATCGGGATGGCAAAGGCTGTGAAGGTTAATTATGAGGATGTGCTCGAAAGCCCGGCAGAATGGGCCAAAAAAGTTGTCAATGATTTTGGTGCCGACATGGTGACCATCCACCTTATCAGTACAGACCCGAATATCAAGGATACATCTCCCAGGGAAGCTGCCGAGACCGTGGCCGATGTGTTACAGGCCGTGGATGTACCTATCGTTATCGGCGGCAGCGGCAACCCTGAAAAGGACCCCGAAGTGCTGGAGAAGGCCGCTGAAGTGGCTGAGGGCGAGCGTGTGCTGCTGGCCAGTGCAAGCCTGAACCTTGATTATGAACGTATTGCAAAGGCTGCCACTGATTACGGGCATGTGGTGCTCTCATGGACCCAGCTTGAGATAAATGCCCAGAAGGAGTTGAACCGCAAACTGATGAAGCAGTGCGGGGTTAAGCGTGAGGATATTATCATGGACCCCACAACCGCAGCACTGGGATACGGCCTGGATTATGCTTATACCAATATGGAGCGCATCAGGCTGGCAGGTCTTATGGGGGATGAGGAGCTGTCATTCCCGATGAGCAGCGGTACTACCAATGCATGGGGTGCCAGGGAAGCCTGGATGGTAGGTTCCCCGCTTAAGGAAGACAGCGACTGGGGACCCAGGGAATACAGGGGTCCGATATGGGAGATCGTGACCGGCCTGACCCTTTCACTGGCAGGCAACGATCTGTTCATGATGATGCATCCAGGTTCGGTAGCTGTACTAAAGGAGATTACCCAGAGCCTGCACGGTTCACTTGAGAGGGATGCAGTGGATATATCCGACTGGGTCACGGCGGAGGTGTGAAAATGAAAGTCAACAGCCCACTTGAGGTTTACAAGTTCCTGCCCCAGACCAATTGCGGTGATTGCGGTGAAGCTACTTGCATGGCTTTTGCATCCCATATGATAGACCGTTCATTGAAACTGGAAGACTGCCCGCCCCTGCTTGAGGATAAGTTCAGGAAAAAGTACCTGAAGCTGGCAGAACTGCTGGCACCTGAGATAAGGGAAGTGATTATCGGTACTGGCGAACACGCTGTGTCCGTGGGCGGCGATGATATACTGTACCGTCACCAGTTGACGTTCTTTAACCAGCCTGCACTTGCTGTGGATGTCTGGGATACTATGAGCGAGGATGAACTGACAGAACGGATCAAGTTCATTAATGAGTATAAGAAATTCTATGTTGGCAGGTTCCTGAAACTTGACATGGTTGCTATTCGCAGTACTTCCGGCGACCCTGACAAGTTCAAACAGGCTGTAACTATTGCGGCCGGGAATACTGAACTGCCGCTAATCCTGTGCAGCCTGGACCCTAAGGTGCTAAAGGCCGGCCTGGAAGTAGTGGCTGACAGGAAGCCTCTGCTATATGCTGCTACAAAGGATAACTGGCAGGATGTGGCCGACCTGATGATGGAGTACGATGTACCGCTGGTACTGTTCTCCCCTGACGACCTGGATACTTTAAAGAGCCTGGCTGCCACGTTTTTGGAGATGGGACGTGAGGACCTGGTACTTGATCCGGGCACAAATCCGCAGGGGAAGCCGCTACGGGAATCATTTGAGAATTTCCTTATGATAAGGCGTGCCGGAATCAAGGAAGGACAGCATGAGATTGCTTTCCCGCTGCTGGCAGTACCTATGACGGCATACCTTGCCAATGACGACCCTGTTTCTGCCAGTTACTGGGAGACTGTGCTGGCATCGGTATTCACGGTGCGCTACGGTGATATCATGATACTGCACAGCATCGAGCCTTATGCCCTGCTGCCTGAGATGCATATCAGGGATACTATCTACACTGACCCGAGAAAGCCTGTAAAGGTGGACCCAAAGGTGTACGAGGTGGGTTCGCCGGATAAGGATTCACCTGTATTTGTAACAACCAACTTTGCCTTGACATATTATACAGTGGAGAGCGATCTGGCCAGTAACGATATTGACTGTTACCTGCTGGCGACCGATACTGACGGCCTTGGTGTGGAGGCTGCGGTGGCAGGCGGGCAGATGACAGGGCAGAAGGTGTCTGATGAGTTCAAGAGGATTGGTTTTGATTTCAGCGAGATGACCGCTCACAATACTGTCATTCTTCCGGGACTGGCTGCACGCCTGCAGGGTGACATGGAGGATGCCAGCGGACTGAAGGTGAAGATCGGACCGCCTGACAGCGGCCGGATACCTGGCTGGATGGAGAAGAACTGGCCTCCTGAGTGAGAGGATACGTAAATTCTGAATATTTTCATGGGATGGATGGGTTTTTCCCATCTGCATTTTTATATTTCTTTATGGATCGGCTGAATCATCTCTTCTTTCACACTATTACCATGACCAAAAGCGTGCTCAGTTACATTTGAACATGGCAAGGTCCTATCTGTTTTTCGATGTCAGATTCGCCTGTATCTGTTCAAGCACAGTGATTGGTATTTCCAGGCCCGTACCTGTACTGTTCATCATGATCCATGTATTCAAGGCTGTTGCAATAGTCAGGGCCTGTTTATCATCATCGGTTATTTCCTCTATCCACTGCACAACCCTGGACTTGTTCAGTATTTCAACACCATAGACCGATTCGATAATGTCCAGGTGTGCCAGTATACGATCTTCCATCATATCCCTGCCTTAGAATTCTTCACCAACATCCAACTGGTGTTCAAAATTGCTTGGAAGACACGGCCTGCGCCTCCTATTTTCATGGAATTTTTTCTTTTTTTCTTCCAGAGCATCCACTGCGATACATAATTCATCCTTAACAGAATCAGGATTATGTTCCAGTTCTTTGTCCAATTGTACAATAATAAGTTCAAGCTGGGCGGGTGACATTTCTTTGTATCGCTTTTTTAGGTACTCCATTTTAGATATCATGGATATTCCTCCTTATCAGGCAGACGGTACTCAAAACAACACTGCTTTAGAATTAAACATGGATTGCAATCACATATAATGTTGTTGGGCAGAACACTGAAGATCTTATGTGCTATTTACTAAACTCACAAATGACCGTTAGGTCTCTACACTTGCCGTAATTTGCTTCATTCATTAATCTCCCTCCTCATTTAAAATTCTTATGTATTCTTCCACCAGAGACTTCCCCATTCCCAATATCGGGGTAATCTCCTCACTTTTCATCGTCCTGTTCTTTTGACACCCCGTTAGTGGAAAAACAAACGTAGTGCCCCACGTAACTTGTTTTTATACAATTTATTCGGTATAATGCTTATCTCGTGCAAGCATGCGCAACATATATATGTGATGACCTATATATGTAAGTATGAGGCTACACATGTCGTGTAGCAGATATATAAGCAACACATTGAATAAAAAAACGAAGGTGAAGAAAAATGAAAAACAATACAACAATTGCACTCCTGCTTGCAGCACTTGTCCTTGGTACAGTTGGGGCAGGTGTCGTAAGCGCAGGAACGAATGACGCTCAAACCGGCAATAGCTGGTACGACTGGATGGCAGACCACATGAGATTTGGCAGAGGCTACGGCTATGGCATGATGGGTGCTGCACCCGGATTCTGCGGAGGATACGGTAGCTACGCACCGGTTGCACCAGGATATGAGACCAATGCTCAAGAAGTAACAGTCTGGACTGTTGAAGATGCACTCGAGATCGCACAGGAACAGATCGATAGCGATGTATCGGAAAACAACATCTACCAGATGGGCAGATGGTGGATCGTTTACTTCACAGATGATGACGGTACTATCGAGCAAGCTTACATCGATGCTTTCACAGGTGAAGTAGTGGAAGATATTAATACAGCAACCCAGCAGGCATATGGGTCTACAAACACCCGATCCTACCGTGGTGGAATGGGCTACGGCATGGGCTATGGAATGATGTATGGCTACTGAGTCATACGTCACCATTTTTAGTGAATAGTCACGGGCGTTAGCCCGGCGACAGTAGCCGCCTGGATACTGCCCAATCTTCGATTAGAAATCTGAGGCATGACTAAAATTGCAGATGAAGCAGAATGAATAAAGAGGTGTAAAAGATGGTAACAACTGAAATGACATTTGATGAAGCAAAAGAGATTCTAAAAAAATGGTATCAATACCATGTGTCGCTGACTGACATTGTGATGAACTAATATGAATTAAGATAAAATGAAATTAACGTATAAAACAGTTCTAAAAACGAGGTGAGAATAATGATGGAATATGGCGGATATGGAATGGACGGAGGCGGTTTTGGTCTCGGGTTCATAGGTCCGATCATCAATATCATCATACTTTTTGCGATAATATGGGCAGTATCATCCATGTTTAACAACAGGCGTGATGGTGGAGATAACGATTCAAGGATCGTAAGACTTGAAAGAGACACCGAACACACAAGGGATACGCTTGAAAAGATACTCAAAAAACTTGAATGATTTCGTTTAATTGGGCTTTCAATGCAAATAAAGATGTGTGAGGATGCATAAATGCGAAAGAATAATACACTGCAAAGCATGATACTCCATGAGGCAAAAGCCCGAATATTACAACGAGGTGAATAATTTGGCATACAATTCGATGATGGACATGATGTATGGCACAGGATACAGCCCATACAGTTCGGTATTGAGCTTTATCCTGAATATTGTAATTATATTGGTGATTGTAGGTGTGGTAGTCGCACTGCTAAATAAGTCCGATTTTGTCGGATCCGGCAGCAGTGACCGCCTAACGAGAGTCGAAAAAGATGTGGACGATATCAAGAGAATGGTAGAGGATATTAAAAACAAACTTGATGAGATATAATTCCCATTTGCATAATTTTTCAGATCAAGCGTTAGCATTGTCTAACCGGGTTTTAGTATGACAAAAACACTGCAGCAGATCGTAAATATAGGTGAGGCTATTTCTCACCCACTCAGGTTGAAACTCCTGTACATGCTCTCTGAGCGTGAGTGGTATGTGTACGAGCTTGCCAAAGAGTTGAATATTTCACGGCAGGTGCTGTATCTTCATTTAAAGCGACTTGAAAAAGCAGATTTTCTGGAAAGCGACCTGCGACTTGAAGATGACGATATGCGGGCAAAGAAATTTTTTAAGTTGAAGGGGTTTGAGGTTGAACTTGGAGTGGATGACCTTACACCGTTATTCGAGTAAAAACAAGAGTGATTCATGGCTTTGATCTTATTAACCTGAATACATCCTTGAGTGCCAGATGCTTTTCTTCAACTACCGAAAGCCCTGCCTTCCTGATGTTTTCTACAGTCTTACGGTTCAGGTTCACACCCATAAAGAACACTGAAATCGGATTCAATACGTTTTCGAGAAATGTGAGCATACGATTGCTGCTTCGCATGTGCTCAAGATTTATCACCAGACCATCCGGCTTACAAACCCGCCGCATCTCAAGAAGTGCTGCAACCGGATTTGGTATGGAACAGAGCACAAAAGTTGTTATGACGTAATCAAAACTATTGTCAGCAAAGGCAAGTTTTTCTGCGTCCATCACCTGAAGTGAAATATCATCCATCCCCTCCATGCGCTTTTTTGCATGTCTTAGCATTTTTGGACTGATATCAATTGCTGTTACTTTGCAGTCCTCGGGGTAGTATTCAAGGTTCTTTCCGGTTCCGGTACCAACCTCCAGCACACTACCATGCAGATCCGATAGTACTGCACGTCGCCATTTTCTGAACAGGAATAGTTCAACAGGCGCTTCCATCATGTCGTAGATGAGTGAGATCCGGTCATATTTTGAAAGCACTGACATTGAAAAGATGTTGGTCGTTATATGTTATTATTGTAATGCTCAGGAAACGATTTTACGATCGATTATGTGGCAACATTTACAGGATTTACAGGATTGGATCCTATCCTGTCAATCCTGTTTATCCTGTCTGAAATTTTCATTTTCTTGAGATTTTCTGCATTTTAATATGTAAGTAATTAGGGATACGACAACAACCCCGGCCAGAATTACAATAAAAGCATACGTATAACCCAGCATTTCATACACAAAGATGGCTATGACAGTTACTATGGCAACAGTTACTGGAATAGATAAAGCTAATATCTTACATTCTTTTGTTTCCAAAGATACAATATCAGATACAGGCTTACTCATGCCAAGTGCCAAATATGATAATATCCATTCTTTCTTACGAATAACATCAGATGAAAGTGTGAGTAACACACCTAAAATCAGCAGCACACATCCACTCCACATCAAACTTGCAAAGGGCTGCTTTTTAACATTTATTTCGATTGTCTCAAGCTCAATCTGGTGCGCCAGTGCTCCATGGAATTCAATCTGGGTATCTGAAAGCAAACCGAGTCTTATCGCCGGGCGGGTAATATATCCAAATTGCCGGCTTTTCAAAAAAACAGGAGTTGCTTTATACTTTTTATAGTCAATTACTTCAACATCCACGATCTGATACCAGTCCGATCCTTCCTGCTCAACTCTATAATCCAAAAACCGCAATACTATGCCCCCATCTTCTTTGGAAACTCCCTTCTCAGATAAACTATAACTAAAATTATGTGTAGTTGCAAAGGAAGTGCTCAGAATGGCACCAAGAATAATGAAAACAAACCCCACATGAATAAAATTAATCCCATTTAAGTGGAGCGATGCTGTTTTATTCCTAATCCTCAAATCTTTCATCGTTTTAAAGATGACACTACCTGTAACAAAGAAAAAAGCAGGTATATAAGAAGTAACAGAAATTGAACCTAATATCCTTTCAAAAGATGAACCAGTGTGGGATGCTGCTACAGCATGGGTACCGTACGGTACTGCTACAGCGAGTATAATGGAGACTGTGAAATAAATAATGCCAACATAGGCCAGTGTGCGGTTCTTCACTCTGCCATACAGCATGCAGATACCGGTAAGATAAGACAGGACTACAATAAGGGGATAAAACAATATATTATAAAATTCCATTGGAATAATTATCGCCCGGCCCAAATAACCGAAAATTAAATACACAGTAGGTCCCCAGAAGGCAATAAATGCCATCATGATCATTATCAATATTGTAAAATAAAAAGTATTGGATGGTTTTAAAATATGAATGCTGTCTGATGTAGTTTGTCCAGGCTCAACACGCCTTAAAGCCAGCATTAATGAAAAAACAATAATAATTGCCATAAAAACAACAATCATCCACCATGTGGGTGTTCCGGGAAAGCTGTGTATGGAACCAAAAACATCGCTTCTTGCTAATAAAGTCATATATAAAGATCCAAGAAATGTCCCGATACATAACAGCGGGAACAATCTCTTATATTCTCCCACATTGAAACGAACAATAGCATGCAGGGCAGCAGTCAACAAAAGCCATGTGCACATTGAAAGCGCTTGTATCGGGTCCCACTGCCAGAAACCGTTCCAGCCTAAAAGACGATTAGCCCATATACCGCCTGCGATTATACAAATGCTTAAAAATAACCATGTGATCCGGAGAAAATTTTTACTATCCGGCATATTCTCTCTCTTTGTGAGATAAGCCAGCGACATGGCAGCAGGAATGATTGCAAACGCATACGCAATAAATGTCGTGAAAATATGCAGCGGCATTAAAATATCCATAAGTTCCGGGCTGATGCCATTTCCAGTGGATGGCAAAGAAGCTCCACCCACCGCGAATATTGATCTAAAAGGTGTCATCGTAATTGTCAGGACAAGCAAAAAAGCACAGCCTATTAAAGCATATACATTAGTGATCATAGCTGTCCGGTTGTGTATCCCATGCACTTCTGTATACAGCAATACTACCATGAGGGAAAGCCATGCCCATATCAAATACGTTCCCTCCTGCCCTACCAATATAGCAGCCAGCCGATAAAAAACCGGTAGTTCAGCACTGCTATGCTGCCAAACATAGAACAGACTGAAATCCAGAAATACAAAGGCAAATACCAGCAACAGCACAGCAAGTGTTGCCAAAAAAGTTGCGGTTCTTAATAGCTGTATGCTTGTTTTTATTCTGCCATTAAACATATAAACAGCAGCTGAACATGAAGATAACAAACTGATGTATAAGAGCATGTTCCCAATATTCATCTAAGCCGTCTCCAGATTAAATATAACATTGCAATAAAAATTAATATAGGTAGGATATCTCTTAATATAAGCTCAATAATTGCAAATCCCACAGGCTTTTTCACTGTGAGCACACCGATATCTACATTACTCCATTTTCCGGAAGAGTCTTTCACATGTACAAAAATAGTATGCTTTCCTAAGGATAGGTCTGATGTTTCTATCACTGCCCCAAGCAAGACAGATGAATCAGATGACCCGCCGACCACAAATTCCAGAGGCATCCCGTATCCTTCCCGACCCATATCATCAATGAAATATTCAGCACCCGTTACTTTTGTAAGCGTTGGAAGCACCACTGATGCCTGCAAGAGGCTCGTTTCTCCCTGGAATACTTCCTCAGGATTCAATGTGACTGCCAGACGAGGTATAAACTGGGTAGTTGCGAGAGTATGGAAACTTATAGGGTCAGCCCCGCCGTGACACAATGTGCAGTTAGGTGCCAAACCATGAGCTGTACCCGAAGGTGAGAGACCCTGGGTACCCATATTCGTGGCATTGAAAGGTGTAGCTCCGCCGTGATATGTATGACAGTCCTTGCATTTTGTAACATTCCCTGCGGTCCAGTTCGGCCAGCCAGGGTCTTGTACAGTACCCATAGGATAAGAATCAAAGTGGAATCTGTTCTCTCCTGTGACATTGTGACATGAGTCACAAGTTATTGTAGCATCTGATACTGTGTGCGAAATGGTTGCCATGGTTCCCCCTATGATCTTCAATGACCTGACATGGTCCATTAGGGATTCGATGTCTTTATGACAAACACGACAGGGCTCAAGGACTTCGTCCGTAACTTCGCCCACAAAGTACGTCAGGTTATGATATATATCAGCCTCCTCATTGTGACAAAGGACACATGTAGTAGTTTGATTCGTCATTTTAATTTCTGCACCTGCATAATGGACAGTGCCGTATTCAGAGTGACAGTCGACGCACAGTATGCCTTCAAACGGCTGATATTCCTTCCCTTCATGTTCAGGATGACAATCCAGGCACTCAACATCATGTCTGACCGCGCCTCTGAAAGTGCTCTTGCCCAACAATGTCGGGGTATGGAATTTACTAATACCCTCAGGAGAGTGACATACATCACAGCCGGAAATAACTTTTATACCGGATCCGTGGCGCAGTACCTCTATCAGCGCTTCTGATTTGTGGGGGAATTCTCCTTCAACGCTGTGACACGGGAAGCAATAGCCCATGGTCTCGTTTCGGTATTCTCTTACTTCAAGGTTTATGTGTAATGTTTCATTAGTGGCGTTATGACACACACGACAGGTGTACTCATTGCGTTTCAGGGTGTTTACACTATCATCCGGTGCACCCGGATAGTGTGTAATAATTGGACTCAGGTTGAATTCATCTGCCCGCTGTTTGTCAACGTGGCAATCTTCACAATTCCTTGTTATGGTTATTCCTTTGTCATGGAATGTCGTAACTCCCTCACCTGCATGGCATAGTGTGCAATCATTATCTGCATTGTGTTTTGTAACCTGTGGTGCATCTCCCCATATGGGTGCATTTGTTTCATTGTTATGGCATACATCGCAACTGGATGTATCTAAAAGGTCTTCCCGTGTTGAATCATGGGATGTTGCAGCCTTTACATTTTTAGAGGTGCCACTAATGACAGCATTAAAGTGACAGTCCCAGCATGTTGAATCTGTTGAGATTTCAGAGCCCTGGTAGTGTGTATATATCTGCGTTGCATCAAATTGTGAGTACCCATGACAGCTAATACAGGTTTTTGGCGGGCGCTCACCAAGGTAGGGCGTAGGATGCTCATCCGGCTCGCTGCCATTGCCGTGACATGCCCAGCATGCTTTGTTTGCCTCGTCAGTGATAAAAGTGTTAAAGGTTGCATTTTGATTCAAATAAGCATGCACACCTTTTTTAAATGTATCCACATCGATTTTAATGGGGGCTACTCCATTTCCTGCATGGCAGCTGATACAGTCCGAGCTGTATTCGCCAGGTGAAAGGGTATACACATGGAATGTCCCTGGTTCCTCTCCAACTGTTATGACACTATCCAGCGGCAGGTCCCTTAATAATTTCTTAGTCTGTAGTATCCATAAGTCACCGTCCAGGACTATCTGCTCACCTGCAATGAGCCACACATCCTTTAGTATAATAGCCTGGGTTGTTGTACCAACAAAAACAATATCCAGTTTTGCGCTGAATACATCAATATCCCGGTCGAATATCCGTTCTTCATATATGAAATTACTTCCCTCATTTATTATTGTATCTTCTACCAGCGTTTCATTTTTATACAGTTGCAGCCGTGTAGCAGTGCTTTGCAGGTTTACATCTGCAACATAAAGATTATAACCTTCTCCAAGATCCCAGTATTCTCCCATCCTGAGCACTTTTTTATCACTCTTTTCGAAATTGACATATATACGTCCCAGAGTGACATTTTCATCATCTTTATCCAGGATATAGTAATCCCTGCCGTCCGGTTCATTTGTACGATATTCACGATCATGGCAGGCATAGCACGCTATGTTATCTGTTTCTCTGTGGATGCGTGATGCAAGCACATCACCTGACAATTCAACAACGTATGCATATGGATTTATTCCTTTGAATATTTTGGTTATTGTGAAATTTACGATACTGGTGTTGTCATCTTCTATCCCGCTGATCTCGAAATTAAGCTTATCACCCAGGGACAGGATGTCACGTTCAAGCAGTTCACCATCCTTTTCAAAGATGAACATGGCAGCATTACTTGTGGTTTCTAATAACGTGATGGAATAATTATCCACAAGTTTCCACGGCCTGCCTGCAATGATGGTTTTTTCAACAAAGGCATAATCCGTATGGTTTCTTGGATCAGGTGCATTGCCCCATTCCTCTGCATTGTCTTCATCGAGATGACAGTAGATACAGTCTGATGTATTTACCAGGTTCCAGGTCGATCCGTAATGTGATACCAGTGAGGTATCATTTGGAACAATATTGTCTCCGTGGCTCATGATGCTGTTTTTATGGCATACCGAACAATCTGCTGTTGTGTTAACATGCTCGTCGATATCATACAGATACCTGATGTGCTCATAGACCATGGGTTCATAAAAGATAGATTGGTTGAAATTGTGGCATTCCCTGTTAGCGCAGTTCTTGGGAGTGCTGTAGTTGTCAGGGTGGCCTGTAGGTTGGGCAGCCTCTGATCCGTTCCCGTCGCCATGACAGGCCCAGCAGCGTACGTTACTCGGATCCAATGTGTCGGCTGCACCTCTGTTGAGATCATAATGAATTGCACCTGACCTGTTCATGGCCTGTACATCGATCTGGTACTCTTCACTCACCATTCCACCTATATCATGACAGCTCACACAATCATTTCCGGCACCAGAGACCATACTGTCATTGTGGAATGTAAACCCTGCCACAGGAATTCCATTATCCATTACCCTGTTTGAGATATGGCATGGATAACATCCACTGCTATTAATGAGGTTTAATATCGTAGTATGATTGTAGTGGGTAGAAGTGAAGGGATCGGTAGGCTCACCCCATGAAACATTATCTGAATTATCAACGTGACACCACCAACAGTCGGTAGTATTATTGGTTGTTGTCATTAACGTGGCAGTATCTACGTAGTGAGAAACATAGTTCTTGGCTTCAGCGTATTTGACACTAATAGTTGGTATTGGAATGGATAGTGAATTGTTATGGCAGAAAGTACAGTTGGCAGATATGTTTGTTTGAACATCCAAACCCCGGGGCTGGTGTTCAGGGATCTGTATGGGCGGTATCTTTATCAGGTGTTCACCATTTAACGGTGTTTCATTAAAGTGGCAGTCCTCACAATCAGGTAATTCTGATACTTCTCTGGTATGGGCCTGTTCTACAGGTTCTTCAGTATAATTCACATGACATCCCCAGCAGACCCTGGATATATCAGAATAATTACTGGCATTGAAATCTCCTGTAATGTTCTTGTGTGAACTATTGAAAAAACCAGTCCTATTTATTATTGGCAGATCTGCAGTTGCACTTGCACCCCCCTCCAGATGGCAGTCAGTGCAGTTCCAGCCACCTGCTTCCTCGGGCTCGAAATGTGGATCCCTGTGGCAGTCCATACAACCAGTATATCCCATCTCATAATAATCTGCCATGACATGACCGCCAGGACGCTGTATATGGCAGTCAGTGCAGTTCCTGATTGAAATATCATGGAATGAATTATGACACAACCTGCACGTAACGTCATCCTTGCCATCGCTGTTATGATCAGTATGGGTATATGATAATCCCTGGTTATCCCACGAAGGCATGGGTTTATATGTCTGTGCACCTGCTAAACTTCCGCTTGCATTGGGATTGTGGCATTCGCTGCAGTTCCATGGTATATGAATAACCGGTTTTTGCTGGATCGGATGACTTGAAGTTATTGTATAATTAAAAGTACCCGGAGACCGCGGGAATACCCTGGCGATCCATATACCGCTTTTGGGAGATGAATCAAAAGTAACACCGCAAAATTTGTCACTCGATGGGAAATATATTTTTGATCCAAATGCGAATGTGGCAGTTCCATTGACGCTGGGTACACAATAGGTGCCATCCCACGGGTCAGCAGTGTTTAAATCCTGAAGACCGTTGGTATTGTCTATCGGTCCGATAAGTGAAAGAAATATTTGATATTCATCGTCATCACCGGTTACAGTCACATCAATTGTCCCGGAATTATCCATATTAATGATATAGGTTTTTGTCACCGCTTCATATGACATGAACTCTGGTCCATAGTCCCCGATTGAATCGTTCAGTTGTTTTGTGGTGTCAAATGGGGGGTAATATAAACCTTCCCCTGCGGTCTTGCTGTAAATTCCATGACAGGCTTCGCATGTTACATTTATTGCATGAATGCCAGTACTGCTGATATTAGTTCCTATGAGTTCATCAGTGTTTGCGATCAGATGTTTATCAGTTCCAGTGTTATCATGTATAAAATTAGTATGACAGTCAGTGCATTCTGCCACTGTTACATGAGAGGCAACATTGAATGTGGTCTGTAAAATGGGCCGCTTAACAGATGTTTTATAATACATCTGCACGTTTGCATTTGTGCTATTGTAAATAGTGGTCCATCCACTTGAACCATAAATAAATCCACCCTCATGGCCGTATTGAAGATCATGTAAGTGAAGGGGAGTTGCCCGCAGGAACTGCGATGAATAGGTACTGTGACACACGCTCAGGCAGTTTCCACTTAGTTCTGATATAATGTCATCAGGATGTATAATAACTGTCGGGTTACGCTTGGAAGAATCGCTTGACGGACTCCATGAATCATGGCAGCCTCTTGCCTGGCAGCCCCATAATGTGGTATTGAAACTGGTTGATGCCTGAAGATCCTTGGAATTTATTGTAGTGCTGAAATCGACCTGGTATTCACCAGTATAAGCATCATCCGGGTAATTGAACACCCCGTAATATATCTGATGAACATAGTCCTCTACAAGGTATATTGTTGTGGTTTCACTTGAGAAACCATCACTTGAATAATTGTAATGCGGATAGGTAACATTCGCTGTGAGTACTGGTGGTTGTTGTAAGCCTTCAGCACCATCACTGAAAATTTCGTCACCATCCGATCTCACTTTTATATCATCTATCCACCATTCTTCATCGTTATTGTTATTTACGCTGAAATAGAATGCTATGAGTATTTGCTGTCCATCATACTTTGTCAGGTTGACTGTTTTTTCCACCCATCCACTGCTGTTGCCCGAATATTCTTCAAGTGTGTCCCAGGTTGCCCCCCTGTCGACTGAAACTTTGACAAAACCGTGATTTTCTGTCATATTATACTTAGTCCAGTATGTCAGGTTGATCATTGGCTTTACAGTAGCGGGATCAACTCCTGTGATCAATTTGTTAAACCAGTTATATGTCTTTGCAAAAAAATCCGGATTTTCTTGGGATTCTGATAACACAATATCCTTAAGTGGAGTACCGGGTGAACTATAGTTATCAAGATAATGCCAGCTATGTATACCCTCTCCTGCCTTCCAGCTATAACTTCCGTTGGATTTCTCTGAGCTGTCTCGCATCCATGCTGGAGGTGAAAGGCCGCTGACTGGTGTGGCATTCTCCATAATACTTACCAGAATGAGGTTTTTTTGCTGCATCCCGCCGTCAGTATCCCACCAGGTCCAGCCTGTGACATTTCCCTGACTTAAGTATCCGAGTTGATACGGGGTCTGACCATAGTTCATTATCACAGTATAATTTTGTGCCTGAACCACAACAACACCCGCACTACACGTTAGTATGATTAATAAAAATATACGTGCAGTGTTCATGTTTTTCATATTGTCTCCGTTTCGTTTTCTTTTGTATTGTGCTTCAATCTGACACCCAATAGATAAAATATTATTGAAAAAATACCTAAGAATACAAATTGATCAAGTGAAAACTTTGGTAGGAATTTTATGTAATATATATTTACGCTGAATAATTGTATTATTAGTAAAGATGCGAAAATGATCGAGATAGTTATTAAAATTTTCCCGAATTTATAATGATTTCGTATCAAATAGATCCTTGATGAAGACAGATATGGAATGATTTTTTTATCAATTGGAATTTTATTTATGGTTTTATTCAAATCAAATGGTAAAGTCCCCTCTATCAAGTATTTGCTCCATACAAAATAGGCACTTGCATATATTGCAAGTCCAATTCCCATGCTACCTAATAAGATCTCATCACTAAAAATAAATATTGTATTACTTATCACTGTTGTGATAGGAATTGTGAGAATCGGTATAAAAACCCACCACCATGCGGATGATTTTTCCCAGAGAGTGTATTCATAGGTTATTTCGAGCCACCAAAGAACATATAACATTGTTAATACAAAGGGAGTATAACTGTATGTGAATCTTAATAAAAATATGAATGCAACGAGAGTAATGTTAATTAAAATAATCAATCGAAGAAAACGTGAGATTTGTGCAGCAATATCGATTCCGAATGCTGGCTCAGTCCCGGGAATCTTAAATTCAACCGAACGTTTTTTAAGTTGATCAATATTGATATTCATATTGTTTAGCCGTTCATCCATCTTATCAATCACAACCTGGGTGCCTGCGATTTCCTCCAAAATGGGTTCAAGCCTGTTATATACACCATTTTCAAACCCCATATCGATTAGTTGTTCCATGGCAATGGTTCTTTTTGCAAGAGTAATCCCCCCCCATAAAGCACATAATCCAATTATTAGAATAGTCAGATTCACAATAAAATCCTGTGCATTGAATTCTTTGCCTGACAGTACATCTATCACTGGCGCATAATATGAGTATATTATATAAAATGCCATGAATAATAAAAATAATATACTAAATTTTTCCAATAGTGAAATACCTATTTTTTCAGTCATTTATATAATATATTAAGGTTGGCTTAGGTTATTTAATTTTTCATTTATATATCGCAGAATGTTGTTGACCTGCACATTGGAGAGATATTCAGTAACTTCTACCAGTGGATTTGAAGTTTATGAATATATAAAGCAAAATACAAATTATGAATATTATTAGCCCGAGATTCTTGATATTCTTAATGATCTGGCTGACTCTATACATCTCAGATCCGTATTTTGTAATTTGAATATTATTTGGATCGAACAGTAAATATTCGCCAATATTCTTGACTATTATTGGTTTCCCCTGAAATAATACTGCTTGCCCTTGTATCTGTTCTTTTTTCAATATCCATTCATCCGCAAATTCTGCAGCATCACCCTTTGTCTTGATTTCATCCTCTGAAACCGAATATATCCTATGGATAACTGGCATTGTTGCCGCTTTTGTCTTGAACATGATGATATCTCCCTGTTGCGGATCGATTTTCACGTTTTGTATGAGAACAAGGTCCTTTACTTCAAGGGAGGGGGACATACTGCCTGATGTTATTATGGCTAAAAATATGAGTTGATTAAGAATAATGTATGCTGTAAATCCTGTGATGATCAGTGGAATTATTACAGGCAAAATTTTCGGTCTTTTTGATAATTCGTGATAACGTTTCATTTGGGGTTTTACAATTTTTACCTGGTTTTTGTATGATTTTTTACCCATTATTAAGTTAACAAACCTTATAAAAAAAGTAGAATTTTTAACATGCACTCGGTAAAATATTATGAATACTAATAATAAAATAAAAAATAATATCAGTATGATTTGATTAAAATTATATAGGTAAAAAAAAACAAATAAAAAAAATCCAATTAATTGTTCGAAAAATGACATGTTATATGAATAATATATATTACAAAAATAATAACATCTTCGACATATTCAGTAAAGCAACAAATATTTAAATTCAAATAAAAAAGTTAAGACAATCCACATTTGGGGATTATCTCAACTCGGTACAGTGGTCGCATTTGTTGTAACGTCAACTCTTATTCTTGAACGAGGGTTGTATTTGTAGTGACGTTAATTTCCCATAAATTAGTTGTTCTATTTATGGTCGCATTTATATTAAGTCCACCAAACTTGTACCACGAGATATTTATATCGGTCATGGTATGACATCCAATACATGCGGCACTTTCAGTTGCACTATCAATAGATTGATTGTAGAAATCACTATGTGCAGAATCAGGATCACTTAGTTGCACTGATGCATTATAGTGGCAATCTGCACAATCCACTTTAATAGCAGCATGTGGCGTGTTTTGGGTTCGCCATGTACCGCTGAAGTTAGTCGCACTACTTGTATTATTGAGACCTGCTTGTGTAAAATCTTCGAAACTATAATCATACAAAGATGTTAAATTTAGTCCATAATCTTCAAGAGCAGTTGCGTTGACCTGATGGCAAATAGTACATCCTGATCGTGTTGGGTACTCTGTAGCAAACGTGGCATGTGCACCACCCGCAGCTATGTTTGCCTCCCATTCATCTACTTCTGGTTGATGACATTTTGCACACAATGCTTCCATATCATCTGGATTCTTAACACTATACCATGTATGTTGTCCCACAAACATTGACAATGTGCTGGGCAATATGAACAATCCAATTGCAATAATAGCAATCGCCAAAATTAATACTTGATTTCCTTTCATAAATTTAAGCTCCTTCTCCTTTTTAACACTTTTTACTATATAATTGATGTATATATCCTACTTTATATTTACAAGTTTGGGATTTATTTAAAATGTACTCATTCCCATATTATTGTCTCAGTTCCTTTTGCTATCTGATTAGCATTAATGTCATCCACCCTTATGATCACATCAATTCTGTCTCCTTTTTCCGGCACTTTTCGCAGTTCAGATATTATCTCATACTCTCCCGGGCCATTGTAATTAACTGATCTCCAGTAATCTATCATTATCATGTCGCTGATGCTTCTCATATAAACACCTGGATAATGAGCCGATGCTTCCCTGTAGTCTTCAACCTTACTTACTTTATCAATTGTAACATCTATACTATCTATAACCGGTGTACCGTTGTGCTCTGTAATTGTAATATTGGCTTTTATGACTGTTTTTTCTCCAAGACAGCCAGATGCCATGATGAGCGCAATGAGTATTATGACATAAATTAACCTCATGGATAAATAAATAGACACTAATAACTAATAAGTCTTTTGAAGTGATTTGAGATATTTTACTAAACTCCCAAATGACCGATAGGATTCAAATCAAAAAACTTAATAAGCAAGTATGAGAATTCTTTATAGGATTAAGTAACTGGCAGTATCAGCAAGTAGTTTTATATAAATTTGATAGATACGGATGTAAATCTAATGGCCCTGAATATTTCAATCAAAACCGTGGCAAGTGCTGGCGCTGGCGGTATTATCTACGGAATAGTCGTTATACTCCTGAACTATTTTGCACCAATTATTGGAATTATCGCTGGTTTTATTAGTGGGATCGGACTTGTGGTCTTAAGTGGCCAGGACGATGAAGATAATATGGATATTTCACCAGTTAACCTGCTCTATTTTGCAGGGGTTGCAATAGTTTCTCTTCTTATCGGATATATCATAATTTATTATTTTAAAACCGAGATCATCCACGGCATGCCATATTACCCAAAGGACTTCACAACACTTACAGATTTTATATTATCCACACTCAGAATCCGGGATATACTCAGCACAATAATCGGTGGTCTCATTGCATTTTCATTATCTGATAAAATAAGTGCAGTTTACAGGTATTTACGCGGTGGCCCACCGGTGTGATTGTACTCACCCGGAATGATCTCTATATCGACCTGAACCCCGGAATGACATCCGACACATGCCCAGTAACCCTTTGAAAAATAATCTCCTTTAACATTTCCCATTGTATGGTCGAAAGGATTACCTGCTGTGTACCTAGTTGCCTCGTTGCACTGGCTTAGATAGAACGCTCTGTGAAGGTTACCTGAGTAATTTAAGACCATTCCCACATTGAGTCTTGTCTGCGACGTATCGAACAGTTCAGGGTCATTTAAAGTATAATTCCTGTTGCCATGACACCAGTCATCATCACATGTTCTCATAGATATTGCATGGGCATCAGGTTTGTCTAATAATGATTTATTGTGGCATAGGTGACAGATTTCATTTCCATTGATATCTGAATCACCATTATGATCCAGACTGACTAATAATGATGTTATATCATTGGTCCATAAAGTGCCGTCCCATGTCCAGGTCTTATTATCTACCGAATAAATTGTGCCGTTTGATGGACAATAATCAATGCCTCCAATGGCAAGATAAGTAGTATAATTAGTATTGCTGGCTGCCCTGATATGTACTTGACCGGTAGCAGACCCATTTACCTCATTATATTCTGCTATATGGCATTTCTTGCAGTTCACTTCATCATAAAACACATGCTGTCCCGTAAACATTGAAAGTATATCGGGCACAATAAATATTGCAAGCGCTAATAAACCAATTATCAATAATATCTTACCGCGTTCCATGATTCACCGAACATTATTATCAGGCATTTGGCACTTCATATCCACCGTTGCATATCTATGCACTTTTTGATTGAATAAACAGGTCACATCCCAGTATTTCAAAATAATATATTTACTCTTAATCACTGAAAAACCCCCTGCTGTTGCTGTATAATTGAGAGTCTGTTTTGTTTATGATGTAATGCGCAGACTGGTTTAATCCGCTTATGCCACTATGGATCATGATATCTCCGGATGTTTCATTGTACTTTGAGTGACAGTTGGTACAATATATCTTCTTGGTAAGATTGTGTGTCATATTGACATTATATTCCGCACTTGAATTTGGATTGTATCCATGACATATGCAGTTTGCCGGGCTGTGTGCGCCAGCGCTGACATTGGCTGCAGATGCAGAGTGACATTTGCTGCAAAATTCCTGTGGAGTGGTCTCACTTTTAGATAATTCGTGACTGCCTGAGAGCATAGCATTAGCTATGCCTATGATCAATATAATTAAGATTCCCGCGATAATTATTCTTTTTGAGATCATAGATTTTCAGTACCACTCCTGACTTGTTCTGTTACCTTTATCCGGATATACGTGGCAGTATCTGCAATTATATGCAGGATCATAATAACCAACAGCAGCATTATATGCCGTTGCATTATGGCAGGTGGTGCAGTCCGTGATATTGAGCACGTTCATTCCTCCGACCGAATATGTGGATGGTGTGGTTGTTACATTGTGGCGATCGCTTTCGTTTATAGGATCTGCTTGATACGAATGGCAGCACTCGCACCATTTCCAGGTATAATCCTTGATCGGGTGTTCTATCTGCGTATTGATATGGCACATCGTGCAGTTCAACCCCCCGTGCACACTCGCATCGAACATCGTCTCGTTCACATACGCTTCAGAGTCGTCCAGTCCGAAGTGGCAGTTTTCGCACTCTTCTGACCAGTTCACTGTTGCTGGGATCGTAAGACTTGAATCATGTATCCTGCCTATATTATGGCATCCCATAACGATGCAGCCAGATGTCTTTGTCGCATGTGTGATGTTTGCGGTGTAGTTCGGGTATCCTGCATATTCGAATATGCTGATGAACTCGTTTGTCGAGTTTTTGTGGCACCATGCGCAGTCAGAGTAACCGCCACTTACGTTTGCGATATCAGGACGGCTTATCGCATAATGCGATGCCTGCGACATGTTTACACGGTACGACGCGTTCCCGCCAGCATCAAAGCCCGGAACCTTCATCGTGCTTAAGTTGTGGCACCCGTATCCGCATGAGGTCGAGTTCGTCGTGGCATTCGTGCGTGCTGTGATATTGATGCCGCCCTTGAAGTGGTTATAGACCGCGGTTGCGTTGCTCACGTTCAGGTACGCATAAGTGTCGTTGTGGCATTCATAGCAGAGGTAAGCGTCGTTGTTGAAGGTGTCTCTGTGTCCGTTTTCGGGGTACGCCCCTCCTGGCACATGGCAGCCCCAGCACATTGAATTGTTGGGGTCATTGATCGGTGCTGCGGATGCAACTGGGGTCATGTTATTGTTCAAGTTCGCATGTACCCCCAGATTCATCGCGGTAACATTGATCTCGTAGACCGTGTCCGTCTTGTTAACCCCATAGAGCGCGTGGCAGTCTGTGCAGTTTCCGCTCGTCAGAACCCGTGTCAGGGTCTCGTTGTGAAGACTGCCATTACCATGACAGTAGTTGCAGTCCTGGCCTCCTGCGTGCTGGATATTCTTGTCGTTCGTAAATTCTATGAACGGAGTCGATGTATTGACGTGGCAGTATGAGCAGTACGCGGTGCTGTTATTCCCCACGAACAGATCGATGAGATCTGTCCGGTTATTCCCATAGTGTGATGTGATCGAGAAGTTCGTGCGGTAGATATCGTTCTCTGTGAACGGATAGAACATCTCTGACTGGTTGTGGCAGCCCATGCACGAGTCCGAGTCTGTCGGGCGGTTCCAGTACGCAGAGATGTTGGTTCCGTTCTTGAAGTGGTTGTGAACCTCTGGTGCATCGCTCACATTGCTGAATGGACCTCCGGCTTTGTTGTGGCAGTCGTAGCAGCGATACGGCGTATCCTTTAGCATACTATGCTTATCCGCGTTCATGCCATTTTCGAAGTGGCAGACCCAGCACGACTGGTTGGTGCCGTATAGACCGGTGGTCGCGTTGTTCATCCTGGCGTGGATCGCACCCCCATAGACGCTCCCATTGATCAGTTTTTTCTTTGCAAACCCATCATTGTCGTGGCAGTCCAGACACGTGAATCCACCCTGTCCCGACCACAGATTCGCTGCATGGAAGTCCACTGGGGTTACTTCGTTATTTGTGTGGCAGACGTAGCAGCCATCATCCTGGTCTGCCTCGTTTGTGAAGTTGCCGTGATCATTCTGCAGAGCGCCCCCCCATTTCGTTGCATTCTCTGGTGTAGTGTTGTGGCAGATGCTGCAGTCCTCGGTCGGATAGATCAGATACGTCGTTGTGCCGTAGTGCGAGACATTGGCAAAGATCGTGTTTCCGATGATCTTTTCTGCAGTATCGTTGCGATGTGGGTCGATGCTGTTGTTGTGGCAGTCAACGCACCTCCCATCTCCGTCTACATTGGTTTTTAGCGTTGAAGAGTTCGGATAGTGCGCATATATCACCGGTGGCAGCCTGTTCAGACCGAGATCCGGATCACTTGCACTCTGCCATGTCTCGCCATTACTGGTGGCACTGTTCCATACATCACTCCTTGCATGGCAGTCCTCACAGGTATACGGCAGCTCATCAGCGGTGATGCGCCCATCATCATTCAGATCAGTGATCCCGTTGCGGTCGCCCATGCCCTCAGGAATCGTGCCATCGCTGTTGTGGCAACCCCAGCACGGGTTTGACCTGTTATCCATCCCGTACCCCTCGGGGACGAGGGTGTTGTTCAGGATGTTTCCGTGAATCCCCAACTTGATCGATGTGGAATTGACGAGCGACTGCACCCCGTACGTGCTATCCACATCATGGCATAAGACGCAGTTCGGACCGCCGCCTGCATATATCGATTCGTTGTGGAAGTGTGAGAGCGTGCTGTTGTCGACGATCCCTACCCAATCAGGTCGGACGTGGCAGTAGGTGTAGCACATAGAGATGTTCGTGGTGTCTGCACCGTACATATTCCCGCTGATGTTCGTGGCATTGCCCCAGATCTGTCCGTTCGTCCAGTTGCAGTGGCAGAAGAGGCAGTCAGTGGTGTCGCACAGAACGTTTGGACTGTCGATGCCAAGTATGTCTATTCCCTGCGATCTGTTCAACCCGTAGTGCGAGACATTGCCCATCGTGGTTCTGCCTTCGTAATCGCGCAAGTGATCATCCTCGTAGGCACCCCCATCAGTGCCCGTTCCCCATTTCCACACCTTGAGATTCCCCTCTGGATTGATCATACTTTCCGGAAGAACGCTCGGAGCGTGGCAGTCGCCACATGATCCGCCCTTGCCGATATCGGTCTGGATGAGGATCGATTCTGCGCCCTTCGTGGTCGGACCATGGTTATCGATTGCAGCAACCAGTCCCTGTGTGTGCGGGGGCTGACCATCGTAGGGTCCGTGGCACTTCGGGCATTTGTACGGGCCCAGTGCCCGATCGGGATGGTATCCAGGATACGGCGGCGTGCCATTGGTAGAGTGACATGCCCAGCAGATCGCGTTGTCTTCGGTGATATTGTTGATCTGTTCAGATGTGTAAGTACGATTTTCGAGCCATCCGTTAAAGGTCCTCGTGGTTCCCTGAAGAATGCTGCCAGTGCGGAACGCTCCGCTCAGATTGGTGTGCATCGCAAGTTTGATCGCGGTCAGGTTCACGATCGGGCGGATAGGGGTTTCGTTGTATGCGGAAGCATTGTTGTCATGGCACTCGAGGCAGCCCGCGCCGCCTGCGGGTTCGTAGTCGATGAATTCGCGGTAGGTGAAATAACCCTTCTGGTTCTGAAGGTCGTATTTGAACCAGTCGTGGCATCCACAACCATCCGCCGCCCCCGTATAAAGTCCACCCCCTTTATTCATCGTTGTATTGTTCCAGCTCGCATAATCCAGTACCTCCCATGATATACTGTCTGGAGGCGCGACATTGGTGATGTATGTGTAATTAAAAATATTGCCATATGCTTTATCTATGAGCCGTGTCGTTGCCGGATTAT
>JAUWRA010000095.1 GCA_030610815.1 Methanosarcinales archaeon
TCTGTTATTGATGCAATTGGAGCGGTTTTCAATGGAAAGCCATTTGTTCCATTTTTGGATAATGTATAAGTGGATATTTTAGTTTCAGAACTGAAGAAACTAAATGAGTTGGGTGAAATTTGAGAAGGGCTGAATAGTTACTTTTATTTAATGCTTATCTAATTTTTAAAAATTTTGTTTTTGATATTTAAATAAAAAAATGAGTATAATTCAACTGAAGTTTTGTGCTTATCTACTAAATTAAATTCGTTTTCATCTAGCGTAAGTCCAGAGTTCGAATCTCTGCGGGCCCATCATCTACACCAGCTTACCCCAAGACTACTACTCAGGCCAGTAGCGGGCCGCACACGCATGAAGCCCTACTCTAGCCAGTAGCGGGCTGCACACGTATGCAGCCCTTCGGGCTCCATACGTGGACTGTGCTGTTTGGATTGATGGTAATTGCAACTTGAAAAACTCTATATATCACTAATTACAAGTTAAGCCTAAAAACGGCAACAATTTGCACAATACACACAGGGCCTGTGGTCTAGCTGGTTATGACATCGCCTTTACACGGCGGGGATCCGGAGTTCGAATCTCCGCGGGCCCACTCCTACTCGTAAACTACTCCGGACAGTTTCTGTATTCCATGATAATATTTATCAAACCACTGAAAATTTTAAGTACTATTAATTAAAAGTGATTTATAATGATCTGGTGGGTTCCTGATTGCTGGATATCCTGAACCGGTCCGGTTATTTTCAAAATATGAGGGAAAAATATGTCTGATAATTTCTCACACCAAAAATACCTGGTACGCAGGAAGATACTCAAATTGTTCGGGGCTTCCTTCCATATCTATGACCCGGACGGTAATGTAGCCTTTTATTCTAAAATGAAGGCATTCAAACTGAAAGAAGATATCCGCATATATACAGGCGAGGATATGCAGGAAGAGGTACTGACCATCAAGGCCAGGTCTATACTGGACTTTTCTGCCGCCTATGATGTAGTGGACCCGACCACAAATGAGAAAGTGGGTGTCCTGAAGCGAAAAGGTCTCAAGTCCATTTTGAAAGATGAATGGATATTCATGGACGCAGACGACAGGGAAATTGGGCTTATCAAGGAGGATAGCACGTTTTTGGCCCTGTTCAGGCGTTTTTTAACCAGCCTGGTTCCCCAGACCTATAACGGGTTCATAGGGGATACACAGGTGTGCACGTTCAAGCAGAACTTCAACCCTTTTGTCGTCAAGATAACACTTGATTTTTCCCGGGATACACAGAACCTGCTTGACAGGCGGCTGGGAATTGCAGCAGCAGTACTGCTGTGTGCTGTTGAGGGAAAGCA
Organism: Methanosarcinales archaeon; assembly: GCA_030610815.1. Classification (GTDB taxonomy): domain Archaea; phylum Halobacteriota; class Methanosarcinia; order Methanosarcinales; family Methanocomedenaceae; genus Methanocomedens_A. The sequence continues at coordinate 1,336 of JAUWRA010000095.1, forward strand.
GTGATAATATCTGGGAAATAGTACTTACAAGTGTCATTGGGATAAGATACACCTATGCCACCTATTAAAGCCAATGAGTTTCAGTTTCTTCCATAATCCCGTTATACCCAACTCTTCAAACATCATGCACAACCAAATATAACCGGAGGAAATGGAATGGATCCTGAAATACTGGAATGCTACCTTGAAGCAGGCAGGATTGCCTCAAGTGTCAGGGAACAGACATTAAACACAGTGGAAGAGGGGGGACGGTTACTGGATACAGCCGAATATGCAGAAGAGCTTACCAGGCAGATGGGAGGTGAGGCGGCTTTTCCATGCAACATCTCCATCAATGAGATCGCATCTCATTATACACCATTGAAAGGAGAAAGGAAATTTACATCGGGAGACTTAGTCAAGATCGACATAGGCGTACATATTAATGGCTATATCGCTGATACGGCAGACACCATTGAGGTAGATACCAACCACAACCGTACACTTATTCAAGCTGCACGAGAAGCCTTGAATGCGGCCATCAATGAGATAAAGGATGGTGTCAATACCAAATATCTTGGGAAGATTATAGAAAAAGTTATAAATTCATATAACTGCTTTCCAATGACCGATCTGACAGGTCATAGTATGGAAAGGTACATAATTCACAGTGGTGTCAATATCCCGAATTATGGGAGCGCAAGTTTCGGGAATATACTTCATACAGGGGATTTGGTGGCAGTGGAGCCTTTTACTACACTTGTTCTTAGCAGGACCAAGCGGGGAGAGGTAAGGATATACAGCCTTGTGGGCAGTAAGGATTCTAAAAACCTGTTATACCAAAAACTGTTGTCACAGTTCAATACACTTCCCTTTACCACACGCTGGATGGACGAGCCCGACGAGCTTGATAAAATGATGACAAAATTGCATAAGTATCCTGTCCTGATAGAGTCTGGCGGATGTCCGGTGGCCCAGGCTGAACATACTGTTATCGTTGAAGATAAGGGTTGCAGGGTAATAACCGCATAACATATAACATTTATAAAAAATACTGACTGATGCATGATGGCAGTATCGATAAAATTAATGGCTACCAACCCGACGTCTTCTGTATAATTTTATTCATACGTGATCTATTGAAGATTACGGCATCAGTTAATGTGTTTTCAATCATTAAACGTCTGTGCATAGTCCCATTATTTTTTTGTATTGAACTATGGGCATAATATAAAAGCGGTAATTATTTATATTATTTATTCATACGAAAAAGAGAATTGATTATAATATCGAGATATATTAAAAATATATTGTTATATAATAAATGGTATAAAAGGTGAGAATATGAAAGAAAATTTAATAAAAACCCTGCTTGCAGTGTTATTGTTGATTGCATCTGCTGGTATGGCAAGTGCACATTTTACTATGGTCTTCCCCAGTGATTCTGCGGATACGGTGTGGGATGTAGCACCCGAAGATTATATTGCAGAACTGGGAGACACAAAGACAATATATATGATGTGGGGACACCCCTACGAGCATATATTATTTGACATGTCAACAGTCCCTGAGATCTCTGTCATGAAACCAGACGGCACAAAAGAGCAGCTTACGCCGGAAGAGATCACGGTTGATGGGATGGACGAAGATGGAGAACTTGGGACATTTAAAGCCTACAAAGCCTCGTTCACTGTTGACCAGGAAGGCGATACTGTTGTGTATGTCAAATATGAGGATATAGATGAAGATATGATAGACTACACTAAAGCCGTTATTCACTGTGGTGTAGAGATGTGGGAAGGCTGGGATGCAGAAGTAGGACAGCAGACCGAGATCATTCCATACATGCGACCTTATGGTATAGAGGAAGGGTTTGTATTCTCCGGACAGGCAATGTACAATGGCCAGCCGCTTACAGATTCCCCGGTTGAGATTGAAATATACCATACACTGGATGCTGGCATAGAGATAGTTGAACTGGCGGAAGAAATGTTCCCGTATGACCCACCTATGGTATTCACACGGCTTATGATGTCCAATGATAAAGGAGAGTTCATGTATACACTTAAATACCCAGGCATATGGTTTATCGGTGCTACCATGGAACCCGAGAGTGGACAAAATGTAAGAGGTGTATTCATCGTTCCGGTAATAGAGGCGTTTCCACCCGCTGGAGCCCAGGGCTCATCTGCTGAACTAGATCAGGCAGTAGCAGAGGCAAAGCAAGCAGCAGAGGATGCAAAACAGGCCGCTGCGCAGACGTCTTCATCCAGCACGCCAGGCTTTGGAGCCATTTTGGCAGTAACCGGGTTGGTTGCAGCACTTTTCCTTGTATTGAGGAGAAAGTAGGATAGACTTCAGATCAATAGGGGTTATTCAACCCCTGTCGGTCTTTTTTTAATTGATCACTCTCTGGCAATGGTCAAATAAGTTTGTCCCATAAAGATATGGTTGCTTAAAGGGAGGATAATATAACATGAAAATAATTAGAAGTCTGAGTCTTCTGGCACTGGTATTGGTTTTGTGCACGGTATTGATACCTGCCGTATCCGCACACAGGGTACATTTAAGAGAACAGATAATGGATGTGCAAATAAAGGCATGGTATGGCGGTGGGGATCCTATGCCCTATGCAGATGTAAAGATATATTATATCAGGGATGAACAGGAAACGTTGTACCTTGAAGGCAAGACCGATGAAAATGGATTATATAATTTCACACCCAAACTGGGCACTTCAAGTTATAGGGTGGAAGTGGAGCTCACTGGGCACGGTAATGAAATTGAGTTTGACCTGACTGCAGGTTCGCAGCCTGAAGATGCAGAACTGCCGCTATACATGCGTGTTCTTGTTGGATTTGGATTCTTAGCCGGAATAGGTGGAATTGCAGCGTATCTCTCTGCCCGGAAAATGAAAGCACAATGATCCAAAGATCGACTTGAATTGCACTAACTACTTCAATATAACAATCTGATACGAATAATAGTAAAAAATCAATGAGGGATACATATGGTACACATTTCAGATGGCATACTTGCACCGTGGCTTTGGGTATCCGGCTGGGTGATCACTGCTGCAATTTTAACATACACACTCAATAAAATGAAGATAGATGATGTGCCAAAACTCTCGGTTATTACAGCAGCGGTCTTTGTAGCGTCGCTGATCCATTTCCAGGCAGGACCTACAAGTGTTCATCTGGTATTATGTGGATTTGCAGGTGTGACGCTTGGAATACTCGCCTATCCCTGTATTTTTATAGCGTTGGTGATGCAAGCCTTCCTATTCCTGCATGGCGGCGTCACGACGATCGGGATCAATACTGTTAATATGGGCGTGCCTGCATTAATATCCTTTTTTATATTCAAAGCCGGAATGAAGCTTAATATCGGAATAAGTAAAAAAGAGATATTATTCGGTGCGATCGCGGGAGGGATTGCAGTTGCACTCGCTGTATTGTTACTTGCAGTTGAACTTCTGGTAACAGGTGAAGAGCTTACTGAAGTGACAACAGTTGTTGTCCTTGCACATATCCCGGTCATCCTGGTCGAGGCTATCTTTACCGGAGTGATCGTCGGATTCTTTGCAACAGTCAAACCGGAAATGTTGAGTATAAAAAAAAGATTATAGAATAAGCAAATCCTCCCATTATCCGGATTTACTTAAGACCCTGGACTTTGTCCAGGGTGTATGACGAGATTGGATAAACATAATATTAAATATTATATATTGCAAGAAGTGAATCTATTTGATATCAGAGATCGATACATATGCAGGATTATCCTCACCGATCCATAGATGGGATCCCCGCCTTAAGGTTATTTCCATACTTGCTCTGATATTTTCGATCATGCTCCTATATGACCTTAAACTGGTTATCGCAAGTATGCTCTTTGCCATTATCCTGGTCTATATATCGAGGATCCCATTTTCCTTTATCGCAGGACGATTGAAATGGGTATTTCTATTTGTGCTGCCCTTCCTTATTATTCTCCCTTTTACAGTTATAGGTGAAGGGGTTGTAATAGCACACTTTGGCAGCATTACACTGAACTTCCGGGGTATAGAGTCGGTTGAATTTGCCGTTATGATAGTGATCAAAGCACTTACATCTGTAATGCTGATATTTCCGATGATCGGGACCTCCCGGATGGATATTACCATCAAAGCACTCGAAGACCTGCATCTGCCAAACAAACTTGTGCAGATGCTTGCATTCACTTATAGATATATTTTTGTGCTATCTAATGAGTTTATGCTGATGGAACGCTCTTTAACCTCCCGGGGATTTAAAAGAGGATCGAACCTTTATACAATAACCACACTCAGTAAGGCCATCGCAACACTTTTTGTGATGAGCTATGAACAGGCGGAGCGAGTCTTCTATGCGATGAGATCAAAAGGGTATTCAGGAAAGGTTACTACAATGCATGAATTTACTCTTAGACCACAGGACTGGCTCTGTACGGTAGTTGTCTGTGGGTTTGCTATTTTTATACAGGTTGCAGTATGGTATGGTACACTGGAGGGAACATGATGCCGGCAATAACTATTCAAGATCTGGACTATACATTTAGTGATGGGACAGTTGCGCTTGAGCATGTCTCGTTCGAGATTGAAAAAGGTGAATCTGTAGCGCTTATCGGACCGAACGGTGCAGGCAAATCCACATTATTGCTCCATCTCAATGGCATACTACATAGTTCTGTATCACGTGAGTCTGTCAGGATCCTCAATGAATCCGTTGATCCGAAAAAGATACATGAGATGCCGAAAAAGATCGGTATCGTATTCCAGAATGCTGATGATATGCTTTTTATGCCCCTGCTTGGTGATGATGTGGCATTCGGCCCTATCAATCTCGGCTTGGATAAGGAGGAGGTGCAGCGAAGGGTAAAGGATGCTCTTGAAATGGTCGGACTTGCCGGATATGAGCACAGGGTCCCGCACCATCTCAGCGGGGGTGAAAAGAGGCGAGCTGCACTTGCCACTGTACTTTCGATGGAACCTGAGATACTTGCCATGGATGAACCTACTGCAAACCTGGACCCGAAAAGCAGGAGGGAATTGATAGAGATTCTCAGAAGATTTAAGGAAAAAGGAAAAACGCTGCTGATAATCACACATGATGTGAATGCAATTCCCGAACTTGCAGAACGGGTCATTGTCCTGAACAAGACCGTGATCGCAGACGGCCCGACCTGTGATATTTTTTCAGATACAGAAATGCTTGTGAAGATCGGTCTGGATGTGCCTGTGATCATGCAGATCTTTGAGATACTCCAGTGTTTCGGTTATCCGTGTGATGTGCTTCCGCTTTCGATCGAAGGTGCGGTCAGGAACCTTACAGAAACAATGGAGAGTGGTGCGGGGCATGTACATCTGCATATCCACGAACATACACATTCGGGAATCTCTTCTGCCAGAAGCAAGTATCATGTTCATGCAGAAAAGCATGAATAAGTGCAGGAATGAATTGTCAATGGCTGGTTTGATGAGGGTGATACCTGATATTATTCTTATACTTGCATTCCAGGGGTACAACCACATCATCCTTGACTACCACACAATCCACTTCCGGAATAATTACCCATATTATTCAATTTTATGGGTATTGCGTTACCCATATCATAAAAACTAACATCCCACCCTATTAACCAAACACCTGTACATCATCCGAAAAGGTGAAAGTACAGCCTTTTAGGTCGCAAGTCCAAATCAATCATAAAAAAATTACTTAACCTATTAAATGTACATAAATGTATGATCTATTTTTTTTTGATCAGGAGGAGACTAAATGGGAAAATACTCAATCGATGAATTTATTGATTCGACCGGACAGCGTGATCTGGGAGAGGGCACATTCGAACTGGAACGGGACCGGTTGCTTGAGATAAATCTTGAAGGGAAAGTATGGACTAAAATGGGATCAATGGTAGCTTACCTGGGAGATATCAAGTTCACCAGGGAAGGGGTCATGGAACACGGAATTGGCAAAATGCTGAAAAAAGCCGTCACAGGGGAAGGTGTGAGCCTTACAAAAGCAGAAGGTACAGGCAAATTATACTTAGCAGACAGTGGTAAGAAGATATCGGTCCTCAACCTGGACAACCAGTCCATATTTGTCAACGGCAACGACCTGCTGGCATTTGAGGAGTCTATCCAGTGGGACATAAAAATGCTAAAAAAGGTTGCGGGATTAATGGCAGGCGGGCTTTTCAATGTAAAACTCGAAGGAACAGGCATGATCGCCATAACCACACATTACGACCCATTGACGCTCAAAGTAACACCTGAAAACCCAGTATTTACTGACCCTAATGCCACAGTGGCATGGTCAGGCAATCTTCAACCTGACCTGAAAACAGATGTTTCCCTGAAGACATTTGTGGGACGGGGCAGCGGAGAATCACTACAGATGGCCTTCAAGGGTGACGGTTTCGTAGTCATACAGCCGTATGAAGAAGTATATTTCCAGGCTGGAACATAAGGATACCAAGGATTTTTCTATCATTACATCCGGAATATAGGAGTATTAAGTAGTCTTGACTATCTTTGGCAACTTATTAATCAAAAAAAAGTCATTAATTATTTAGTGATCACCTATGAGATTTGATAAATTTACCATAAAGGCACAGGAAGCATTTGATGGTGCAAGGAATATCACACTTGATAATAATCAGCAGCAGCTTGATGTAGAACATCTTATACTGGCGCTGATCAACCAGAAAGAAGGACTTACCCTACAGATACTTCAAAGATTGGGGGCCAATGTACCTGGAATAATCGGCAGGCTGGAAGAAGAAATCGACAAGATCCCAAGAGTGGCAGGAGCAGAACAGCTCTATATGTCCCAGCGGATCAATAATGTGGTCGAAGCGGCCTTTGATGAGATGAAACAGCTTAAAGATGAATACCTGAGCACCGAACATCTGCTGCTGGCTATTAGTGATGAGAAACATGGCATCTCGTCAGACATCCTGAAAGAGAATGGGGCATCAAAGGATACCATCCTCAAAGCCCTCAAAGAGGTCAGGGGTTCGTCCAGGGTCACGGACCAGAACCCGGAGGATAAATACCAGGCGCTGGAAAAGTACGGTCGTGACCTCACAGAAGCAGCAGCACTGGGAAAGCTGGACCCTGTGATCGGTCGGGATAACGAGATTCGCAGGGTTATCCAGGTACTTTCCCGCAGGACAAAGAACAATCCTGTGCTAATTGGGGAACCCGGTGTGGGAAAAACCGCAATTGCCGAGGGGTTGGCCCTTCGTATATTTGGAGGGGATGTGCCTGACACTATCAGGGACAAGCAAGTCGTGGCCCTTGACATGGGTGCCCTTGTGGCAGGTACCAAGTTTAGGGGTGAGTTCGAAGAGCGACTGAAGGCGGTGATCAAAGAGGTACAGGATTCAGAAGGGAACATCATCCTTTTTATCGATGAGCTGCACACCCTTGTGGGAGCAGGGGCGGCCGAAGGGTCCATCGATGCCTCGAATCTCCTGAAACCAGCCCTGGCCAGGGGAGAACTGAGAGCCATTGGTGCTACTACACTGAACGAGTACAGGAAATACATTGAAAAGGATGCAGCACTGGAGCGCAGGTTCCAGCTCGTACTGGTGGATGAACCCACTGTGGATGAGACCATATCGATCCTGCGTGGCCTGAATGAGAAATATGAAATTCATCACGGTGTCAGGATACAGGATTCGGCCCTCGTGGCGGCAGCCGTGCTGTCCAATCGCTATATTACAGACCGGTTTTTACCTGATAAGGCCATCGACCTGGTCGATGAGGCTGCATCCAAGCTCAGGATAGAGATAGACAGCATGCCTGCTGAACTGGATTATGCCGAGCGGAAGATCAGGCAGCTTGAGATCGAGCGCCAGGCAGTGAAGAAGGAAAAGGACGATTACTCGAAGGAGCGCCTGGAGAAGATCGATAAAGAACTATCTGACCTGAAGGAACAGAGCAGCCAGATGAAGGCCCACTGGCAGCTTGAAAAGGACACCATCCAGATCATACGGGGAATAAAGGGTGATATCGAGAAGAAACGGATGGAATCAGAGAAAGCAGAACATGAAGGTAATCTGGAGAGGGCTTCCGAACTCAGGTATGGCAAACTGCCAGAACTGCAAAAGCAACTGGAAGCTGAAAATGCTAAACTGGTAGAGATCCAGAAGGACCAGAAAATGCTCAAGGAAGAGGTGGATGAAGAGGATATAGCAGAGGTTGTATCCAACTGGACCCACATCCCGGTGAGCAAGATGCTGGAAGGCGAGATGCAGAAACTGGTTTCTATGGAAGAGCGCATCGGTCAGCGTCTGGTAGGACAGGAAGAGGCCGTTACTGCCGTGGCCAATGCGGTACGAAGGGGCAGGGCCGGCATTTCAGATATAAACCGGCCTACAGGTTCGTTCATGTTCCTGGGTCCCACTGGCGTAGGCAAAACAGAGCTGGGGCGGGCACTGGCCGAATTCCTGTTCGATGATGAGACTGCAATGGTCAGGCTGGATATGAGCGAGTATATGGAAAAGCATACAGTGGCCCGGCTCATCGGTGCACCGCCCGGATACGTGGGGTATGAGGAGGGTGGCCAGCTTACAGAAGCTGTGAGGCGGCGGCCGTATTCGGTAATATTGTTGGATGAGATCGAAAAGGCACATCCGGATGTGTTCAATGTGCTGCTTCAGGTC
>JAUWRA010000171.1 GCA_030610815.1 Methanosarcinales archaeon
TTATTTCAATTTTATTGGAATTTTATGGATCGGTTGCCGAAAAGGGGCACACCGGCAATGATTGAGAATTTGACAGATCATCAATGGAGTTGGGAGGATTTTTTTTATTTTCCATTAAGTATTCTAAATTAGGACAGTGCCAAGTTTTCAGGGGAGTTATTCTGAATATTGTGTTTGGTATAACATTTATGTTCACTTTAATTCTCTTGAACTTATGAAATAAAGTCTACCAGAAAGAAATTTAATATGATGTGGGGGGTTTGGGATGTTTTAGCATGTCTGTAAAGGACATTCCAGTACCAAGGAAAGATTGCTGTGGAGTTAAAAGGGGCCCAGCTATACCAATTGCTGATATTAGGTGATTATGAATTTTGGTAAATTTTATAGAAGTGTTGAAGTAGGATAATCAATCCAGTGAATTAATCTCTATTCTTCAATCCATTTTAGGGGCAGAAGTGAGTGCGGGAGCAGTTTGTTGATGCTTGCAGGTGAAATCCAGGCCAATCTTGACGTTATGGCCTTTTTGTCACGCGGCATCTTCTCCTCATGTAGAATAATCGTATTGAATTGTATATAATTGTCGATTGTTTACCTTAACCGATTATGTATAATATAATTGCTGCCGTTTTTTCAACCCTTCTACATTATTCTTTATCATTCTAAGATATTCTTTGTCATAAGTTTCGTTATAATAACCCAGTTTTTGATTCTCTTCAATAGCTTCTATTCGTTTTTCTAATTTTATTATTATTTTACCACGAATTACCCCCATTTGATCAGAATACTCATCGTTGTTAATTTCACCAGTATAAAATGAGTCCATAACAACTCTCATTTCCGCATATAATTCCTTACTTTCTTTATCTAGTTTTTCAACTCTATCATATGCATTCTCTTCTGTTATATTAACACAGCCTATACATAGTGATATAAGCAACATTATTACTATCGTTTTTGTTTTCATTTTTATATCTCATTTTAAGAAATTTGTTTTTAATGGTATATGCGACTATCGTTTTACCTTAATAACTAAACCTCGCAGCTCTGCTGCAGTTGGGTGTGCCGTTGCAACTTTTGATTTTATTGTAATAAATCGATAGCTATGAACCGCTATTTAATGTTACCTGATATTTTTCCTGCAAGTTCTTCCAGTTCTTCCGACGATGAGCTATAACCTTTAGATGAATAATTGATGCCATCGTCAACATAACGGGGTATGATATGACAGTGGAAATGGTGGATAACCTGTCCGGCCACTTCACCCTGGTTTACAACAAGGTTCAATCCATCAAGGTCTAATGAGACTTTCATACTGCCCACCACTTTCTTCACTGTCCGAAATACTGCCTCCACATCCGTATCTTCCATATCGATAATATTCCTGGCATGTTTCTTTGGAATTACAAGGGTATGACCCCGCGTATTTGGGTCAATGTCAAGAAATGCCAGTGTCTTCTCATCCTGGTAAATTGTGTAACTGGGAATCTCACCTTTTATTATCCTGCAAAAAATACAATCGTCCATATAATAACACCCTAACACTTTGTTGGTCATTGTGAATTGGGATACATATTCATGAACTCCATTTTCCTCATAATGTCCTTCATGGTTATTATTCCTTTTATCGTGTTATCCTGTATTACCAGGAGCCTGCCGATCTGGTTCCTGGCGATTATCTGCAAGGCATGGTATGCATTAATGTCAGGTTCCACAGATATGATATCCTTGGACATGACTTCCTTCACTCTGACCTTATCATGCATTTCTTTTGGGACATTCCGGACATCATGGAAAGTTATTATTCCAAGCGGTGGACCTGAAAGGTCTTCCTGGACAGGATAACCCATATGCTTGAACCTGAACATCACTTCCACAAGCTGGGATATGGTCCAGTCAGGAGGTATATAGACCACATTGGGTGTCGGGGTCATGACATCACTTACCTTGATACCTTCCAGGCTGACCGCAAAGTATGTCTCACGCTCCTCACCCTGTGCACCGAAGTATACGAAAAATGCTATGAGTATCAGAAATGGGTTAACAGGGTTAGCCATCAGACCTATCAGTCCCATAAGCAGTGCAAAGGTTTTTCCTATTGCCACCGCTGTTCTTGTGGCCTCCAAATACGGCAGCCACATGGCCAGTAAAGCCCTTAGTATCCGCCCCCCGTCCATGGGAAAAGCCGGGAGCAGGTTGAATATACCGAGAAAAATATTATAAAAGGAGATTATCCCCAGGGTTATCAACAGTGCATTCAGTGGGTTCATTTGCATAATATTCGGGCTCAATTCACCGAAATAGAAATCCACTCCTTCCAGGTGAACAGGACCTAAAAAATCATAGAGCATATAGGCCACGATTCCGATGAACAGACTTATTCCCGGACCTGCTGCTGTCATTTTCAATTCTATTTTTGGGTCGCGGGGAATCTCTTCCATCTGGGCCACGCCACCGAACACGTAAAGAGTGATACTCTGGATTTTTATGCCATTTGACTTGGCAATATATGAGTGGCTCAGTTCATGTAAAAGGATGGTGGAAAAAAACAGGATGGATGCTATGGTACTGTATAACAGTTTCAGGTCAAAGGAGGTATCAAGTGCGTTGAATCCCAGTACCATCCCACCGACTTTGAAACTGATCGCAGCAAAGTAATAAATGAATAGAAAGAGAATTATTAAAAATGTTATGTGTAATTTTATGGGTATTCCCAGTATCCTGCCTATCTGAACAGTCCATTTCAATGTGCTGACCCCTGTTTATATTACTACAATAAACTTATCGTAACCATATATAATCTTTTATAAGGATGCAGGAATTTTAATTATGCCCTTGATGGGGAAAAATGATACTACAAAAACGTCTTCACAGCTTACCTTTTCCTGTGCAGCATTTCATGGCACTCCCTGCACAGTACAACGAGATTACCTGGATCGTTCTTACCCCCTTTTGACCTTGAGACCTCATGGTGCACCTCCCCTGCTGTCCGACCGCACATGGTACATTTGTAATGTTCCCTTACCATGGTCTTCTGCCTCTGGTGATGGGACAGCGTTCCAGTAGGGGCACCTCCTACAAAGGGCCAGCGCTCCAGCAGGTCGATCCAGTCCTCCAGAGCCCTCTCCTGTCCCCGGTCCGTGATACCCCAGCGCTGGCACTGGTCAATAAACCCTGACAGTTCATGATAACCCTGGTATCCTACGTCCAGTTCGGCTTTTTTGCTGTTGAACAAACGTGTCAGACGCTGGATTTTGCTGCGGTATTTGATGCTCCTTTTTATGTCAGTATCCTTCATTCCGGTTGTTATCAGGTAAACCAGCACATAAAAATGTTGCCTACAATTCTATCTCGAATTGGGGATGCCCATTCTCAGTTGGCGGTGCAAGCCAGTCCACCACCCTCTCGATCTCATCGGCATCCTGCGTAACAATCTCCACCCAGATACTTCCCAGCGGCTCATCACTTGCCGGGAAACTGACCTTGCCCATAGTAGCAACCTGTTTGTTCAGGATAAATGTCACAGTACACCCTTCAATATGCATATTCCTGCGGGCCGAGTCCAGTATCTTACGGCTCCTGAGCAGTTCATGGAGCAGTTCCAGCGAATCCCTGCCGCCAGAACCAACAAGCCTTGAAGTAAAACCTTCCTTCTCCTGTAATTCATACTCCAGACCAGGGAATATACCCTCAATAGCAGACTGCACCCTGTCCCTGTCCTCGGTTGGGTTGACGTGAGCAGAAACTTCCACTGCTATCATCGTTGTTCCTCAATGATCTTCTGGACCTTTTTCTTGAACTGGTCTACTGTGCCATCATTAACAATGGTCAGGTCAGCATTTTTGATAGACTCTCCCATGCCCCATCCCAGTTCTCTTTCATCACGGATGCGCAGCCTTTCCTCATCCATTAACCTGTCATCAGCCCTGCCTCGCGCCCTGATCCTTGCAAGCCTGTCCTCTGTGGATGATCGGACATTTATCAGCAGGAAATCGTTCCCGAACTCCTGCTTGAAAAGGTGTACCTCTTCAATGTTCCTGACCCCGTCCACTACAGCAGCACCACCCTTTGAGGCACGCAATTTCGTAACACACCGCCTGGCAATAGCTGATGGTCCTCCCTCCTGCCTCAGCCTGGTACCGGTGCTGCCCAGGTTCTCGTCTGTTGGTTCAAGACCAAGCCTGTTGACCTCTTCGCGTATCACATCGCCCATGTTCACTACCGGATAACCCAATTCCTTTGCAACAGCAGCCGCTTCACCCTTGCCTGATGCCGGCATACCCACAAAAGCTATTATCCTCATACTATCCTTTCCTCTCCATTCTCTATAGTCCGTATCCGTATGTCTTTGAGATTGCCAGATTTGATAGCTGTTGCCATATCCAGCACTTCCTGCCTGCTGAATTTTTCAATATCTTTCATATCCAGGGTATTGTCGGATAAACCCTGCTGGATTGCATAGGTAAGGTTCCCGCTGTCACATTCATTCAGGTACTGGCATATCTTCCTGACTTCTTCT
>JAUWRA010000219.1 GCA_030610815.1 Methanosarcinales archaeon
CTGGACAAAGCTGTTGGCACAGATAAAGAAGTTCTGGTGTATCTTCTGCAGGGGCCTGATGTATTCGGGCGGTGCGATAAGGTAGCCCAGCCGCCACCCTGTCATGGCAAAGAGTTTGGAGAAGCCGTTCAGCACAAAGGCGTTGTCTGTGTATTCAAGGATGGAATGGTCTTTACCCGTGTAGACCAGGCCCTGATAAATCTCATCGGATATTACAGGAATATCTCCCGCAACATCGGCCAGGGCCTGCATTGTTTTTTGGTCCATTACGTGCCCGGTGGGGTTGGCAGGGGAATTTATCAATAATGCCCTGGTCCGGGGGGTTATCTTCCTGGCTACTGCATCGGGTGTCAGGCTGAACCCTTCGTCTTCCTTTGTATATACAAAAACAGGCTTGCCGTCCATGTATTCCACGAAATTGGGATAGGCTGAATAATAAGGGTTGGACATCACGACCTCATCGCCTTTATCCAGCAGGCCCATGAACAGCATCAACATGGCCGGGCTGGTGCCTGATGTGATGATGATCTGCCCGGCACCCAGGTCGAGGTTGAACTTTTGGTTGTAGTATCCGGCAACCGATTCTCTTAGCTGGAGCAGTCCCATGCTGTGGGTGTACCTGGTCTCGCCTGCTTTTATTGCCTCATAGGCAGCTTCGCTGATATGGGAAGCGGTAGGGAAGTCGGGTATACCTACTTCGAGATGGATTATATCCCTTCCTGCGCGTTCCAGTTCTTCTGCCCTTTCCAGTACTTCCATTACGTAAAATGGCGGTATCCTTGCGGCTTTTTTTGAGAATTTATTCATTTGTGTAATGATTTTGTCGTTTATAGTCGATAAATTTTGCAGATTTTATCGTGTATATTCGATAAAATCACTTAATGTTTATATGCTGAATGAATATAAATTAAATTGTGCAGACGGTGTCTGCACAATCTCAATGATCAAATCGCTGCTTACAATATTCAGCTAATATCAGAACCCTGCCCCATCCAGTGCCTCATTCACCAGCCCGTCAATCTTCGCCAGCCGCCTGTCGGTCCTGCGGACATGCTTATGTTTAACAGAGCCGAATTTCTTCCTCAGCGTCGATACCTTACCGAACAGCGGCTTCAAATTCCCTGCCTTCACCCTGTACTGTCCCTTCAACTGCTTGACCAGCAGTTCACTGTCACTATAATGCTCCACATCATCCTTGCAGTAGCGCACCGCCCGCTCCAGTGCAGTGACCAGTGCCCGGTATTCGGCCTCGTTATTAGTGCCCTTCCCGATATATTCAGACTTTTCCTCTATGGCATTCCAGTCCTGGTCATAGATACCGTATCCAATAGCAGACGGGCCAGGATTGCCCCTTGAGCCCCCGTCAGTTACTAAAAATATCTTTTTAAATTTTGACATGATCCTTCTCTCAGTATTTGAGCAGCATAAACTTAAACACACACTCCATTATGTTTTTGTAGCATAAACTATATTCTCAACATCACTGTCAGGAGGAATGACCACTGGACCTTGAAA
>JAUWRA010000068.1 GCA_030610815.1 Methanosarcinales archaeon
AAAGTTATTAAAGGTGCTGTTTATTGTTACCATGTTGAACACAAAGTAATATCATCGCTTTATATTACAAATAAATTATGTATTTATTGTGATGATATTACAACTTTGTACTACATAACTGGATTATGGAACTGTGCCAAAATGATCTAATAAAGTATATAAGTCAGTCCAAAATATATATTTATTAGTGTACTTTGGAATGGTTTCGTCATCAATAAAATCCCGTGTTAATAATACAAGTTTTGTTTCTTTACCAATGCTTTCAAGGTGCTTTGAATACCTTTCTAATTGTGATTCACCCAATCCAGATGAGATTTTATTTTCAATAAATATCTCGTAATGTATTGACCTAATTGCAATATCTATTCGACCATCTGAGATAGGATACTCAGGTATTATTTCGTACTCATCCGACTCATCAGAAATATCCAACATTTCATCTAACAAGTAAGTAGTAAGTTCTGGTATTTCATCCAACAAAATCGCAAGAGCAGCACTGAAATATTCTTCTTCCCTACTGTTCCCACGTTTTAATTCCTTAAAAATATTCATAAAAACAAAACGTGGGGGCAGCCCCCTTAACCCCAAAAGGGACTTACCCGCACAAAAACTTCAATTCTTCACTCACTTAACGAAGAGCTCACCCACACCATCAACGACTACGTCGCCAATATACTTGGTGAACTCCACGCCGTCCACAGCCTCGATACCCTCACGCTGGTACACAGGCACCAGATCCTTGACCGTACCTTTAACGATAATGGTACCCTTGGTCATCTCACTGCCAGGCATATCAGTATCGCCGTCAATGACGATCTTGCCGCCCTTGTTGGACACCCCCGGCATAATACCGGCATTGCCCTTAATGATGATCTCGCCGCCGCACATATGCTCGCCAACAAAATCATTGGCATTTCCGAACACCGTGATCTTGCCGCCGCGCATGCCGCAGGACTCGCCGCGATAGCCAGCACCCACATAGTAGTTTGCATCGCCCTGAACATTGATCTCGCCACCGCTCATCTCCTGGCCGACCCAGGAATCAGCATCACCTTTGATGGTGATTGTGCCGCCCTTCATCTTAGCGCCGCATCTCATATCCACATCGCCGTTTATCATAATGAGCCCGGCAGTCATAGCCTCACCGATACGCTTCACCCGGTTCACATTGCCGTTTATCTCTATCTTCACGTCATCCGCAGCATCAGCGCTGCCGTCAACCTTGATGTCGAACAACTCTGACAAAGGCCGGGGTGCATTACCCTCGTATGCCACAAGTGCGCCGATCTCATCAGCGCTCTTGCCTGCAAAATTGTCGGGAGTTATCGTTTCAGCTTCAACAGATATCTTAAACTGTTCTTTTGGTACTAAAGTAATTGTCTGCATTCTTCACACCTCCTTTACTGGTACCCTGTTTCAACCACATACGGATGCTCCACATACTCATCCTGTACCATGTAATTGGCCATGCTCACTGAATAGTAGTTCTTGAACTTCATCTTCAGGTCTTCCATCATCCGGTCATATCCATCAGCAGGTGCGGTAGACTTAACCCAGAATGTCTTGCCCGTAGGTGTAGCAGTGATCTCGCCGTCCTTTACCACGATCTCGCCGCCCTTGATAGTATAAGCAGCGTACCTGAATGCAGCCTCCACCTTATCATACTCGGTAGTGGCATCGGTCTCATCAGGCTTGATATCATAGATAGCGATATCTGCGTCAGCACCTACACCAAGATGGCCTTTTCCGTGCTCTACTATTCCAAGCACCTTGGCATGTGTAGCCCTGGTCTTGATAGCAATATCATACCAGTCCAGTTCCTTGTCAATGCCGGCAATGCTTGTGCGCTCAAAGGTCTTCTCAGCTATCTTTGCTATTTCTTTCTCCCGCCTCTTCTTGCTCATCAGCATGGTCATAACCATCGGGTAGTTAACGTACGGCCCGCCATTGGGGTGGTCCGTGGTCATCAACACCTGCCATGGGTCCTTGGTCAGCAGGGCCAGTTCAAGTCCGATAGCCCACATGATGCCGTGGATATAGCTCTGCGGATGGTATTCCAGCGGCGTAACACCGGACGCATCCTCAAGCTCTACATCACCGTTGGACCATCTAGCCTTAAGCAGCCTGGCATTGGCATACTGCACCGGACCGTCTGCGGTCATAGTGGTAGCACTGCCAAATACCAGCTGGCCCATATCAATGGTTAAAAAGTCGTTCTTGTTCAGGTAATCAGCAATTGGTTCTGCCTTTGATTCGAAATCACCCCAGTGGTTTCCACCCCAGGCATTGAACTGCACATGGGTTACATGCAGTGACTGACGGTCCCGCTTGGATTTAATGTCCTTGCAGACATCAAAAGTTGCCAGCGTGGTCTCGTAGTTACCGGGCTTACCCAGGTTATTGCAGTGAAGATGTATGCTGTGGGGAAGGTTCAATTTCTCGTTAGCTTCTGCCAGTTGCCTGATGATCTGCCTGGGCGTAACCTCGAAATTGGGAACTGGGTCGTCCAGCCCTGATACGTTCTTGCCGAATCCCCATGCTTCGCCGCCACCAGGGTTCACAATTTTCACACCCCAACCACGTGATGACAGCAATCCCCAGGCCACATATGCCGCCAGCCTGTCCAGATCGTCCTCACGGATCGCATCCATGACCATCCAGTTGCTGCCGAACAGTGTCAGGCCGCCTTTATCAATGATGGGTATTTTTTCCAGTTCCTCATGGGTGTGTCGTGCTTTCAGGATAGGAACAGCAGCCTCGAAAGCTGTGGTATATCCCATCTCAGCATACCCGTATCCCATAGAATATACATTAGGCACAGTATATCCGGTACGGGGCCGGGTCACTTTGGTCCTGGGTTTATTGTTCAGGCGTGAATCATCTGGCCGCATAATACGTCCCACATTCACCTTACTACCTGCGATATGGGTATGTGCATCCACACCGCCCGGATAGACCAGCCGCCCTCCGGCGTCTATGGTCTGGGCACTACCAGTCACACTGTCCACTATCTTGCCGTCCTTAACGGCAATATCCATCTTATCCCCGTTGATATTATTGATAGGGTCATACACAGTTGCGTTCTTGATCAGCATTTCACTCATGATGAAGCCCCCTTTATCTCTCTTACCTTTGCAATTATCTTATCCAGCACCTCTTCATCTGACGGGAAATCAACATCTACCAGTTTGCGCATGCGCAGACTCACACAATCCATTCTGTATGCAGTACCTTCCAGTTCCACGCCAGATACCTTAGTGGGTATCACGATATTTGCCATCTCAGTGGTCGGGTTGTGGAACGGGTCAATCTGTATTACAGGTACTTTCCCCATCCGGGCAATGGACTGGGCAGGGAAATGTGCTCCTGCATCAGCGGCAATAACGAATGCAGCATCGATCTCTTCCCGCATCAGCAGGTCATTGGAACAGGTTTCACCGGGATTATAGTATGGAGTGCCCCTTGACATATCCACCGCACCGGCATAACCCGTCTCCCAGGCGCATACCTGCCCGAAACCACCTACATTGTAGTGTCCCCGCATGGGTATGATGCTGTGCTTTCCGTGGGCGTTCAGTTCAGTGATAAGGGATATTGCATTGTCGATGTTCTTATACTTACCCCGGCTCTGGGTCAGGCCCATACCGAAATAAACAATACCGAACTTTGCAGCCTTCATGGCCTCTCCCAGTTCAACTAATTTCTCTTTGGGTACACCGCCAACACTATCCGGAACCACGTCGGCCTTATCAGCCACAATGGCTCGCAGGGCAGACAGAACCAGATAGTCCTCTCCCGGATTCACTTGTACATACTCATCAGCCATCTCAGCAGTATCGGTCTTTCTGACATCAAATACCACGACTTTCCTGGATTTGCGTCCCTTGTTAGCGAAAAATCCTTTAGTAAATACCGAATACCTGCTCATGTGCCTGGGATGGGCTTGTACCGGGTTGCAGCCCCAGAATACTACCAGATCGGCCCTGTTGGCAAACTGGCCCAGGGTACCGGTGGGTATTCCCTTCTCATGGACACCCAGAACAGAAGGTCCGTGACACACACTGGCTGTATTATCTATAATTCCTCCAACCTCTTCGTTGAGCAGGATACCTTTCGCCATCATCTCGCACAGGCCTGAGGCCCAGCCGTACAACAGTGGGCGCTTGGAATTGGCAAGTATCTTTGCAGACTCATTAATGGCCTCATCATAGGATACTTCCCTGAATTCACCGTTCTTGTCGTCCCGCATCATGGGCGCCTTGATCCTGTCATGGCCCATGATCTTACTTGCGCCTATCTTGCAGGCATGTTTCACATCCACTACCTTATTGTTCTCCACTTCCACTGCCAGATCATCACAGAGACATCCGCAGAATGGACAGAGTACATCTTTGATTATCATATCCTACCTCCCTCATTTTAACCTGGCCATGAGTTCAGGCATGGTCGGTGCTTTTTCATCAGTTGGCTCAACGACTGCCGAAAGACCCTTAAATCCGGGCATTCCGCATCCTTTTGTATCCGGGTCTACAACCGCATTGGCCCATGGTCCCATGGGTATGAACACCAAACCATCCGGGTTGCCGTCACAAATTGCCATCGGAACTACGACACTTCCGTGATCCGTAGTTACCTTGACATTGTTTCCGGGCTCAACACCTAATGAGCTGGCATCCTTTGAGTTCATCTCACAATACGCTGCAGCATCAAAATACGCTTGCGAAGTCTTGTTTTCCAGGTTACAGCCCTGGTTAACAGTCCTTCCTGAAATGAAAGTTGCATTCAAATTCATTTAATTCCCTCAGTTAAACTAAGTTGACCACTCTACCATAGTCACTAGTCACATATAGGAAGTCTTCGACTTTCTTATTTAAAAAGGATGTGATTTTAATTGGCTGGGATGAGGATCAAGAGGTCAGAACATCTCCAGTTCCAATCCCACCTTCTTCTCCAGCGCTTTTTGGTAGGCCAGGTCTGCTGTTGCCACATCCTGGATGGCAAGACCTGTGGAGTCAAAGACCGTTATATCACTTTCGTTCTCCCTTCCCTGCTTGATCCCACTTACTATCTGGCCCAGTTCAGCATATATCTCGTTCACTGAAAATATACCTGTTGAGATGGGCACATTCACCTCGCCCGAATGGGATGCCTGCAAAATGGCATCTACTATTACCTTTGCTTTTTTAAGGATCATCGGATCAAGTTCTTCTTTACCTGCCGCATCCGCCCCGATAGCATTTATATGGGTACCTTCCCTGATCCATTCAGCCTTGACCACCGGACTTTTCACAGGGGTTGTAGTCACAAGGATATCACAATCACATACTTCATGAGCATTTGGTTCGGATTCGATTTCGACTCCCATTTCCTTCTCCATCTCTACTTTAAATGCAACAGTAGACTCTTCAGACCTGTCAAATATCTTTACTTTCTTAATATCCCTGACTGCCATAATGGCACGAAGCTGCGTCCTTGCCTGCCTCCCCAGTCCTATCAGGCCCACGACACTGGAATCCTCTCTTGAAAGATACTTTGCAGCCACTCCACCGGCAGCACCGGTACGCAGGTCTGTCAGGCTGGTTCCATCCATCACTGCCAGGGGTGCGCCTGTTTTGGTGGAATTCAATACCATCAAGGCCATGACCGTAGGCAGCCCGATTTTTGGGTTGTCGGGATGCACATTCACCAGTTTGACACCTGCAATATCCATGTATTCCAGGTAACCTGGCATAGTGCGCAGGTCGCCGTTGTGCGCCTTAAAATCCAGGTAAACCTTCGGCGGCATCTGGACCCTGCCCATACCATGCTCCCTAAATGCATTTTCCACAACCGGCAGTACATTGTGTATATCTATCAACCCATCCATATCCTTGCGGTTCAGCCAGAGTATCGTTACGCCCATATATATTACCCTGAACAGTTATTGTCCGGTACATCTCATAAAAGTTATGATATTTTTGCCTCATTCCTTGAAGGTTAATTATTCAAAAGGTCAACTGTTCACCTGGTATCAAATTGAATCGTTCTACTGTTCCCGGGTTCATTTCAATAATATATTTGACCCCTTTCATCCGTTTGTAACCTGTCCATGGTTTTAGTGTGGCGGTCTCGATAATCTTTTTATCAGCATCCAGGAATATTACATCGATCGGGAAGACCATGAAAAACATATGGACCCCAACCGTACCAGCTCTTCTAAGGACAAAAATAAGGGCAAAATCCTCAGGTATGCTCTTATGCAGCATTAATCCCAGCATCTGGCTGAAAATATTTTTCGCATATGAAATCTCACTAGCAATGGGCGTACCATTATATATTAATACCATCAGTATCAACCAATACAAAGGCATTAAATATAATAATGCTGTATCAATCCTAATATGGAGGAACAATTCAAGAAATGAGTTCAGAGATGTGTACCGTTTGCGGTCTTCCCAGAGAGCTTTGTATCTGTGAAGAGGTCGCAAAGGAACAACAGCGAATTATTGTGAAGATAAATCGGCGGAGATATGGAAAAGAGGTGACAGTTATTGAAGGTCTGGATCCATATGAAATTGATCTACATGAACTAATAACATATCTTAAATCCAAGTTCGCCTGTGGTGGCACGGTGAAGAGCGATGCAATTGAATTGCAGGGAAATCATAAAAACAGAATGAAAGATGTGCTTGTAAAAAGGGGTTTTTCCCCGGAACAGATAAAAGTTTAATTTTCACTTTTTATTAATAGATAGGACGTATTGGATAGTACATACTTTACGTACTAATTACTATATTTTACATTTACCGATTCAGGAAATTATATGCATATTGGGAAATATGTACCCCTAAAATCGAGGTGAGAATAAAGTGGTACGGATATATATGGATCATGGTGCTACGACCAGACCCGATCCTGAAGTTGTAAATGCAATGCTGCCCTTTTTTAATGAATTCTTTGGGAATGCATCCAGTCTTCATAATTTCGGGCAGGAGGCAGCGCAGGCATTGGTCAGTTCAAGGAAAACGGTCGCTGATTTTCTCGGGGCCGAACCTGAAGAGATCATATTCACATCAGGTGGGACCGAATCAGATAACCTTGCCCTTAAAGGCATAGCCTACCTGAAAAAGAATAAGGGGAAACATATCATAACTTCGGTGATAGAACATCCTGCTATACTCAACACTTGTAAATATCTCGGTGATATAGGCTATAGAATAACCTATGTACCTGTAGACGACCAGGGGCTGATAGACCCTGCCGATGTTGAAGATGCTGTCACTGATGATACAATATTAATTTCGATCATGCATGCCAACAACGAAATTGGCACCATCCAGCCTATTAAGGAGATCAGTGCAATTGCCTATGAGTGTGGGGTCCTGGTACATACCGATGCAGTCCAGTCCGTTGGCAAGATGCCGGTCAATGTAGATGACCTGGGTGTGGATATGCTGTCAATATCTGCACACAAGATATATGGACCAAAAGGTGTAGGCGCATTGTATGTGCGCAAAGGCACCCGGCTCCAGGGCCTGTCACAAGGCGGCAGCCACGAAATGAAAAAACGTGCCGGTACTGAGAACATCCCTGGTATTGTGGGCATGGCAAAAGCTGTCGAACTGGCAGAACAGAGGTTGGAGGGTGATACAAAATACCTGGAAAACCTGAGGGATACCATGATCAGGAAGATACTGGACTCAATCCCGGAATCATACCTGAACGGTCATCCCACGAAACGTCTGTGTAATAACGTACACGTCAGGTTCAGTTATGTGGAAGGCGAATCCCTGCTCATGATGCTCAATATGAAAGGAGTGGCTGTGTCCACTGGTTCTGCCTGCTCATCAAAATCACTGGAACCTTCACATGTACTTGCGGCTCTGGGTATCATGCCAGAAGAGATACACGGTAATCTCAGGATCACACTGGGGCGCGAGAATACTATGGATGACGTGGATTATGTGGTAGAGAACCTTGTAGATATCGTGAAAAAACTAAGGGCCATGTCACCCATTGCTCCGAAAGATTAATTATTATATTATAATATTATTGAATTATTTTAATGTGAAAGTGATAAAAATATGTACAGCGAAAAAGTAATGGATCATTTCAGCAATCCCAGGAACGTTGGCGAGATAGAGGATGCCGACGGTGTGGGAGAAGTGGGTAACCCTGTTTGCGGTGATATGATGACCATTTATATCAAGGTCGAAGACGGCAAACTGGCAGATGTAAAATTCAAGACATTTGGCTGCGGTGCGGCTATTGCTACCAGCAGCATGATTACTGAAATGGCTATGGGCATGACCATTGAAGAGGCTCTCGAGATCACCAGGGACAGTGTGGCCGATGCACTGGACGGGCTGCCGCCTGTTAAATTACACTGTTCGAACCTGGCCGCTGATGGGCTGCATGCTGCCATTGAAGATTACCTGAAAAAAAAGGAAGCTGGTAATTGAAGGAAAATACCTGCATGGGGCCACTTTGTCAGATAGTGGTGTAAAAAGTCCTGACTGCCATAAGAGTTCTGACTGCAATAAGGGTAAAACCGGCTCATAAGTATCCACTGCCTGAAAACGGGACAAGAAAAAGATTCATTTTGTATCCACTTCAAAAAGCATGGTATTTTGACCGGATTTACTGGATTTACAGGATATTAATGTTGCCTCGTATCCTGTCGATCCTGTCAATCCTGTCTAATAATTTTTAAATTACCCTTAGATTTGAAGTGGATACTTCATATTTCCTTCAGGATCCTTCTGGCTGCTATCATGCGCTGCAGGACCGTGAGGTGGGATATCACTGCCACCACCAGGACCGCCCAGTGCAATAATCCCGTGAAAGCGCCCAGGATGATCAATAGCATCCGCTCGGCCCGCTCTGCCACCCCGATGTTCAGTACCCCTGTCCCCCCAGCCTCTGCCCTTGCCCTTGTATAACTGACAAGCAGTGACCCTGTGAGTGCTAATCCACCAAGGAACCAGTCATTCTCGATATAAGGCGGAAATGCCGCATGCCCTCCCCACATAATTCCTAAAAACACGGCAGCATCGGCATATCTATCTAATACAGAATCGAGCAGGCCGCCGAACTTTGTGACCCGCCCGTTCTCCCTGGCCACGGCCCCGTCAAGCACATCAAAGAATCCGCCAAGTAGCAGCATCAATCCTGCAATTACCAGATCACCTGCTGCAAAATATAGTCCGGCAGCAATGCAGAATACCAGGGCCAGGATAGTTACCGTGTTAGGGTTTATCCTGCTGAATATCCTTGCTATGGGTTTTACCCAGTCTGTCAATGTATCTTTTTTCTTGTTGAGCAATACATTCCTCCAGGGACTTCCAGGCGATCCTGAACATCGTGCTTTTCCACCGTGTATCTAACCGACCCAGAATTATCTTTGAGGCAGCGAGCAGTAGAATACCAAGTCCTGCAATGCAAAGCATTGCAATACTGTCATTTATTTGGTAATAGAATGATAAAAGTGTTTGTGCTACAAGCACGGGAACTACGGCAGCAGCGAACTGGAACAGGATCTTTGCATCCAGCAGGTAACTGTTGGTGAACAGGCCTGTGAGGCAGGCAACCACCGAGCCCACGTAAGTGGATACTGTAAGCATGATGAACAGGCTTATCCAGATGAGGTCGGTCTCGTTTTTCAACAATCCGACAGCGATGAGATATGGTACTGCTACTATGATCGTGAATGTGAAGAACAGTATCAACTTGGTACGGATAACGTGCGGCATGGACAGGGGCAGGGAATTGTAGCACTCGGATATGTCGATATTGGACAGCCAGCTGTACAGCAGGGTACAGAAAAAGCCTACCATGCCGGCATAGAACAACAGGGAAAAGCCAAAGTTCCAGAGCATTACAGATTCGATGAACCATGTGACGGCATACAGGAACACCAGCGGCATGATAAAGGTAAAAACTACTGGGAATATCATGTGGCTGCGTACCAGGTCGATAATGTCCTTTGCAAGCATTGGTCCGTATCCTGACACCAGCCGGGCGGTCCGGTTCGCAGTCCTGCGATATGTTTCGTGTGCGGTACGCTCATGGGGCTGTGGAACTTCTTTTATGAACAGGAATGATAAGAGGGAAAAGAGGATTATGGCAGCCAGTACGGGCAGGACTGACTGTATTGAATGCGTGTTGTAGAACACAAGTGGCGGGAGTGCGACCGAGACCTGGCCAAATGTGATTCCCTTAAATGCCATGTATATTCCCGATACGATGGCTGCTGTCAGCAAGGGCAGGGTTCCCCACCTGATAGTTGATGTAAAGATAAGTACACTTATACTGATACCCAGCAGGAAGGAAAGGGTGAGCGAAATTAAGAGGAAGAACAGGGATGATAGCGAAATGGGAACCAGGACTGAAGCCAGGACAAGGCCTGTTATCATGGGCAGTATTGAAAAGAAGATGTAGTACAGGGTATCCTTGATATAGAATAGCAAAAACAGTCGCCTGAACCTGATGGGCAGGGTGTAACTTGCACCCAGCATCAGGCTGATGCTGCCGAAGCGCCGCTCCAGTATTTTGTCCCCGAACAGGGCGAAACCACCCACGCCCAGGCCGTAGAACAGCATTATCCAGTGTGCCACCAGCACCAGTTCATCCACTCCCACACCGCGGCGCAGTATGGGCAGGGACAGGCCCATGATGAATGTGAACAGGACCAGTACCAGGGATGATGCAAGGAAATAGGAGCGGTTGAAAAATGATGCCTGTAGCCTGAACTCTTCTTTGAACATCAATTGCAGTATTGTCAGGTCAGGCATGGTGTCCACATCCTATGATGATACCAGACGGATAAAAATATCTTCCAGGTCTTCGCCGGAACTGCTTTGCAGTTCCTTGAGGCTGCCCACGGCCACCAGTTTTCCCTGATCGATTATTCCCACCCTGTTGCATAGTTTCTCTGCCAGTTCAAGGATGTGTGTGCTGAGGAATACGGTCCCGCCGCCCTCCACGAATTCCAGCAGCCAGTCTTTTAGTTTTCGCTGGATGAGGGGGTCCAGGTCAAGGAATGGCTCATCCATGAACAGTACCCTGGGTTCGTGGAGCAGGGCTGCCGAGACGGTTGTCTTCTTTTTCAGGCCCTTGGACAGGCTCGTGCACAGGGTGGTGCGCCTGTCTTCCATGCCGAAGAATTCTATCCACTTATCCACCCTGCCGTCGCCGTCCAGTCCCCGAACGGCGGCCGCAAAGTGCAGGTACTCCTCTACGCTCAGGAAGCTGGGCGGGTATTCCAGTTCGGGCACTATGCCTACTGCGGCCTTGACTGCTATGGGGTCGGCGGCGGCATCGATGCCCAGTACGGTGGCTGTGCCTGAGGTGGGCGGGAGCTGGCCGCTTAGCATTTGCAGGGTTGTGGTCTTGCCTGCGCCGTTGGGGCCTATGAAGCCGAAGAACTCGCCCTGTGCTACCCGGAGGTCGAGGTTGTTTACGGCTGTAAGTTTGCCGAATTGTTTTGTAAGGGCATGCGCCTCTATGGGGTTCAATGTATCACCTGTATGGGTTTAAAATTAGTTCTGGTGGTATATTTGGTTTTTTATGGGATTTGAGGG
>JAUWRA010000105.1 GCA_030610815.1 Methanosarcinales archaeon
GCCAGGCGGGGTGCGGTACTGGTATGCGGGGGCCTGGGCGGCGTCATGGAAGCTGCATGCAAGGGTTCAAAAGATGCCGGCGGGACAACAGTGGGGATAGTGCCCACCTCCAGTAAAGAGGATGCCAACCCCTACGTGGACATAGCAATCGTAACAAACATGGGCCATGCCAGGAACGCCATCGTAGTCAGCTCATCAGACATCCTGGTAGCAGTGGCAGGGGAATACGGTACCCTGTGCGAGATCGCCCTGGGCCTGAAAATGGGAAAAACCGTAGTGTCACTTGCAGGCGGATGGGATATTAAAGGAGTGGTAACGGCAAAGAGCCCACGGCTTGCCGTAGATACAGCCTTTAAGATTCTTCTTCAATAACGGCATATACCCACTCGTTTAGCAGTAAGCAGGTCTCAGGGGCACAATCCAGGGTACAACCAGTACAGGGGCTAAACCTACCCTTAACAAGAAGTTTTTTATGTTTTTCACTGGGACCCGAAAATGTTAGGGGATACAACCTGAAAGTGTTCCTGCCCTTGGCCAGTTCAGGCTCCCTGCGTATCAGGTGTTTTTTCATCAGTTTACTAACAAGCCTTGAACACTTCTTGCTGTCTATTCCAAGGCTTTTCCTGACATCGCTCTGCAGGATGCCTTCCCTGTTGGATTTAATCAGTTCGATCATTTCTTCATCTGACATAAAAGTACAGCACACCACCTTTTTATATTCAACATTGACCAAAAACCCTAATTCTCAATCGGATTAATGATAATAATATTGTTACCCCGCAATACCACAGACCCCAGGGAAGTAGATATTTCACCGTCAACGATCTCAACCGTACTTGTTAAGTGCATATTTAGATATTCATCCGCGCTTTCTAAAGTGCCTTCAAGGATGTGCTTGCCCCCTTTCACTTCAACCTGGATTTTCTGACCTATTAAAGATTGTACTTTCTTAGTTGGAAACAAAATTAAATCCTCGTTTTATTTTGTAAGCTACCTATTAGTGGGTTTCATACTTCAATTTTTGCATTTACATTACAAGGGACTTACATTATAGTGCACTTACATTATAGAATGTCAATTCCTGAGAGCACTGCACTGCGCCGGGCCGTAAACTGTATGGAGGGCAGTAATTCCTCACCGTGTTCCTTCACATGTATTTTATAATCCTCAATTGCTTTGTCAATATCCGGGGAGACAGTTACTTTCTTTCCTGAATAGTTGTGTGTGCCGCGTTCCAGCCATTTCAAATGTGTACGTACCCAGTTATCCGGAACTGGTACATTCCGGCTCACCAGCTCCATAGTTATCTCTTCAAACCCTGCTCCTTCCAGCCACCTGGATATCTCATCAAATTGGTGTAAATATAACATCCCCACCTTTTCAAGAATCCCAAGCAGCATCAAATGTGATGACTGGGCCTTATTGGTGGGTTTCAGCGACCAGACCATTGATGCAAACCTGCCGTTCTCTTTCAATATACGATTTGCCTCTTTAAGTACTCCGGGGACTTCGCCTGGCTGGATGTAGTTCACGGCATGGTATGAGAAGATAATATCAAAGCAATTGCCCTTGAAGGGCTGATGGTTGTAGTTTGTGACAACGGGGGCCACTTTATTTGTTGATATGCTGCGTATGCCCCGGGCCTGCCCGGCATCTGGAACAGCAGCAGCTACGGCTGTTTCCACACTTCTTGCAACCTGGCTTGCCGTAATATGATCCGGGCCTATGTTCAACACTTTCATATCAGGACCCAGACCAGTGCGTGTTACAAATGCATCCCGGTCATATACTGCGTATGGCATCTATTGATGTTAATAGCAAACAATGTGTTTTAATCTTGCGTTTTGGTGATTTTTCAAATTAATCGTGAAAATTATTTAGAAAACTTTAAGGTGGATTGATAGGAAGTCACATTCCTACAAAACCCTTTTTGTACTGGTCAGTACAAGGATTGATAACAATGTGGAAGATACGCGTAGACCACATAAACTATCAATTACATTGGAGGATGGGAATAAATGCACAAAGAGGAACTAATCCAGCTTCACACTCTAATGACGCAGATGAAAAAGTACTTTGAAGAAAATGGGTCGGACAATGGTTTTAGTATTTATGATAACTTGGGTATAAGTCCGGTTCATGTTCATAGGAGTAAAGCTGAGCATAAACATGCCATTTTTGTTTTGGGTAGCGAAATTGCAAGTGTGATTTCAGATGACGAATTTTCAGGTACTGGAAGGACGTCTGCACGAATGAACCAGCTTGCAGAAAAGGCGCAAAGTGAGGTAAACCTATAAAGTAAACAACTAATTAATAAATATTTATTGTAAGTTTATATATAGTATTTATTCTGTATTTATTATTATTGTTATTTTACAGGAACAACATTTTAGTTATTTACTGGAAAAAGGTTCTACTTTATAGTTGTCCTTTTTTCATTTTTTTTCTTAAATCATCCGGGAATTGTTCGAAAATTATTTCTTTCAATACAACCCTTATAGAGTTTTTACCTTATAATTTGGATTTGATGCTCGATGCATGATATAAAATTGGAAACGACCGCCCTGGTACTGACAGCCGAGATATATAACAGGACCAAGGATTTGATAGCAGACGACCTTCCTTCTGAACTCAGGAAACACTACTGGGACATAAAGGAAAAAACGGTACTAAGGCCTATGAATGTCACTGCCAGGGACCTGGAAGAACTTCTTGATATTCATGACCCAAAGGAGATTGCAAGTTCCTTACCATTTATGGAATATGAGGAGTTCGGGCAGAAAATAAGACCTACCGTCTTTGACATCGCTGCCAAATGGCTTGCAAAACAGGAGCATGGAGTGGAATATATCAAGAACAATCCGGTGCTTGCACATTATTATGAAAATGATGATTCCCTTGATGTAAGTTATGAAGCAGCAATCGGACAAAATGAGCCAAAAGAGGTCAGCCGGCAGTGGGTTGATTCACTTATAGCGCAGATCAGCACTGAAAAGGATACTGAAAACCTGCTTAAACTGGTACATATAACTGTGCCAGAGGAGATTGACCAGACCCTTGATAAGCTGGTACTTAACCAGGACCAGAAGGACGAAATGGAAAAGATGGTCAAGGCCATACAGTTCAAGGACTACCTGAAAAGGATAGGTCTTATAGAAGTAGGAAAACTATTATTCGTGGGCCCACCTGGCACTGGCAAGACCTCTACTGCCAGGGCCATGTCAGCTAAATTGAAACTGCCATTTTTGGAAGTCAGGCTATCCATGATCACTGACCAGTACCTGGGCGAGACTGCTAAGAACATCGACCGGGTGTTCGACCTGGCAAAAAAGATGAGTCCGTGTATCCTGTTCATTGATGAGTTCGATTTCATGGCCAAGACCCGCTCATCTGACGAAAACGCAGCCCTGAAACGGGCTGTGAACTCCTTACTGAAGGCCATTGACGAGATCAGCCTGGTAAAGCACGGGGTCCTGCTGATCGGCGCAACTAACCACCCACAGCTCCTGGACAGTGCCGCATGGAGACGGTTTGATGATATTTTAGATTTCCCCTTGCCAGATCAGGAAATGCGCCAGGAGATCCTGGATATCATCGTAAGTGAGATCGAGGGGCAGTTCGATACTGAGGAGATCGCAGCAATAACTAAAGGTTATTCAGGTTCTGACCTGAAATTGATAATTAGGGAAAGTGTCCTGAACGCCCTGATGACCGACCGTATGGCATTGAATCAGGACGACCTGATCAGGGCAGTAGGCGAGTTCAACAAGAGGATCTCATTGAAATACATAGCTGAAGAAGAATTATGAAGGTCATACTGCTGGGTACAGGGGATGCTATCGGTACACCTAAGATCGGATGTCATTGCCCCACCTGCCAGGACGCACTTGATGGCGGTCCCAGCCAGAGACTCAGGTTCTCGGTATTGGTGGAGGGACCGGAGGGGAAGGTGCTGGTAGATACCAGCCCGGACCTGAGATGCCAGATGATATCCCACGGACTGGATCATGTTGATGCCGTTATCTGGACCCATGCCCACTATGACCATTATGCGGGTTTTGGTGATTTTCACCGTGTCCAGAACCATGTCCCTGTATACGGGCTGAAGGATACGCTGGAGTATATCCTGCAATACCTGGGATTCCTGAAACCTGTAAGGAATGAAGTAATGCCCCTGGAACCCTTCGAATTAGCAGGTCTTGAGTTCACCCTGTTCCCTGTCAATCACCCGCCATTAAAGGAATCGGTGGGTGTTATGATCCGGCAGGGCGCTCGGAAAGTAGTGATCACCGGGGATACAAACGAGGATATACCTGAGGCCAGCCAGGATATCATACGGGATGCAGACCTGATGATAATAGATGCCATTGTTCCCCCTGGCATCAACCTTGTTAAACACTTGAACGCCAGGCAAGCTGCCGAACTTGCCAGACGACTCGGTGCCAGGGAAGTGGTGTTCACCCATATCAGCCACATGTTCCCGCCCCATGAGGAGGCCGTCAAAGAATGGCCGCTGGGTGTAGATGGCATGGAGTTTTTAATCTGATTGAAACCTCTTGAAAATGGGGGGGGACTGGAACTTAGATGCATTGCACATTACAGTTCCTTTGACTGTGTAACTCATTTCAATTATTTATTGTTAAGAATCTAACTTTTAATAAATATTTCATGAATACTTTGCGTTCCTGGCGTGCTTTGCGGTAATCCATTCATGATTTTGCCAGGGAACTAAAATATTGAGATAGTAGTCAACAAACACCTTATATATCATGATTGATAGTGTATCACAGGTGAACAAAATGTCCGGACTTATTATCTCCGAAAATTCAACAGCCGAAGAGCTTGAACCCATAGCCCTGGCAATATATGGCACCATAGGACTTCCCATCACCATGCGGAGCAAGAACCATAACGGTCTCAGGGTCGAGAACAGCAAAGTAGTTGACTACAACTACACAGGAGAATACCTGGAAAAGGCCTTAAGTACCGGAAATATCGTCCACGGTTTAGCCGGAAGCGGGCCGTATAAAGGCATGCCGGTCATAGTCTCACCGATCAAGAACCGTAACAGCGAGACCATCGCGGCAATGGGGACCGTAAACCTGTCAGGGTACATCGACCTGAAACGCTTTTAACCAGCACTTTCCTCTACAAGCTGTGCAAGCCTCTCCATAAGGCTGTCCACTATTTTCATCTCACGGCCGTAGTTCTCAAGGTCCCCTGTCTTAAGGTACTCCTGGGCTTTTTCATAATGGGAGATAGTATCCTCCAGCAATTCAGTCAATGTCAGATCCCCGGTCCATATCCCAGCAGGAATGGGGGCAGCGGTTGACGTGACATTCACACCAATCACTTTCAACAGTGCCTCTTCCAGCGAATCCTCCATTGCCACACGGTTCTCGTATACCACCAGTATCTTCTTCAGTTCAGGAATACTGGATGCAGACTCTGCCGAGATGTAAAGAGGTTCGATATAGAGTATGGAATCCTTTATTGGAATAACCAGCAGGTTACCCCTGATAACCTGTGAACCACCCGTGCTCCACAGGGTCAGGTCTTTTGAGATATCCTCATCCTGGTCGATCAGCGCCTCGATCTGGGACGGACCGTATATCAGTTTGTCCTTGGAGAACTCATACATCACCATCTTGCCGTATCGTGGAGAGTCCTGGTTCACTGCCATCCAGGCGATCATGTTTTTCTTGTTGAGCGGTGTGAAAGGCAGCATCATTATGAAATCAGTGGAATCGTCCATTTCAAGCAGTACATTATAAGGCTCCATCTGGATCAATGAATTGCCATATTTCTCTTCTGCAAACTGCCATTTGTCCTCCCTGTTGTAGAACACCTCGGGCACATTCATATGGTAATCGGTATAGATGGTGGATTGTATCTGGAACAGGTCAGAAGAATACCTGATATGCTGTTTCAGGTCATCAGGCATTGAGTCTATCGGCTTAAATACACCAGGGAATATGCTTGAATAAGCAGTGAGTAGCGGGTCATTTTCGATGATATAATAAGTGACGGTCCCGTTGTATGCATCAATGACCGCCTTTGCGGAATCCTGGACATAGTTTACCCTGGTGTTGCCTATCCACAGGGTTTCTGAGTAAGGATACTTGTCAGTTGTCACAAAAGCATTGACCATCCAGTAGATATGCCCATCGTCCCCCACAATTGCATAAGCGTCCGAATCCTGGAGCAAGTACGGGGCAATAAGGCCGGTGCGCTCCAGCACATCACGCTTGATGTGCAGTCTGCTGTCTGCGTCAATATCAGAGGAGGTGAGTATCTTCAATTCGCCCAGTGCGATGGTCGCGATGAGCTTGTTCAGTCCACCCATACTGATGCCGCCTGTCCCGTCATATGTATTGCCCACATTGGTATTGCCGCTGGGATAATCGAACTCATCCCTGCCCGTACCTGTAAAGATATATGTGTCGGTTCTTTCACCGTAGTATATCCTGGGCTGCTCTATTGTCAGCGAAGGAATGGAACTTACTGGCGGGATATTCTCAATATACATCTCTGGCAGTCCCTGGTCCACTATAAGGTTCACCGGCGACATGACCACCCCGATACCGTGGGTATAGAGTACGTGCTTGTTGAGCCAGGTATCAGCCTTGCCGCGCAGCTGGTCATAGAATATCTCCCTTACCGACAGCCAGACCTGCTGCTTGTTACCATCGATCACATACCTGTCCACATCCACGTCATTGAAGCCGTAATAAGTGCGTATCGCCTGTTTCTGCTGGTATATGGTCATGAGGGGGCGGTAATCCCACAACCTGGCATTGATGATGGAAGGGTGCTCAAGGATATCATCGGTGAGGTTGTATGTCAGGGGATACTGCCTGACCTCAACGTCGTCAAGGTCATAGGCGGTATTGGTCATAGCGATATTGTTCATGATATAGGGTCTTTCCAGTTCCAGTTCATTGGGCGTGACCTTGTATTCCTGGATGACATAGGTGACGATGCCACCAAAGACTGAAATGAGTAACATGGCAGCGATCATGCCTGCCAGTATCTTCGGGATCGATGGTACAGATGTGCTGTCCAGCCATCCTGATACCAGTATCACCAGGGCCGATATTATGAAGATCGCAGCGAGTATAATAGGAATGTACTGCCTTATGGCCACATCGATATATCCTGCACCGTACACTACACCTGTTTCACTGTATAGTATATTGTAACGTCCCAGGTATGTCCTGACGGCCAGGACAGTCAAAAAACCTCCCAGTAGGATCCTGAAGTTCAAAGGTGCTCTCATCAACAGCTTCCAGTTAAATGTTGCATACAGGACTGCCAGGACAAGAAGCCCCAGGAGCATGACTGTGAGTGAATAGCTCAGCAAGAATTTGTAGAACGGCAGTTCGAACACATAGAAGGTTATATCATTATTGAAAATGGGGTCGGCTGTGCCAAAAGGTGTCCGATTCAGGTACATCAGGACATTCAGCCATGAGCCTGAGGCTGCCAGTCCCTGTATCACTGAGATCATGATTATCAAGATAAGGGCAGGCATCTTTGCCGCCTTCACTCCTTCGGCCAGGTCAGCTTTTGTTTCCATCTCAATGTATTCTTTTGGCTGCCCGGTGAAGAATTCCTGGTCCCACAGGGAGGTGATACTCCCCCCATTTTTCAGGAGGGTTTTGATCCCAAATTGGAGTATCAAAAACAGGATAAGTGCTGTCAGGATTGTAAAAACCACTAACATCAGGATGCTCATCTTGTATTTAACAAGAAAAACGCTTGCATATCCCAGTGAATCGAACCACAGGTAATCCAGAGCCAGCCTGAATAAGGCAGGTAGTGTAAATATTGTTAATAGTATCAGCGCAAATATTGCTTCCCATTTATAGTTGAACTTTATAGCACATCCCTCCGAGCGTATTTATTAAATGAGGGGTTACAGTATTTAAGTGTGGGGTTACAGTATTGCAGTATTGAAATGAGGGGTTACAGTATAATTATTTCCCGCAGCACAAACATCTCAACGGAGCAATTTAATGAGTCGCATCATCCTTCATGTGGATATGGACAGTTTTTATGCCTCAGTTGAACAGCGCCGGGACCAGTCCCTTAAAGGGCGTCCGGTTGTGGTTGGTTCTGACCCAAAAGGGGGACTGGGCAGGGGCGTAGTTAGCACCTGCTCATATGAAGCGCGGGAGTTCGGGATACATTCCGGAATGCCCATTTCCCTGGCTTACAAGCTGTGCCCGGATGCCGTGTACCTGAGGGTGGATATGCAATTGTACAAGGAGGTTTCCTGCAGGGTCATGGAGATACTCAGGTCTGAAGCCGGCAGGTTCCAGCAGGTGAGCGTAGATGAGGCATATCTCGATATCAGTGAAAATGTCAGGGATCATGAAAGGGCTGTAAAGATCGCACAGAAGATCAAAGCACAAATAAAGGAGCAAGAGGGGCTTACTTGCTCTATCGGCATCGCCCCCACCAGGTCGGCGGCCAAAATAGCCTCGGACCTGGACAAGCCTGACGGCCTGACAGTAGTAGAGCCGGACAGGGTGGCCCGGTTCCTGGAGCCACTGGAGGTACGCAGACTGCAAGGGATAGGTCGTAAGAACGAGGAGATACTGCAGGGGCTGGGAATCAGGACTATCGGGCAGTTGGCACGATTTGACAGGAACAAGCTGGTGGACGTGTTCGGCAAGTGGGGCGCTGGAATGCATTTACTTGCGCAGGGGGTGGATGATAGTGAAGTGGAGGAGCGGGGCGTGACCAGGTCGGTAAGCAGGGAGCACACCTTTGATGTGGATACTGGTGATACTGCGCTGCTGTACGGGGCTCTGGACAATATCGCCGGGCTTGTGCACAAGTCATTGCATAAGAAGGGTTTTTCCTTCAGGACAGTATCTGTGAAAGTCAGGCAGGCGGATTTTACCACTTTTACCAGGGCCAGGACACTGTATCATGATACCAGGGACCTGGATACCATCAGACGGGTATCACATGAGCTTGCCAGGGAGTTCTTTGACAGGAGGAAGATACGGCTTCTGGGTGTCAGGCTGTCAAACCTGTGCAAGAACAAACTGCGACAAACCACATTTGAAGATTTTATATAGAA
Source organism: Methanosarcinales archaeon (assembly GCA_030610815.1). Classification (GTDB taxonomy): domain Archaea; phylum Halobacteriota; class Methanosarcinia; order Methanosarcinales; family Methanocomedenaceae; genus Methanocomedens_A. Next base: position 9,095 of record JAUWRA010000105.1, read on the forward strand.
ATGAATTAGGGTAGAGGAATAAAAAGGGTAGGGGAATAAAAAGGGTAGGGGAATAAAAAGGATAAAGGAATAAAAATTAGGGGACCTAAGCCCCCCGTTTTTTATGCAAGAGAACAGATATACAAAGGCCTTATGGGGTGGGAGTGGGAGTATAGTAAAAAAAAGACCTAGTATACCATGCGACTCTTGGTTCGTTGTTAAACGAACAA
>JAUWRA010000140.1 GCA_030610815.1 Methanosarcinales archaeon
CCGCATCAAGCAGCTTGCAGCCTGTTTCGTCCTGCCTGTAGGCGATTCCCTTGATGAGATATTCGGGACCCTGAAAAGTGCAGCCATCATACACCAGAGCGGCGGAGGCACGGGCTTTAGTTTCAGCAGGCTGCGGCCACAGGGGGATATAGTAGGCAGCACAGGCGGAATTGCCAGTGGCCCGGTATCATTTATGAAAGTGTTCGATGCCGCCACCCAGGCCATCAAACAGGGAGGACGCCGCAGGGGTGCCAATATGGGGATTCTCAGGGTGGACCACCCTGATATTGTGGATTTCATTACTGCAAAGCACGAACCCGGTGTGTTGACCAACTTCAACCTGTCTGTAGGCGTGAGTGATAGATTCATGGAAGCTGTAGAGGCAGGGGACTCCTATGAATTAATAAACCCCCGCACAGGTGAGGTCACCCGGCACAAGGATGCCATTGAGATGTTCAACCTCATAGCAGCCTCGGCCTGGGAAAGCGGTGAGCCGGGTCTGCTGTTTTTGGACCGCATTAACCGGGATAACCCTACGCCGGGACAGGGGACGATAGAGGCCACCAATCCCTGCGGGGAACAGCCACTGCTGGCCTATGAGGCCTGCAACCTGGGTTCGATCAACCTGGATAAAATGGTAGATGGCGGCAGTATTGATTATGATAAACTTGGCCGTACCGTAGATATTGCGGTGCGGTTTTTGGATAATGTGATAGACCTGGAGCAGTTCCCGCTTGAGCAGATAGACCTGATGGTCAAGGGGAACAGGAAGATAGGGCTGGGTGTGATGGGATTTGCTGATATGCTCATACACTTAGGCATAGCTTACAATTCCACTGAGGCTGTGCAGGCGGCTGAGGAGGTCATGACCTTTATTTGCAGCCGGGCAGTGCAGGCATCAGTGGAGATTGCACAGCGTAGGGGCGTGTTCGGGAACTTCGAGGGCAGTATCTATGACAACACGGGCAGGCCTAAAGTGCGCAATGCCACACGTATAACTATTGCACCTACAGGTACCATCAGCATGATAGCAGGATGCAGCAGCGGGATCGAACCTATTTATGCTGTATCGTATGTGAAGACTGTGATGGAAGGCGAGAAATTTGTGGTCACCAATCCGTATTTCGAGCAGATGGCAGTGCAGGAAGGATTCTATTCACCGGAACTTGTGGAGCGTATAGCAAGCAAGGGCTCGGTACAGGGTATGCCTGATGTGTCGGTGGCTGTGCAGCGTTTGTTCGTCACCTCACATGATATGGGGTACGAATGGCATATCCGGGTACAGGCTGCTTTCCAGAAATATGCTGACAATGCGGTTTCCAAGACAATCAATTTCAGGCACGATGCTACAAAAGAGGATGTGGCAAGGGCTTTCAGGCTGGCGTATACGCTGGGATGCAAGGGCATTACTGTGTACCGGGACCGCAGCCGCAATGAGCAGGTGCTGACTACGGTCGAGGATTTGCTGCAGGATTGTGAGTATTGTGGTGCTGTGCTGAACCCGACGTGAAGTTGACAGGACTTGATTTTGAATTAATGGACAGCCTCTTTAAACTCGGAATATTGTGATGAAATTAAATCCTCATCTTAATATATAATCCCCCTGACAAAAACTAAAATAAACTTTAATGCCTTTTCTGGCTCTTGTGGCAGGAAACTTTCAGATACATTGTCGTCGCTCCTATTGTGAAAATGATGTGGGAATGTCTTGACATTCTTCCATACCTCATGTTTCGCATTATCCCAGCGGTAAATGGTATTATCCAAATGCCTCCTCTACCAATGGTAGGCATATATTCCTTTAAGCTGTCTTGAGAAACATATATCCAAGAATGTCTCATCCACAATATATAGTCTCAACTTTCCTTCTTTTATTTCGCAACATGTCGTAACATCAGCGAATTCTATTTCTGCGATGTTAGCCAGTTTTACTAGCAGCGAATCAATCATCCAACATCCCTGAAGAAGTTCATCATCTTTGTTTTCTCTGATTCAAGATAATCTATTCTGGTAAGATCATCGAGCACATCTGATTCAACCACTTCTCCCATCTCTATAGCATGCTCTAGTTCTTGGATTGATTTTATTTTGTACTTATGGTAGAGTGTATAGAGTTGTGACTCAATTTTGCCCAGTTCAGACCGGATGTATGCTTTTACACTCTGGCTGATAAGTTCACTTTCTTTGATACCCATTTCTTTCGATATTTTATGTAGCACTGTGGACATGTTATCACATCTTGCTTACGATATACAAACACTTGTTGTTCAATTAAGTATGGGTATTTGCTATCGCTTTAAAGTTTTGCCCAAAAAAGACGAAATAGTGTAAATTATGTATCCATTTCAAAAAAGTATGGTAATAACATCTGTATGAATCATTATTTGTATTATCTGCCACTTAGAGCACAGAGAGGAAATACTCTGTGGCTATCATTTTTGCCCTCTAATTTGAAGTAGATACTAAATTATGGGTTTTGAATCATCTCTATTGGTAAGTGATTAAAGGATTTTATTCCTTAAACACTTGTCGTTTTTGAGTAAATACAATCATATGATTTTTCTCTAAATATTTAAAATTACCTGTTATAGCCAAAAATATAAGATCATGTTTTCGTCAATAATTTACTAAAATACGGCATTTCATCACGATTCATCATTTAACTGTTCATGCATGGAATTATCTCATATTGTTAGTATGATTGAAGATATATTACCTAAAATGTGAAATTCATTTATCCCTCTGCCATGCCAATTTCCACTTAATCGATCCTGTTTCTCTTGCACCTGGCCCGGCCACTCCACATGCACCGATGCCTGCCGACTGACCTGATGCATTGAAGGTGAAACGGAGGGTGGAGCTGCTGAAGGTGATGTTTCGGCAAGACGTTTTGAGGGGAGATGTGGTCAGGGATTTCAAGTTTGCGTATGCGCTGGGGTGTTAGGGCATTACTGTGTACCGGGACCGCAGCCGAAGTGAGCAGGTGCTGACCACGGTCGAGGATTTGATGCAGGATTGTGAGTACTGTGGTGTTGTGTTGAATCCGACGTGATGTCTGAGTATGATTAAGATGCGATATTTACAAAACGATTATTACCTTTCAAACAATCCAAATAAATATGAGCACTGAAATTGACAGAGAAATAATAACCCATTTAATGCAAATTGAAGGGCAGCTCAGTATGATAAAATCAAAAACCGATCATTTCCTGGGCTTTGAAGACCTTTCAGTAGATGAAATAAAAGAGCTCGATGAAATAGAATATGATATGAAAAAAGTTAATAAAATATCTCTCACTAATCTTTCATGAGTTTTAGATTGTTCTTATGTAAACCTGCTCTGCTACCTTAAACAGATGCAACGTGCCATCCCCTTCCTGCCCATCCTATATCCGGTTGTGCACATCCCTTTAATGCCCAGACGCCACACTAAATTATACCATGTCCGGCTGCAGGCAGTAAAGACCGGCCTGTTCGTGGCACGCCACAAACCCTCTGCGGTCAGTGAATCTTATCGTCTATCGCAGGAAGAACGCAATCATCCACGACTTGCACCCTGGGACTGGATGTAACTACATAGAGTTTCACCACATCCATATCTACATCCATCCTACTCAAGCACCTTTGCAGTCCACATATCTGCCCAGTGCAAAAGCAACAGCAATGGTTCTTCCCTATGTGATACCGACCTCCCCTCCGGCACATACATCCCGTCATGGTATGCTATAGCCTGGGCTTCCTCATCACTGAGCGGCACATACCTTGACACCAGATACAAACTCCTCAATGCCTGACCCATTGAGACAAGTTCCGTGTTGATGAAATATTTCCCTGTGGCTGTTCCATCCTTTACCTCAGGAACATAATACGGCTTGCCCGGCATGCCTACTTTCCCTACATCGTGGAACAGCCCAACAATGACACATGATTCGTCACTGATATGGGGGGCCAGAGTATCTTTTATGCGAAGCAGTGTCTCTGCCACCCCAACGCTGTGCTGTAACAGACCGCCTTCTATGTTCAGGTGATATTTTGTACTGGCCGGGCTGGTCAGCCAGGTGGTTTCGTTTTGGAGCATGTCCACTAACTCCTGTACTGCGTGTTTTCTTTCTGTTACTTTGCCGAGCAGTGATTCATAACGCTGCTGCATGGCTAAAGATTTGTTTTGAGTAGACATAATAAGATTGTCTTGATGTTATTTTTTTGCGGCTTCATTTCCAATTGCTTCTTTCATCCCCCTTTACATATTAGTATAGCAAAGCATATATCTCTTGCTATGGTACTATGGCACTATGGCGCCATGGTACCATGGCACAATAAATTAGAGGGATACGATGCCAGAGAAGAAACTTGTACAGGTCGAACTGGAAGATGGCAGTATAGTGGAATGCAAGAAGGTCAAGAAATTCGGCTACCGCATACCGAAATACAAACCCGGCTACCTTGAGGCCCTGGAAAAGGGCGAGGATGTTGAGATGCCGGTATCGTGTGCGTCTACGCCTACCCGGTTTCACAATAGGGAGAATGCAATACGGTATGCACGAAAGACAAAGGACGGGAATGTGGTGTTCCTGAGCCCTACTGAAGTGGATAAGAAGAAGACTGAAGACTGGCTTGCAGATTGAATGTTGAGTGAAAATGAGAATGAAAATGAAAAAAATCGGGTGGTAAATGATGGTAACAATGGAATTGAATGAAAAAATGTACTATGCCTGCGGGTTGTGCAGTACGGATTCAAAGGTACAGTGGCATAGGCCTGGGACTAAGATATGGCATGAGCCTTTCCACAAAGGAATATATTGACCTTGATGAGACCAATTCTAACAGGCCAAAGTATTTCTGGTGTACTTTTCATAGGTGTCCGCATGATTTTAAGCGGGAGTGCCTGAAGTATAAGGCTCAGATCACCTACAATGGGAAAGGCGGGAGTATTAACAGGCCTACCATCCATATGTCTCATGATGATGTGCTGTTGGAGATGCGGAAGTATGTAGCTGAGCATTCTGATGCTCTGAACTGGAAGCGGATAGTGGGGAGGAATAGCCTGCCGTGGCCGTGTACCCGTGAAACAAAGCTGGTTGCTCCTGATATTATTTACTGTAGGCCTGATAGGTCTGTGAAGTTCGGGCATTCTATCATGAATGTGATCGAGTTTGAGAGCGAGACATCTGCTGCCTCTATTGCCAATAAGGTTGAGAGGTTAAATGACTCATCAAGGCGGATGATAGAGGATGGGGCGCAGAGTGGGATTATGCTGCCGAGGATTATTTTTTTGTATGACAGGCAGACCGGGGTTTCGCTGGAGGAGGTCAAGAGGGTTGTAAAGGGTGTGGGGACAGAGTATCTTGATGGGGTTGTTGTGGAGTATTATGATGAGGGAGGGAGTGGTTTGGGCGGTGGTTCAGGGGGTAGATAAATGCAATCGTGAGAAATAGAAACACAAATTACACTATTTCAAAAACAACGAAAGTATAAACACTAGTATTAAATAATTTAAGAATTATGTAATTAAACGATATGGTAGTGAAGGTCTTTTGCATTGAGGAATTCGAAAATGAGCATGAATGGAATCAATTTAAAGAACTATATGATGTTATTTATGAAAAATATGCTAACACAGATGAAAATATATACATTCTTTCAAATTTTCGTCTAGCAAAAGTTCAAATTGATGTTTTAATTTTAACTGAAAAGGGAATAGCCATTATTGATTTAAAATCATACAAAGGAAAGGTAATTGGAAATGAAAATGGGAACTGGGTAGTTATAAAAAACGAGGAGGAAATATCATTACCTAAGAATTTATTTGGACAATTAAAAGAGCAAAAATTCGATTTATTGGACAAATTAAATCAAATTCGAATAGTAAATTTTGAGCATATTGAAGAAGAAAAGCTTGGTCGAATTAAATGTTGGGGCTATTTTGAAAAGGGGAGCAATTACAACATCACACAAATTGGTGAGCGTGCACGTACATGGTTTGATGTTGTTACCGCTGACTATCTTATTGATAAAATGAAACGGATTAATGCCCGTTATAAGTTAAGAATGAAAGATATGGATGCTATTGTCAAGGGATTGAATTTAAAAGAGTATTCAATTGGAGAAAAATCTCCTGTTAAAAGCGCATTTGAATCAAATTATGAAAAAGAATTAAGTGTTTTCATTCAACCTAATAACTGGGATGAAATTCTAAGAAAAATTTCTGAATCAAATATTATTACTATTGTGGGTGAACCAAGAGTTGGGAAATCAATTAGCATCATAAATGTTGCAAATAAATTAAAAAATGACGGATATGAAATCCAAGAAGATAAGAAATCTTTAATAGAACTTTTCAATTCAAGAGATGATAAAAAAAGCAAGTTTTTCTTTAAATGGCACAGTTCCATAATCCAGTTATGTAGTACAAAGTTGTAATATCATCACAATAAATACATAATTTATTTGTAATATAAAGCGATGATATTACTTTGTGTTCAACATGGTAACAATAAACAGCACCTTTAATAACTTTT
>JAUWRA010000164.1 GCA_030610815.1 Methanosarcinales archaeon
ACCAATAACGTTACTGCCCGGTCGGCTGTAGGATACAGTTCTTTCGAATATCCCGAATAAGGTGTAATAATATTGGAAAGGACACTTACTGCAAATATAAACGCAATGGCAATTACAGCTACAGCCGTTAAAAAATCCATACTTATATTTGCTTTTTCATCCTCTGTTAAATAGAATGATCTCATAGTCTTATCCCTGGGAAATCGTAATCTCAGAAGTGTTACTTATTATCAATATTTTTCCGGAATCACTGGGAGCCGATCCATTAATTTCGATAAGGGCATCAACAGAGTTCAGTGGAACATAAGCAGTGACGCTTTTTCGCATAGATGTCAATTTTAATACTTTATTGTCTACCCCAAATGGATCATCATCTGATATTTCAACAAAATAACCCGTGCCTGCGATTTCAGCAGGTATATCCAGGGAAATACTATTTACTCCATCAATAGGAGTAGTAAGATATGTATTTGTAATAGCTGAGGATATAAGGTTGCCAGTATCTGTCAATTCAATATAGATCGCCTGTCTTGAAGAACTATCTACTACTGAATTGAACGTCATGGTCATTAATCCAAAGAATATCATTGAAATCGTAAATATTAAAATATATTCCACAGGTATTGCCTGCCCCTGTTCATCGTTAAGCAACACCCTCATTTTTCATTCACTCCACTCTTGCCAATATCTTAGTCTCGTAAATTGAAAGCTGAATATAATTGCTGCCTAAAACATTAATTTTTATCTCCACATTGCCGCCGGATTGATTAACTGAAAAATCACTTGAAGCAAGGCCGGCATTTAATAAAGTATCATTGAAATAGCGACCCCACGAGTCATCATTCTGGCTGGAGATGTTGATATTAACACTATTTACTTCTCCTGAATAAAGATTGCCCCTCTCTTCAAATGACGTCCGGATCTTTCCCGTCCCTTCACCACCAATGGAACTATTTACCCCTGTGACATTGATGATATGGATCATCAGGCCGATATTACCTGAGCCTAGGTCACTTGCATAGATCAGCGGGTCTATTTCCATAAATGAACCGGTTGAATACTTGGATATGGTCGCACCGTTTTCAAAGACCACGCTCCGCGATTTATACTTATAACTTATAGTACCCGGTACCGCAGTAACAGGATTACTGTTGCCAGAGTAACTTATTTGGATTTCAGTGTTTTGAGGTTCAACAAATATTGATCCACCGCCCATTTTCACTTTAGTTATCCGGCCCATACCGGCTCCGGTGACCGGACCGTTTATGATCTCCAGGACATCATTCTGCAGGACAGAAAAAGAATTCTTGGCGTTAGATACCTGGGTAGTATATTTTATCGAATCAATAAAAGGAATTCCCGTAGTATAGATTATCCCGATAGAAACCACAACAATGCTTAATATCAGGATCATTCCGATAACAGGAGATACTCCACTGCGGTCCTTAAGCAGATTCTTATAGTTCATAGGCAACAAGCAGGATTTTATCATTAGTAGTTATTTGATACACTACTATATAAGATTTTTATTGTTTAGATGCCGGTATAGCGTATCTCTCCGGATAGGGTCACGCCCCGCACCCCTGATGATCCATTCAAATTCTTCCGGCGGCATGTATTCCCCATTAGCTGCCCCCGCGCTCTTTGATATCTTCTCTTCCATCAGCGTGCCGCCCAGGTCGTTTACACCACACAGCAGGGAGAATTGTGCCATCTTCTTACCCAGCTTAACCCAGCTACCCTGGATATTTTTCACATGCGGGAACAGCAATATCCTCGCCATGGCATGTACTATAAGGTCTTCGACACCTGTTGTGGCATATGCCCCTTCAGACATCAGTTCTTTGCCAAGTGGATTATTATAGGGCATGAAAGGCAGGGGTACAAACTCTGTAAAACCTCCGGTCGCAGCCTGAATATCCCTTATCTTAAGTATATGGTCGATACGTTCATCTTCGGTTTCGATATGCCCATACATCATTGTTGCAGTAGTGGGTATACCCTCACGGTGCGCCGCCATTATCACTTCAATCCACTGGTCCACTGTAAGCTTATTTGGGCAAATCTCCCTGCGGACCCGTTCTGAAAGAATTTCGGCAGCAGTACCAGGCATTGTATCCAGCCCTGCTCGTTTTAATTCCTGGATAGTTTCATTAATACCTGTTTTACTATTTTTAGCCATGTGAAATACTTCCATGGGCGAAAAAGCATGAATGTGTAAGAGTGGGAACCTGGATTTTATTCCACTGAGAATGCCGCAATAATCTTCAAGGTACATATCTTCCATCAGGCCGCCCTGGATACATACCTCCGAAGCACCCGATCGAACAGCTTCCCCTGCCTTGTCAATGATCTCCCCGGTAGTCAACCTGAACCCCTTATGTTCTTTAAATGCACAGAACCTGCAGGTACCAATGCACTGGTCTGAGAAATTAATATTCCTGTTAACTATATATGTTGTAGTATTGCCTACCAGAATGGCCCTTAACCTGTCAGCCAGCTTAAATATAAGAATTGGGTCACACCGCAGCAGTACCTGAGCGTCTTTTTTTGTCGCTTCCCCGGCAATTAAACGATCGATCATGTCATCAGGCATATCTGCTGGGATATCATTGAAAATATCGGTTAACAGGACTGCATATTGCTGATTCATGACCATTACACTTTCCTTTGGTTTGTTGTCAATCTGGAAAGTATATAAACTTTTATAGATTTCGAGAGCACTGATCATGTCAGTGCACATTATACGATTTGCATTTTGGGTTTTGGGTTTTTATGTTGGATGTGACTGTCACAAACAAGCTCTGGTTGCGGTCTAATATTTTTTAATTTAATATGTACAATCACGTGCAATTTGTAAAAAAAATTACGGAAAAGTATTTCAACTAATAGCACCCCCCTAATTAATACTATGAACCTAACGCCTGCAGTAAAGACCATGCTGGTAACAGCACTTATTTTCGCATCGGTTCTGGCAGGGGGATGCCTCCGGGAGTACGAAACCACAAGCCTTGCCATCAATGAGGTAGACATCTCGGCCGAGGTCATCGATGACGACACCGCCCGGCTCAACATTATCACTTACGTAAGCAACAACGGCAAGACCTCGGGTGAAGTCGAGATACAGGCAAAAGCCTACAACCTGGGTACCAACCTGCTCATGGCAGATGAGAAGATATCTATGGGCAACATCGGCAAGGACAGGACCCAGAACGGTACAGTGGAGTTAAAGGTTCCAATTACAGGCAACTACCGCATTGAAGTAACACTATATGAGGACGGCGGGCAGATAACTTCGGGCACTGCTACCATATCAGGTCTCGAATCCCTGCTCACCAGCCCAAAGCATTCATATATCAATATCCGCGATGTGGACGTGGCCATGTTATCAAGAGGTGATACCACCACTATCCTGAAGGTGACCACCTTCCTGGATAACTACGGCAGGTCGGATTCGTCACCCTTAACATCACTGGTGAAACTGCGGGATGCAAAGACCAACCTCATAGGCCAAAGCGGCAACATCAATGTAGGCGTGGTAAAAGCCGATACCACTGTGGTCAAGAATATCGAACTTGAAGTGCCAAAAGACAGGGACTACAGGGTGGAGGTAATGATATTCGAGAATGACCGCATCATTACCGAATATGGCGTATCATTATTCATGGCACCCGACAGTCAAGGTGATGAAGATGTGGTTACGAAGACCAGGTCTGTGAGTACAACAGAGACCATTACTACTGAATTTGTTGTGCCAGAACCCGCCCCGACACCCTATGGTGATGTGTACAGGACAGGGGATTACGGAGCCCCGATGGCGGATGGACCAGGCATATTTGTCGCAATTGTGGGTCTGATGGCAGTGGCTGTGATACTGGGAAGAAGAAAAAATAAGGTCAGGTGAGATGGATGGAAGAGAATGAAACTGTTAAGAAAAAAGGCCATACTGACAATGTCAGGTTATTCAAGACTGGCCTGATTTTAATCATGCTGCTTATATTGCTGGTTGCCTCTTTCGGGTTCTACCTGGGCATGCACGACGCCATCTATGACCTGTTCGACTACAGATATACAAACCTTATAGGTTCCATTTTTGACCTGGCAATAATAGCGGCCATACTGTATGTCGTCAGGGAATTCTATATCAAGAAACAATGATTTTTCTTCAGGCTATTTCTTCTGGCCGACCCAAATTATATCAAGCCTGCATACTATTGTACTCTGAGAGAGGAAGGACGGCCACCGGGTCACCTGACCTGAGGAAAGTCCCCCCACCACCCGGATACACGAACGCCTGTAGAGGGCGTAGGACGAGAGTCCTGGCAGCTGCCGTCTAAAATCGGTGGCTCAACGGTCTGCCTTATGACAGGCCGTATGATGGCACAGAAACGATACCGCTCCGCGTTAATGCTATGATGCTGTAAAGCTGAGGTCGCGCGGGAGGCGGATGGAACGCGTGAATCCTCGTGGGTGCAAGCCAAACAGGGGCCATATGCCTGTCCGGGGCCGGTCCGGAGTTGGCGCTTAGCCGAATGCCGTTATATGGCGGATCACATCCTAAAGGGGAAGTGCCGCTAAAACAGAAGGGGGCTTACTCTCCTCACTCATTTCATAATTATTTTATCAACATGGAGCAGGCACAGTTCCATAATCCAGTTATGTAGTACAAAGTTGTAATATCATCACAATAAATACATAATTTATTTGTAATATAAAGCGATGATATTACTTTGTGTTCAACATGGTAACAATAAGCAGCACCTTTAATAACTTTT
>JAUWRA010000184.1 GCA_030610815.1 Methanosarcinales archaeon
GGTTATTTTCGATTCGTTTTTAAATGCTTCCATTTGAACCAACCATCCAAGTCAAAATTATAACCCGCAACACCAATAGCCTATAAGTGCAGTAAGACCATCACTACCATCCAAGGTTTACCCATGACAATGCTCTCAAAACAAGAACTTACTGCAGCACTTAACACCCAACCACCCCTGGTGGAACAAATGATAGACCCCGCCGTCCAGACCCAGCCCAACGGTATAGAGATGACCCTGCAAAGCGTCCACAGCCTGCAAGGCCCGGGCTCAGTGGCCTTTGATAACAGCGAGCGGCAGTTGCCGGACACAGAACCTCTGGAATTCGACAGCGACGGTTGGCTGCACCTTGGACCTGGCATATACAAGATCATCTATAACGAAGTAGTGAACATACCAGATGGCCTGGCCGCCATTGCCAGGGCCCGCTCAAGCCTGCTGCGCTGCGGTGTAGCGCTGGAGACCGCTGTGTGGGATGCCGGGTACAGCGGGCGCAGCGAGAGCCTGCTGGTAGTGCACAACCCTGCGGGTTTCAGGCTGAAGCGCAATGCCAGGGTCGTACAGCTGATCTTTTTCAGGCTCAGCAGTGATGTTAGCGAAGGCTACAGCGGTATATACCAGAATGAAAACAAATGAGGAGGCAGGTCCGGTCACGACCGCCTTCGAATAACCAGCCCTGCCGTGACCAGCATCAAGAGACCAAACACAACACCCGGTGAGGGCGAGCCGTATTCAGGGATATCCCCAAGTCCGCTGCTCCCAGGTTTCTTGCTGAGGGGGTCCTTTGTCTTGATAATAAAGACATCGCCACCGAATCCGGAAGAACCGAACCCAGTAGATCTTGTCTGGCCTGCAACAGTGAACCCGCCTTTGAAATTCTGGATGACAGAATATCCATGATCCTCATTCTCACCGCCAAATATCTGGCTCCACTGCTCATTACCATTACTGTCAAGTTTCAGGAGATACACATCATAGGCACCATATGTGTACTGGTTGGTCTTGCCCGCCAGTATATATCCACCATCAGATGTCTTACTGATGGATTGTGCCACCTCTTCAGTATCCCTTCCTCCAAAGGTTTTCTCCCATACCAGATTTCCGTCCAGGTCAACCTTCACCACATAAACGTCAGATGATTCCCTATGGGATTTTGTATATCCGGCAACAACATATCCGTTCCCTTGCTGTTCAAGCGAAAATGCCCGGTTATCACTACCACCGCCGAAATCCCTGCTCCATTCCACATTTCCGCGGGAATCGGTTTTTACAATATACGCCTTATAGCTGCCGTCGGTAGTCGAACGTGTATATCCTGTAACGATATATCCACTATCAGGAGTCTGCTGGATATCGTACGCCCCGTCCTCCGGGCCGCCGCCAATGACCTTACCCCATTCCTCATTACCATCAGGATCCAGTTTGATAAGATACATATTCCCTTCCAGGATATTCTGCCATGACTGGCCTGCCGCCATATAACCGCCATCCTCTGTCTGGATTATAATTTCACACATATCGGTCTGGCTGCCGCCATACTTATTTTCCCACTGGACTTCACCTGAAGGATCCAGCTTAATAATATAATAATCAATTACACCCACATTGAAGGACCTGGTCCCTCCCCCAATTATGTATCCTCCGTCCGAGGTCTGTCGTATGGATTTTGCGTAATCCTCTTTTATATCTCCGTAATTATTTTCCCAGTCCAAATCTCCGGTCGGACTGAGCTTTACCACGTACACATCATTACTGGAACTTTTAGAAGCAGTCATACCGGTAGCGATATAACCGCCGTCTGATGTCTGGATAATATCATAAATGATCTCCTCGCGGTTCCCACCCAGGCTTACTATCCAGTCAGCCTCAGGAGCCAGGTTCGCAGATACAATGAACGGTACAAATAATAAAAGAGAAATGAAAATGATAACGATAACGATAATTTTCCAATTCATGAGCCTATCACCCTTATGTGGTTTATTTTACCCACTATTAATAATTTCTTGACGTTAGGAAAGTATATACTTTCCTGCAGGCTTAGAAAATGCGAACGAAGTGAGCATTTTCTTAACTACTATTGCTTCAATCTTTCAACGATCCGGCGCTTTTTATCAATAGCTGCCAGGGCAGCATTATCAATCCTGTTACACATTTGTTTAAAGTCCAGGGGCTCATCCTCACCTACCAGTTTTTTTATCGGTGTGTATGCAGACTCCCTGAACCTGGGGGAAAAGTCCACAATTTCGCCATTGATCTCAATTCTGGCACCTGAACCCTCCACGACCTCTCCTATCACATCTGCCGCAATGTCCTTTGACCTGAGTACCCCGATAATGTCATCTGCAGCACCGGGCGGTGCAATGATAAGAAGTGCATCCAGGGATACACCCAGGTAATCTATCTTAAGTTCTTCCAGCATAGACAGCACTGAATCGTTTACCAGAGGCCGGATACGGTCTTCCTTAAACACAAGTTCCACACCCGCGGTCCGGGAAATCTCCTTTGCATCACCCCGCACACCGCCGTTCGTCACATCGGTCATGGCATGGATACGTTCCAGAAGCCCCGCTTCCATGATGGCCTCGCATGCCTCTATGAACTTGATATTGATGGTCTCATCCACAATATCATGTCTGTCATAATATAGGGCTGTGGTGGAGATGGTGCCTCCGCCTGCCCCTTCTGTCATCAGTATCAGATCACCGGGCTCTGCTAATATCCTGGCAGAGATGGTCCCGGTTATACCCACTGCACCAACACCGCCGGTCATGCGCTCTCCTATGACCATGTCCCCGCCAATGCGCAGGGTGCTGCCTGTTATCAGCGGTACACCTGTCAGTTCGGCCACTGCCGTAATACCTGCAATGTGGTCGAATATCCTGCCCACGTCCCCGTCATCAGCCAGATGGATATCAGACAGCATGGCCAGCGGCCTGGCCCCCATTGCATATATATCACGTAAGGCCGCCCTGGCCACATGGAATCCTGCCAGGAATGGGTAATCACTAAGCCTGCTGTGGATGCCGTCCACTGTCAGCACAAGGTACTCACCACTGCCTGCTTTGACCACGCCTGAATCGTCCAGGTGTGAGGAATCCACTTCGGCTGTTGTCTTGCCTATCACCCTGGCTATTTGCTCATGGGTATAGAAATCCCCTGCACCCCGGCTGCCCACGCCGAACTGTCCCATGGTAATGCCTGATGTGACAGGTTCAAGTATCTCACCTTTGGGGTTAAGGGTGGCACCGGCTTCCACCATGACAGCATGTGCCAGTTCCCTTGCATGGTGCTGGGTTACCTTATCACCCTTGATCTCAAGTATCCGCCGGGTCAGCCTCTCCTCGATCTGGCCTTCGCTCTCACCCGACAGCAATGCTCGCTTTGCATAACCTTCAATGTCCATTGTCCAGAAGGATGTGTATACTGATTATTAAAGT
>JAUWRA010000096.1 GCA_030610815.1 Methanosarcinales archaeon
TACAGGCAATATCTAAATCCAATAAACAAAAGGGTGGAAAAGTCACTGACCCTGCTTTACAAAAGCAGGGCATCTTTTAGGGCGCATAAAATAGTTAGAAAAAAGCAGGCATGAGCTTAATCAAATAATATTCTAATTAAGTCCTTTTTCAATTGCTTTTGCAACCTCTATTATCTCATCACCGTCCCTACTACTACTAACTGAATATATAAAAACCACATAATTTTTTAAAGTAAACCATAAAGAGGAATTTTCAATCAGGATAGAATTATCACCGACAAAATTTGTCTTTAATTCCACTCCCCCTTCAGTATAAATTGATTCCATTGTGGAAAAATAGTCTTTCAATCCAGAATTAGAATCTGACTCAAAAATAAAAATAGCCGTTAAGTGACTTTTATCTTCCTTAGCAACTGAGAATGCAGTTGCGATTCGTTTCTTTCCTTCAGGAATATCTCCTTCATATTCATTATCACTGTTAACATATTTATCAGCAGCACCAAAATTAGCTAAAAGATTGAAATTAGGACCCACGTCGAAAGAATTTCCTTTAGATATTGCATAAGTCTTGTAATCGCCGATTAAATATCCCTTTGGAAGATCGCTTGGTTTAATAAGGAGTTCTGACGATTGCGAGTCAATTGAACTTTTAAAATTTGTTTTTTCTTCACTGGTACATCCAGAAATTAAAACGATACCTATTATCAATATTGAAATTACCATTTTTTGTTTCATTTGAATCACCCCACACAGTCAATTTAAAAAGTACCACTTAATAATAAAGTTTTCGATTTAGTTCATGCCTATGATTTTGAAGTCACGGTATACCCCGTACAAATGTACCGGGCCTGTATATGGCGTTTTTCCCATATTTACCTTCTATTATGCTCGTATGTATTGTGTGCTGAGATATACTTCTCAATCACGTCCCAGCCAGAGCCCACAGAGCCGTGGTAACAGCTTGGAGCCCATAGATGGTCACGGCACCATTCCTTCAAATGAGGAAATTCTTTCCTAAGCACCCTGCTACTTCTACCTTTGATCATCTTGGATATATAACTTACGGAATATTTTGGCGGGTATTTGATAAATATATGTACATGGTCCGGGTTCACTGCCATGTCAATGACTTCAATATCAAGTTCCTTACAGGTCTTCCTGATAATTGCCTCAGCCAACATGCCCACATCGCCCACCAGCACCTTGCCCCTGTATTTTGGAGAGAATACCATATGGTCAGTAAGCAGCGATACCGTGTGCCTATCGTGCCTCAATTCTTTTGACATAGTGAATTATTGATGGGCACGTAAAATAAAAATGAATGGCAAAAGTGCGGTGAAAGTATTATTCCTTCACAGATTACTTTTCCCCCACCCTACTCGCAATCTCCACACCCATCTCCGCCACATCCACAGCCCGATGCGCCAGCAGCCGTACCATAGGCTCCTTGCCCACCGCACCCAGGTCATACACCACATCCGGGACCCGGTTGTGCAGCTTCCGGTACTTATCAATAGCAGTCCGGGTGCCCCATTCCATAGTACTGACACCCTCGGGCTCGTGCGCCCTGTCAAATGAAGCCACAGTCAGCCCCATATCCCTCACCACCTCCAGCACATCCTCAGAGTACCTGATATTCACAGCCGCCCGCAGCCCAGCATCGTGATGCATGGCAGCCAGCACGATCCTTGCCACATGGCTACTGGCACCCATGGCCGGACAACCCACAGCCTGCACACGACCCCCCGACCTGACAATACGCCCCCGCACCGCACAAACATCCTCGGTACCGGCTGCATCAGGAATGGCACTGGCTACATTGCAGCCCACTTCAGGTATAAGATCAGCAAATTCCCTGGACGATTCCAGTATGGCAACTGCTTCCTGCACATCCACCACTGCCTCGTACATCCGGGCAGTCTTCACCGTATGCTGCGCCTGGTTCACAGGCCCCACACCCTGCCCGACAGACCGGCTTTCAAGAATAGCCCTGGTCACAAACAACTTGGCACCCGCAGCCGCATCCCTGAGACTGGCCCCGCCAGCAAGGAATACGGTCAGGGCCGCCGAATAAGTGCACCCTGCCCCGTGGGTCCCGCCCTTGACCAGTTCGCCGTCCACAAGCGTAAAATCCACGCCTTCATACAGCAGGTCTGACCCCTCCAGGTGCCCGCCTGTGATAATTACTGCATTTGCTCCCGAATCCACAATGCGGCGTGCCGCTTCCTTTGCATCATCCATGTCATTGATCTTGATACCTGAGAGAATACCTGCCTCATCAACATTGGGTGTCAGTACCCTGGCCAGCGGGATAAGTTCCTCCTGCAGGGTTGTAACAGCCTCGCGCCTGATCAGGCTGTCTCCAGCCTCGGCTGCCATGACCGGGTCAACCACCAGCGGGATATGGCACTCCCTGACCATCTCTGCCACCCTGGTGATAATAGCAGACGAGGAGAGCATACCGGTCTTGGCATAAGCGATCTTCATATCAGAAGCCACTGCCCGTATCTGGGATTCAACAGTACCAGGCGGCAGGTCATGCACATCCTGCACACCTGTGGTGTTCTGGGAAGTGATGGAAGTAATTGCACATGTACCATGGGCTCCCAGTGTTGCAAAGGTCTTCAGGTCAGCCTGTATACCTGCACCGCCGCCTGAATCTGAACCTGCTATTGTCATTACTACAGGATACTTTTCAATCATGTCACCATCACCTCATACCTAACTTTACACCTGACTTTAGAGACTTTTTATTATATTCTGGGACGATTCGAAAAACCGCAGAGACCGCAGAGGGACGCAGAGTAAAATAACAACCCTCTGCGAATCTCTGTGCCCTCTGCGGTTAATCTTTTTTGCCATGATTCATTTATCCAGAATAAATTAAAAAGTCACTGACTTTACTCCTGGTTTTACACCTGAATTTGATAGATACAATACCTGACGTACCTACTCCACATCAGTTATCTGGAGCAATACTTCATAAAAGTATTCATTTCCAAGGTCCACATCTGTCATTACAGTGCCCGTGACTACCACGCTGTCCCCCAGGGATACATTAAAAGTATTTGGACATCTTGCCTTCAACTCCCCTGTACCATCATCAAGTGTCAGGAAATAATCATCAATGAGCACCACGTTTTTCACTACCACGGCAGATACCTTCACAACCTGTCCATCAAGTTCCGCAGACATAGACTTGATATCTTCTATCCTTGTGCCCCCATCAACAGGTGTGACATTGATGTCACCTGTCACTATAGTACCGCTGCCATGCGGGGAGTTCGAAGCAGATGTGTTCCCGCCAGAGATCGAATCAGCGAATAAAATAATGTCGAACGTCCTTCCAAGCAAGGTACTGGTAAACTCGATATTCAGGTTGCCAGTGGCTGTTATCTCTGTGCCGTTATCCAGTTGTGCCGAATACCCTGCCACCCACAGGCTGCCAGTGCTGTCTATGATCTCTATGTATGTATAACCTGTAACATCGATGGTCTGGTTCACGATACCAGTCACACGGATGGTTTCATATGCATAAGGGTCTGCAAGTGCTTCGCCTATAGTGACATCCACTACAACAGGAACTATCGGCAGGTTGTGGTTGAATTGCTGCGAGGAGGGGGGTTCGCTGTCTGTACATCCCGAAATCATCAGTCCGGTCATAACTATGGCCAGTGTAATTATTGTTTTGATCATCTTGTTCATTGTTTTTCCTCTTTGCCAATTATCATTGTCTAATTGTCATTGTCCAATTATTACTGTGGAACTTGAATCGGCGTGAGGATTAGAACTCACTTTTATACATAAACGTTGTCATCTCTTTTGAACTATGAAGCAAAGACCGATCAGCCACCTGAAAGCCTGGAACACAGAACACCTGCGTGGTATCTGGAAGGGGCCGTATTCACTTGATTTTTTTGACAGGTATGTAACATCCCCTGCCCGTATCCTTGATGCAGGCTGCGGAGTGGGGAGATACACGATCCCTCTTGCCATGCGGGAATACGAAGTCATGGGAGTGGACATATCCCGCTTTGCCATAACCGAACTGGACAATGTAAGATTGCGCCGTAATATGCAAATAGGCCTGGCTGCTGCGGACGTATGCCATCTCCCCTTTAAGGATAATACATTCGATGCAGTGGTTGCCTTTGGCGTCCTGCAGCACTTGCTGGAAGAGGAAAGAAGTGCGGTGCTCCCAGAGTTCGCTCGTGTGCTGGTGCCTGGCGGCACCTTAGTAATAGAAGTACTTGGCAGGGAGGATATGCGTATGGGAGGCAGGGAAGTAGAACCCGCCACTTTTTTGCGCAGTACAGGCTCAGTGTACCATTATTTTAACCCCGACGAGATAAAGGACCTTTTTTCCGGCCTGGAGATCATAGACATAAAAGAAAACAGGACCATAAAGAACATTGCAGGGAAGGATCATATGAGGCACATGATCTCAGTAGCTGCAAGGTCGAGAGAAAAAGATAAATAATTTGATATGGAACATTATCTATTAAAGAGATAGATCTATGAACAGCAGAATAATTTTGCTCATAACGGGACTGTTATTATCATCGATATTTTTAACAGTGGGTACTGCAAGTGCTGACCCACCCAGGTACCTGCATGTGGAATCTATTACAATGACCCTGGAAGGTCCGGATGCCACCTTCTACATCGAATATGAACTGAATATGATTGCAAGAATGTATGTCCTTTTCCTTGGTACAGGAAGCATAGAACCTGCAATCTATGACATATTCAATGATTTTGATAATGTAGAGGTACAGAGTGTCAGGGAAGATAATGCTGTGGTCAAAGTAAGGAATGTATCCTACCATGACCCTGAACAAGGAGGAAATATGTTTTTCCATGATTCCCACAACCTGGGTACTAATGTTGGTACTTTCAAACTTGTTTTCCCCTCAGGTGTAGAGAGAATATTTTATGACGTTTCAGCTACACCAAACACGTTTTTCAAAGCATGAAAATGAACAGGGTTATTTCTTCTTTTTCTTTCTCTTTTTATTGTCAAACACCGAAGGTAGGTGCACCATATATGTACCATCTTCCTTTATTGCCATGATTATCTCCTTGCGCTCCAGCAGTGCTTCAAGATTAAGCTCATAGGAACCCGGGCCCATTATTCGAATAGATTCAATGCGCTCACCCTCAGGTTCCTGTTCCATTTTTTTAACCTCATCCACCTTGACCCCCTGGTCTGCGAGGAACTCATCTATCTCCTTGAGGAATTTCTTTGCCGGCTGTTCTTTCTCCCCTTCGGTTGTACTCTCCGGGACTGCCTGGGACTCATCATGTACAAAGAGGAACTTGTTCCAGCCGCAATTGGGGCAGCCGTTAAGGATCTCCACGGCACCGTCCTTGAAAATGTTCTCACACCTGGTACATTTGTGTGGCATAGTTCCTCTTAATTATTACAAAATAGTATTAAGCATTTATTGTGAAGATACCAGTGCACTGATAAGGTCGCGGTCCTTTTTCAGTGTTTTTAGCTGGTTTGCCGGGCCGATCACTGTTAATCTTGTCCTGACAACGGGTTTCCTGAATATCCTGTCGATTAATTTCTGGTTCTGGCTGCTGGGATAACTCTCGATCTCAATACCTGGAAAATCTTCCGGAGTGATCTCGGTCATAGTCATCTCGATGAGTTTCGCTTCTTCGGTGGGTGTCAATCCTCTTTCAAGCACAATGATCTTGCCATCCTTGACACCATCAAGTATCAGCCGTATTTTTTCCATGGCTGTCATCGCGGCCATCTTTTCCTCTGAGATCAGGTCCATCTGTACTCCTATCATGATATCACCCGAAATGGTCCGCGATCTCTTCATAGAGAGCATCGATATTCTGTCCCTCCAATGCTGATATTGGTACCAGTGGATGCTGGGGGAATGCACTGCGTATCCTTGCAGGTGAGGATTCGGGCAGGTCGATCTTGTTGGCAGCGATCAAAAGCGGCAGTTTCCTTGCTTCCATGTTCCCGATAACGGTCACATTCACCTGTGTGAACGGGTCTTCCGTAGCATCCATCACCAGGATCACTCCGTCCAGGTCATCAAGCCATTTCACGGCTTCGATGATACCTTCGGTGGCTTCCTTGGCCCTGCGCTTTGCCTCTTCTTCTTCCAGACCATGGGCCATGAATTCATGGAAATCTATTTTAGTGGCAAGCCCAGGTGTATCCACAATATCCAGTGTGACCTTTGAGCCATTGGATTCGATTGTTACACCTTCACGCCTGCGCGCCCGCCGGGTCTCATGCGGAACATTCGATACTGCACCCATAGCATCCCCGGTCCAGTCCCTGATGATCCGGTTTGCAAGAGTTGTCTTTCCTGCATTGGGCGGCCCGTAGATGCCGATCTTTGCAGTCTTCTTCTTAAATAAGTTTTTAAATATAGATGAGAAATTCTTTTTTACTCTCTTGATCAATCCCATTCTTTTTCCTCCTTTTCAATCCCCTCACAGGATTATTCTTTATTTTTATTACACTGATTTTGATATAGTTGAATTTATCGCTATTTCTGCAATATTTGCACCATATTCACCTATACGATCAATACTATCTGATACTATTCGCAGGTGTAGTGCATCCCTGGAATCCATGGTTACCAGTTTCTTATCAATAGCACGCAATGCCTTGTTCATTTCTATTTTCATCTCGATCGAATTGTTGGCTTTATCAATATCAGATGAAAATAATGATTCTACAGAATTCTCCACAAGTTCGCTTGCACTTTGCCCTGCACCCTTAAACATCCTGACAACATCTACAGGGAGCTGTTTTTCCAGGCTTATTGTGATAAGCGCAATTTTCCTTGCATGGTCTGCGATCTTCTCTATAGGCCGGGCCGCCAGGGTCAGGTCAAGACTCATATCAGGTGTCATATCTTTTTGTGAATCAATTACCTGGCCGCTGCGAAGCATGAAACGAAGCTGCTTTTCGATCAGCAGGTATAACCTGTCCACTTCATCGTCCCTGCTGGATACATCCATGGCCAGGTCAGAGTCACCGGATGCCAGGGCGTGCATTGCATCGGTCTGCATTGAACTGGCTATCAGGTACATCCGCCGTACAGACTGGCGCAGGGATAGTTCAACGGGATTCAGCAGGTCCTGGATGACCATCCGATCAGCAGTTTCCTCAACGATCTCGGGTCCGATGAGCTTATGTGTGATCTGCCTGATGGTCTGTTTCTGTTCGGCAGTGATCCGTTTTGATACCAGTTCGATCACATTAAAGCCTGCAATATAGAAAGCTATGATCTCCCTCACCAGCACATCCCCGGTCCTGTCAGTAACATCCAGTTGTTTTTTTGTGGGAGATGGAGACGAGATATCAGGTGAAATAAGCAGGCTGCCGTCTGGTCGGGTAGTAATCCCCACATTCATACCGCTGGTCAGGCCCACATGGTCGGCCCACTGTTTGGGCAGTGACACTATGTAAGTTGACCCTCCGGTCCGCTGGATCTTTCGAATCTCCATATCCATATCCCGTTCTATATGGAATATATAGATTCGTCTATGAATATATATGTTTTGATGTTTTTTAGGAAATTATGAAACATCAGAGGGCGTGAAACTAAAAACGAGAGCGAGCGAGGTACAAAAATATAACCATAAAATTCATATTAAGTTAACATAATTCATATCCTGATGTTAGAAGAAGTTTCAATATCAATGGATGACGTTCTTGATGATGGAAGAAATATTTCATACATTGAGATGGGATGCGATAACATTGGACTGTCATGCACAACCGGCAAGATCAAGATATGGTTCGGCAAGCAGGCTACAGTTCAAAGTGTCAGGAAGGTATTAGAATGCTTTTCCAGGGCAGATTCCTCTTTTGTCCATGAAACTGAGATCATCTGTGATTATGACCAGATCCCCTTGTATGAAAATAATGACTATACGTTAATATCCTATGGAAGGGTCAAAGACGGATACAAGGTCATTTTTAATATCCAGTTTTCAAAACAGCATGCATTGAATTATTTCATTGAAAGTATTATAAGTGAACTTGAAGAGGGGGAAGTGAATAAGACCATTCACTGGAACGGTAGTATGGCAATAATCATGCTGATATTTAATGAACTTAGATCAATGGAAGGATGGGATATCACCAAAAAGGAATACAGGGAGGAAGAATGACATCGAACCGAAGATTTGCGGAAAGGGTTGAAAAGATAGACATTTCAGGTATCAGGAAGTTATTCGAGGGGGCAGGGCCCAATGCCATCAACATGGGTCTTGGCCAGCCTGACTTTGATACCCCGGATCATATTAAACAGGCAGCTATTGACGCCATTAATGATGGGTTCACCGGATATACCACGGGCCTCGGTGTGCCGGAATTAAGGCAGGCACTGTCAGAAAAATTCGAACAGTTTAATAATTTCCAGGTTGTTCCGGATGATATTATTATTACCTCGGGTGCATCGGAGGCACTTCACATAGCACTTCTGGCTCTTGTAGGACCAGGGGATGAGGTACTGGTACCTGACCCGGGATTTGTGTCATATGTGGCACTTACCGATATCTCAGGCGGCAGGGCGATAGGTGTGCCTTTAACTGATACATTCACCCTGGATGCAGAGACTGTTGCCGAATATATCACTGATAAAACCAGGGTACTGGTGGTAAATTCGCCATCCAATCCCACTGGTGGTGTGCAGACCAGGGACGAGATACAGGGACTATGCGAACTGGCAAATGACCATAATATCACTATCATCTCTGACGAAGTGTATGAGCATATTATCTATGAAGGGGAGCATGTGAGCCCTGCCAGTATTTCCAATAATGTTGTTACCATCAATGCCACATCCAAGACCTATGCCATGACTGGGTGGAGGCTGGGTTATGTGGCTGCTCCACATGATATTACCGAGCAGATGCTGAAAGCTCACCAGTACGTACAGGCATGTGCTAACAGTATCGCACAGAAAGCGGCTTTGGCTGCCATAACCGGGCCCCAGGAATGCGTGGCAGAGATGCGGGAGAGTTTCATGCGGCGCAGGGATTTATTGATAAAGGGGCTGAAGGATCTCGGCATTGAATGCGTGGAACCAAAGGGCGCTTTCTATGCATTCCCGAAGGTTGACAATTCAATGGAGGCTGTCATGAAGTTATTGGAGGCGGGAGTGATCACTGCCCCAGGTTCGGCCTTCGGGCCCAGGGGTGAAGGGCATATCAGGTTGTCCTATGCCACGTCGGATAAGGATATCGTGCGGGCACTGGATATTATGGGGCAGGTGCTGTAGAGTAATGATCATAGGGGCATCTTCCTTTGCATCCCCGCTTGAGGTGTTGGTCAATGAGGTTGACTCTGTGGAGATGTACGTGCCCAAGATGGGAATATATGAGGGGCGCAAACTTCAGCATGACCGGGTCAGGAAAGTGTCTGATATATTATCCACTTCCAGCGGTGTGACATCTGTACATGCACCCTACTATGCTAATGTCCCCACATATCCTGCCAAACTGTGCGTGGATACGGCGAACATGAGCGGTCCTGATTTCAGGCTCATGGAAGAGTCTATTGAACTGGCAGCATATTTCCAGTCCAGGGTTATGGTTTTGCATCCCGGGCTTGTGGGGAGTGATCGCCAGGATAGCTTATCGAATATGGTGGATAACTTGAAGCGCCTGGCAGAGTTTGCAGATAACCACGGTGTGATGCTGGGCCTGGAGAATAAGGAGGGGACGGCTCCCGGTAACCTGTGCTGTGAGGCTGGTGAATTGGTGCGGGTAGTTGAGGAGGTCAATTCAGGCAACCTGGGTATTACTTTTGATGTGGGACATGCTAACCTGACTGCAGGAGGCAGGGCCAGTATGGTTAGGGAGTTTATGGA
>JAUWRA010000147.1 GCA_030610815.1 Methanosarcinales archaeon
ACTTCATACTTCACGATCTAGGGGGATATTGTTCTATCGGCTTATAGAAAAAGCCGTATCAACAGACCCTAATCCATACAAATCTATTATTGGTAGGGGAAAGTGTTTATAGAACGGGAGTTAAGTGGATACCCCACTTTGGTTATTTAGTACGAATAGCCAAATTAAATGGTGTTAGCGACTTGATATCAACTCAAGAAAAAGCTCCCAATTTTAGTACTACTATTGTCTATCTGGTTCAAAACATTATAAGGATGCACAGAATATCCATCCCGCAGTCACCGTTATCCCCCGTACAATATACCGGGCCTATATATGTCGATTTATCCAGGAGTATTCACCTAAAATACTCCATCCAATACTTAACCCCCTTACCCACCCCTCAACCTCCGATAAGCATCATGCGCCACAATCGTCCCCTGCGCCTCGGCCACCACCAGCAGATCAATCTCTGATGCCACATTCCCGATAGCATACACCCCATCCAGGCTGGTCCGCTGGTACTTATCAGTCTTAACAAATCCCGACTCATCCACCTCCACACCCAGCTTCTCCATAAGCCCGACATTCGGCACCATCCCGGTTGCCAGCACCACAGCATCCACTATAATCTCCATCCTCTCCCCCCCGGTCTGGTCCTCCAGCACAGCCTTCTCAACCTTTGCAGCGCCCTGTATCTCCAACAAAGTTGTCGAAGTCAGCATCTTCAAACCCTCAATGCACTTCACCCTGTCCATCTCCCGCTCAGGCACCATAAACGACGCCTCATCCGTAACAAGCGTGATACTCCCGGCAATACCTCCCAGGCAGCCGGCCGTGGAGAGCGCATTGTATCCCCTGCCGTACACCAGCACCCGCTTGTCTATTAGCCTGGACGGGTCTGCCGTCAGGTAAAATATGCCACCGTCGTCCACTGCAAACTTCTCCTCGCCAGGGATGCCGGATCTGGCAGGCGAACTGCCCGAAGCCAGCACCAGCATCCTGGCCTTATAAATCCCGGAATCCGTGGTCAGGGTCTTGAAATCACTGTCAATTTCCATTTCAACATCATTCACATGCTCATTGACCAGCTTCGCTTCCTGCTCCCTGGCATCATCCAGCAGCGACTGGGTTAGCTCACGTGTGGTCATCTTGTCGGTCAGGCCCGGATAGTTCTCTATCAACTTATCAGGACAAAACTTGTTCAGCATACCGCCCCACTGCCCGCCGTCAAATACCACGGTCTTAAGCCCCACATAAGATGATATAGTAGCAGCAGCCAGCCCGGCAGCACCGCCACCTATCACCGCCACCTCATACTCATTCTCCTCCAGTTTTGCAATACCCTTCTCCTGCTTCTCCATGTAGTCATTTATGGCAGCATGCAATGCATCGGCGGCCAGGTTGGAGCAGTGCATCTTTATGGGTGGAAGGCCATCCAGTTCATCTGCCACATCCTGCCTGGTAATCTCCAGCGCCTCTTCCAGGGTCTTACCCTTTGCAATCTCGGTAACCATACTGCTGGTAGCAATAGCAGAAGCGCACCCGAAGGTTTTGAACTTGATATCCTTAATGACATTATCCTCCACCTTAAGCTGTATCTCCATCATATCACCGCAAACCGGATTTCCCACCCGTCCGGTGGCATCCGCATCCTTAATGGTTCCCACATTCCTGGGATTCCTGAAATGATCCTTTACCTTTTCCGAATATTCAAAACTCATACGATCAATCCTCCTGGTACAGTGGCGACAATGCCCTCAACCGCTCCACCACAGGCGGCAGGCTCTCAAGCACATGGTCAACCTCTGCCTGCGTATTCCACTTGTTAAGGGACAGCAGCAGCGATCCGTGGGCTTCCTCATGACGCAGCCCGATGGCGATAAGTACATGGGATGGCTCCAGGGTCTTTGCAGAACATGCCGAACCCGTGGACGCCTCCACACCCAGGTCGCTGAGGCTCATAATGATGCTCTCGCCCTCGATAAAACTGAACCTGAAACTGGCAATGTTCGGCAGACGCTTTGTCCTGTGACCTGTTAGATAAGAATGTTTCATATTGCCAAGTACTCCGTCAATCAACTTCTCCCTGAGCACCTCCATTTGCATGGCATCCGTTTCCATCTCATCCTTTGCCAGTTCACATGCCTTACCCATACCCACAATACCGGAAATATTCTCAGAACCAGAGCGCAGCCCCCGCTCCTGGCCCCCGCCTGTCATCACGGGACGAAGCGCCACGCCCGACCTTATATATAGTGCACCCACTCCTTTCGGACCGTACAGGTCATTGGAAGAAATGGATAACAGGTCAATATTGTCCTGCACTACATCGACCGGTATCTTACCGGCAGCAGCCACGGCGTCCACATGGAAGAGAATATCCCTTTTTCTGGTCATGGCACCGATATCCCGAACAGGCTGGATAGTGCCTATCTCACCAATGGCATACATACATGATACCAGGATGGTCTGGTCAGTGACCTCGTCCGCAATGCGTCCGGGGTCCACAAGTCCGTCCCTGTCTACGGGCACAGTAGTCACTTCAAACCCTTCACGCTGCAGGTCCTTGCAGGTATTGACCACAGACATGTGCTCCACGGCAGAGATTATTATGTGGTTCCCTTTTTTCTTCTTTCGCTGCACTGCGCCGCGTATGGCAATGTTGTTGGACTCGGTTGCCCCTGATGTAAAGATAATTTCCTTATCCTCTGCCCCTATAAGTGCGGCCACCGACTCCCGTGCCGCACCCAGTGCTTTACGGGCCTCAACACCTGATTCATGGAGCGATGCAGGATTACCCACCCTGGGATCAAAGTACGGGAGCATGACCTCAACCACACGTTTATCAAGAGGTGCCCCGGATGCATTGTCCATGTAAACGGTCTTCAAACCATTCACCATGGTCAAAACCACATCGTGCCGTCAGCTTCCAGCACCAGGTCGTTGAGGGTTGCCGCCCCTACGATCTCAGCCTCAGGGATGAATTCACTCCTGTCCACCCCTATCAACTGGGTGCTGGCTTCACAGACATACAGTTTTACGCCTGCTGCTACAGTCTGGTCCAGTATATCCTTAAGTGGTGGGAAACTCCCGACCTGCACTTTTTCAGCCTCGCCCTTCCTGACCACAGTGACACCCATCCCAAGAAAATACACTGTTGCATCAACGCCCATAGCCTTGGCGGTCTGGGCAAGCACCAGCGGGGAATACAACCTCTCGGGAGTGTTCACACCACTGGTCTGGACATATAATATCTTTTCATCACTCATCTTTCATATCTCCTCATTTATTTCGTTCTTTTTATAAGGAACCGGAAATTGTCACCCTGGTCCTCGAATTTCAGTAGTTTGTGGCCCGTGCGCTTGGCCCATCTGGGAATATCCTGGGTTGAGGCAGGGTCGTCGGTCAGCACTTCCAGCACCTCACCTATATTGATAGTGTTTATAGCCTCAGTAGTGTTGAAGACTGGTATCGGGCAAAACAGCCCGATACAGTCCAGTGTCTCAACAGGTTTAACTTCAGTCTCCTCATTCATTTTTTGTTTCCTCTCATGCTGAATAGCAGTAACAATAACCCGAGCATCACCGGGAACGTTATCTGGAATCCGGGTATGCTTTTATCTTCATCTCCAATGGTCTTGGAATCCTGTGTCATATAGACAACAGGCACCTCGAACTCCTCGCCCAGCAAATGGTCAATTAATTCCTGGGGGGCAGACCGGTATTCTAGTATAGCAGTGATAGAAACAGGCAAGGTCACTTCCTCAGGCATAGTAAAATTGTGGGTTTCGATATCTTCACCTTTTGGTGGTATCCTGTGGTCTGACAGTATGCTTTGGGCTTCCCATACCTTTTCTGTGGGATTACCCTCGGCATCGGCAAGTATGGTATGGTACACAACTGCCCCAGTGTCGATATTGCCATCTTCATCCAGGGCACCTGAGTTGTAAACTTCAGTTCCCGCCCCATCGGTCACAGTTATATCCAGCCACATCTGCCTGGACTCGGTCAGGCCGGTTGGCAGGTAATGCCCTGCTCCGATGTTCTTTATAGTAACCTTGAACTCATAAGACTCACCAGGAACCACTGAGCTACCAGATACTACCTCAACCTGTGCCGCCCTTTGCAATCTATCCACTGCCATGATCGCATGGGTCTTCGAACCAAGGTATTCGGTCATGAACACGTTACCGCCCACACCAAAATGTGTCCAGATATGCTCCCGCTCCCTGCCTATCCCTGACGCCTTACCCGGATTTGCCTGGTATCCTGTAATTCCCGGTGTCATGTGACAGTCCTGGCACTGGATACCCTGGGCTGCGTAGGGGCCGTTCTTCCATTCGGTATAGGTAGCTTCAAGGGGCAGTCCGTTTGTTAGATGGTTGACATCATGGCACATACCGCAGAACTCGGCCTTTGTGTGCAGTTCGGAATACTCGGTATTATGTGCCGGCGATCTTGAATCATCAAACGGTCCCTGCTTCGTACCATCCGGTGTTAAGGTAAATTTTGCATTTGCTGTGCCGTCGCTCTCAGTTACTGAGTGACAGAAATCACACTGAACACCCTTTTTAGCTATTTCACTGAGATCTGAGCCATCCACTGGCGGGACTTCCCCTGACACAACCCCGATAGGCGTGTGACATCTTGCACAGTATGTGTCGGTAAGCCCGTCGGTCTGCTCACTTGCCATTCCGGACAGTGCCAGGTAGTATGGGTCTAACTCGGCCTGCGAATGCATGGACCCCTCCCACTGTTTGTAAATTTCAGCATGGCACACCTGGCACCTGCTCAAAGGGTCCTCAAACTGGTCTGAACTGAGTTCCCCTGGTGCGGTTTGTGCACAAACCATGATTGGCATGGCCAATATCAAAGAAAGAAATAGTATCGTATTTCTTCCTGACTTCATTTAATTATTTCACCAATTTTAATGCGTCTCTGCATGTAGCCACGCCAGGTGCACCGGATGTGAGGAAAATCACTTCCATGGTTTCCATGATCTCCTCTTTAGTCGCACCTTGTTTCAGGGCATTTCTCATCTGGGATACAGTGCAGGCCTCACAGCGCTGCGATGCCACTACAGCCAGTCCCATAAGCGCTTTCATTTTGGCAGGCAGGGCGCCGTCAGTGAGCATCTTCTTATCGCATTTATGGTATGCCTGAAGGAAATCCGGGTCAAGTTCACCTATCGTGTGAAGTACCTCAGGCTCAAAACCTATTTTGTTTCCAATATTTTCAATGATCTTCTTGTGTTCGCTCATTTTATTTCTCCAATTTTATGTTTCATAGACTATTCTATGAGTTCCATATCCTCTCCACAGCAAACCAGGGCTCCGCCACCTACTTTTGTCACGATAACTTCGTTTCCACAGATATTGCATCGATACTTTTCGCCTTCATCAATTACAACCATTCGTAATCACCACCACTAAATTTGTAATAGAATTTAGTCGATTGTGATATATAATTATGTTGGTGAGCAATCTGAGACTTTTTATTATTTCCTGGAACAGTTTATAACCACAGAGTGCACAGAGAAAACAATAACTCTCTGTGCTCTCTGTGCTCTCTGTGGTTGATCTTCTTTGCCATGATCCATTTATCATACTTGATCAAAATAAATTAAAAAGTCTCAGTAATCTGGCCATTTCATTTTTGATGGGGATACACACCCATCGAGTAAATAGAATATTAACAGAATTCACAGTGCCTGCTGCCAAATCGCGAAAGTATTTTATGGACAGGAAACATGTTCCCATAATGGAAAATACAGATACTGCAGAAGTGGTTTTTTTAGATAAAATCATATACAATTAACTCCTAAGGGGAGTAATTATTATTCAAATGAAGGATGAAAAGAGAGTATTAAAATTTTAAAAAGAACATTCTACTAAATATTATACTCGTGTAGTTGAGCTAAAAGAGGAAGATTGAAAAGGAGTGGGATTGCAGATATAATAATTTAGTCCCAGTGCCAAAATAGGTAAAAATATGATCGAACCACCAGGACAAAGGTCTAAAGATATCATCGACCGCGATTGTGATGTAATGCCAGCATGTCTGGCCCGCCCTTATCCACTGGTCGTGGACAGGGCAAGGGGTTCTGTCATCACGGACGTGGAAGGCAGGGAGTTCATCGA
>JAUWRA010000154.1 GCA_030610815.1 Methanosarcinales archaeon
CAAGATGTTGCGAAAGGCAGGGAGATCGGGGTAACTTCTGTTCATACAATGGTAGAGATATATGCATTTTTAAAAAGCAAACGTTTGTCTGAACAGAAAATCTCAGATATTATCAGGCAGATAAACGAACATGGAGTTATACTTCTGGCTTTTGAACCTGAATTCCTGATCGAATCACTCCCTATGGTAAAAAGAGGCTGGAAGATGAGGGATGCCATACATCTCAATACCATGCTTAAAAATAAGATATCCATTATTGTAACTGATGACAGGCACTTTGAAGGTGTGGATGGCATAACACGAATTGACCTGTTTAATGCGTAGTAACCCGTCATCTTACAGTGCTCCCTCCGTTCTCCGTATCACCCACCATACCCATGTTCCACCTGCTTCTATGATATTCAGACCTGCGCACGGGAATGACGAAATTGAGGGGCGCCGGGTGCGTGAGGAATTATTATGCGGACGTGGCCGGATGGAAATGGAGGATGCCGGGTTTGAGGGTATACTGGATGGTGTGGTGGGAGTGGCTGGGAAACTGGTGGAAGAGGTTGTGCGGTATTAACTGCATCACCCCAAGATGAAGTTTTGTCAAAAAACAACTCTGCGAACATGCAGAATGATGGAGAAAATCACAAATTACTCTAAAACCCACCCCACATTTATTTATTACTTGAATTATTCCGCCTTTTGTAAAATGTTGTTTTATAGTTATATATTAAAAGTCCAATAACCCAAAAGGTCCAGGCATACGCTGGAATTTCATCAATTGTATGTTGTAGACTCCCAATTGGCTTATCCACCACACACCGGGTAAGCACCGGATAACCCTGTGCAAAGTGAATTGAAATATCTTTAAGCGGCTCATCGTAAATAAACATGAACTGTAGCACATGGATTAATTCGTGACCGAATACTGCAGATATAAGTGCAGATATAATGATTGTTGAGTGAAATAGTGCTGATTTAATGTTCATTGGTGCAGCACCATCCCGTTAACTGGAAATATGAACCAATTCAAACATTGATAATTAACAAATCCTCCCCATATTTCAGCAAAACTCTGGCATACCATAGCTGATCTTAGATGGTGAAAAGATTCATGGTCCACATATATATTATCATTATTATTAAACACATATTATAAAACACAATGTATAATATATAAACTTATCTCAAAAATTTATAATGATGATTATGGTAATTATCACGAAATTTTCAACTGTCTATCACTTTAACCTAACTTTGTAAGATATAGTGAAAAACACCATCAATCAACCCAATTAATATATGACCTATCAAAACATAAACTCTCTTGCTATTATAAGTAAGGCTGCCCAACTGCTTTATACAAGTACCCTGGATGTTTCAAGGATTGCCAGCGAGCGGAATTTGCTGGTGGGGGCTGCAAAAATAAAGCAAGAAAAAAGCCGTGAAACTGCTAACAATCTATTGATATAGATTATGAGGGGACGGCATCATGCTCATGCGGCTGTCCTCTAGTGCAGGGTAACAGGGGGATGGTAGAAGAGGTTGTGTGTTATTAAACTGGCTATGCTTTTTAAGTTATTCAAAACACTACTCTTAAGTGCAGAGCAAAATAGATATATATTATTTCGTATAAATTAGTATAACAATGAATAAAATCGTATTGGATTCAGATGGTCTGATCAAATTAACAAAATCAGGCTGCCTGATGAAAATATTAAACAGTTTCCAGTGTTCGATAACTGAAGAAGTTTATGACGAAACTGTTATCCGTGGGATGGAACGTGCGCATGATGATGCATACGAGATCAACGGGCTGATAAAAGAAGGTAAACTAAAAGTTGAAATCATAAAAAATAACAAATTTGTAGAAAATATGCTTGAAAACCGTACCTTTGGAGTTGGAGAATGTTCTACTTTGCACCTATTTCATAATTCGGATGCAAAGGTAATTATCACAGATGACAGAGCATTTCTGAACCTGCTTGACAAGAATAATATATCCTACATTATTCCAACTGATCTTATTGTACGATTATATGAGTTAAAAGTGATAACGAAAGATGAATCTATCAATTTCCTGGATGCGATCAAGGTATATGTGTCCGGGCAAAATTATGATGCAGCAAGATGTAATTTGGAGGTTTAATATGAATGCAGCAGCATCCTATCCGTTAAGGATTCCGCAGAACCTGATCGAACTTGCGAACCTGAGGACAAAAGAGGAACATGTGGATAAATCTACTGCCTTAAGACAGCTTTTATATATGGGAGCGCAGGACTATGTGATTGAACTTTACGGTAGTGGCAGGATATCTCTAAGTAAGGCCGCCCAACTGCTTGATACAAGTACCCTGGATGTTTCAAGGATTGCCAGCGAGCGGAATTTGCTGGTGGGGGCTGCAAAAACACAGCAGGAAAAAAGCCGTGAAACCGCTAACAATCTATCGATATAGACTTTTAGGGGATTATTTTTTCTTCCGGTCAACATAAAGGAACTATAGATATGTCTATCTAATTCCGGAATGCGTAATAATTTGATGGCAAGAGTGTACGAAGAGATATTCACCGGCCGGGGTTGGATGGAGATCGGGGATTTACCCCCATATACAAAGTATTACTTCCTCCATCCCCCTTTTGGTCCAACAGGAAATTCTAAGTTTCTGACGTGTCGGGAGTTTCTTCATTCTCCTCTGACAAATCTGCTTTAGATCTCAAGGCACTGGAAACCTTATCCAGTTCATCCGCAATTATATTACGGGCCGAACTGGCTTTTTTCCCCATCTCTTCCTGGAATGCTTCCCTTTCTTCACTGGATGTCTTCTCTACCACATCACTGGTAACTCGATAAGCAAGGGCACCCAGTGAGATTAACATTTCACCAAAACCCTTTGTAACATCCCTTATGTTATGCTCCAGTGACTGGGAAGAACCCTTACCTTCAATGTCCTT
Organism: Methanosarcinales archaeon; assembly: GCA_030610815.1. Taxonomy (GTDB): domain Archaea; phylum Halobacteriota; class Methanosarcinia; order Methanosarcinales; family Methanocomedenaceae; genus Methanocomedens_A. The sequence goes on from JAUWRA010000154.1 coordinate 2,941, forward strand.
TAACGCCTTCTTAATATCATCGTACTTTTTATCTGCAAAGGCTTCCCATTCAGTTGTATCTTGAGGTTCTTGCTCCGACATATTTATCGCCATATGAACTATTGTCATCCCATTGATATTAATATTGCTAAAAAAGGTGAATAAGTTTTGAAGATCAACCCAAGATGTGCCCATTGTCTGCTGTCAAGGGTACATTACCAGGCTTTGTTAAGTACAGACGATCCACAAATCGTGACCAGGGCCGTGATGGCAGGACTGGATGCCCTACACCAGACATTCAGGCCCGGTGTGCCATCCTCAAAAGTATCCACAATAGTTCACCGCAGGTCATACGAGGCACTTGGCGATCCTGACCCATATAATGAAAAGAAGATACAGAGCAGGGAGATAGCTGCCGGGTTGATGCCACTGGTCCGGTCGCTTGTGGGTGACGGGATATCAGTGGAAGGGTTCAGGCGTGCATCCCTGGCAGCTGCCATTGGCAATAGTTTTGATTTTGGTGTGGATGGGTTCGACGTAAGGGAAGACGATTTTGAAGCTGAGTTTAAGAAACTGTTCAACAAAGGGCTTGATGTAGATGATATTGAGATGATGGTGCCTCTGCTGGATAATGTGGTGTATTTAGTAGACAACAGCGGGGAGATCCTGCTCGATACTTTGGTTATCGAACAAATACGGGGCATGGGCGGTAAAGTGACACTTGTGGTGCGCGGGGCACCTATTCTTAATGATGCAACAATGGAGGATGTAGAGATACACGGCATGGACAAAGTGGTTGACAGGGTATTGACCACAGGTTCCAATGCAATTGGTGTGTGTCTGGATGAGGCACCTCCTGAACTTGTGGAGGCTCTTGAAGACGCAACCCTTATCATCAGCAAGGGTATGGCAAATTACGAGACAATGTCAGAATACGGGTATAGTCCCATTGCATACATGCTCAGGACAAAATGCCGGGTAGTTGCAGATGAGATGGGGCTGGATATGGGGATGCTTGTAGCAAGGCTTGTAATATAATACGTGGTATATGGGATACAACATGTGGGATATAATATATGTGATATAATATATGTGATATAATATATGTGATATAATATATGTGATATAATATATGTGATATAATATATGTGATATAATATATGTGATATAATATATGTGATATAATCTCTGAGACACTACAAAAATACTACACAAAATTTTTCTATGATGAGCAAGAACAATTTACCCACGTATGACGGTTGTTAATTATATTATTGATAATAGATTGGTGAATAGACTAACCTCTAACCGTAAATGGCTTGATTCCTATATCCCATCAATAGCAGGGCATGTCAAAGAGCAAGGGATTGACGTGGTCTTTGATAAAGACTCGGATTATGACCTGATGCATGTACATATTCCAATGGCCCTGGCCTACCGCATGTCTTGTAAAAACAATAACGGCAATGGCACAGTTCCAAAATCCAGTGATTTCAACAATTATATTAGACGCAGATTTACGCTGATTAACGCAGATGCAACCTTAAATCAGCGTAAATCTGCGTGAATCAGCGTCTTGAAAATAACTGGAAAATGGGACAGTGTCAACGGCAATAACACCCCCATCATATTCAACGGTCACATGACCGAAGATACATTTGTGGTAGGGGGAAAGACAAAATTTTTTGTACGGAAATGGCTCAAAAGCTTAGCAAATAAGGCTGACATAATCTTATGTCCGTCCCAGTACGCCGCACAATATTATCGCCAGTTACTGCCTGGAAAGGATGTCAGGCAGTTGAATTAAGGCATCGATCTCGGGAAGTATGCATATTCAGATCAGGACAGGCAGGCATTCAGGCAAGAGTATGGTATCGGAGAGAATGAGACAGTAGTGTGTTCTGTTGGCGGTCTGACACTAAGGAAAGGTGTGAGTGAATTCAGTGAGGTGGCCAGCTGTTTTCCTGATATGCGCTTTATGTGGGTTGGCGGCAGTTTCCATAAGAAACAGAGTGTTAAGAGTCTTTACGGCATAATCTCAAAGGAGAATAACACAATCATGAAAGATATGCCGTCTAATGTTATGTTCACCGACTATATCAATAACGTGCCAGGTGCCCTGTCTGCCAGTGATATTTTCTTCTTACCTTCCAGGCATGAGACCCAGGGCCTGGCCCTGGTAGAGGCAGCAGCTAACAGGCGGCCCATTGTGACCAGGGACTTGCCTGTGTTCAGGGAATGGCGGACCCACGGGTATGACTGCCTGATGGGCATTAGTGAAGAGGAATTTGATGCCTGCATCCGGCAGTTGATAGATGACCCTGCCCTGATGAGAAGGCTGGGCAGTGCAGCCAGGAAGTGTGCCGAAAAGTACCATGATATTGATAAGACATCCAAACGGCTGGTGCAGATATACAATGAGCTGCTGGAAATGTGATGAATACTTTCACCATGCTTACCCCAGGTTTATATTTATCGAAATAGTATTATCATTGTAAAACTGTGCACCAATACGAAATATACCCAGTGCACCAGGAGATATAAAATGGATGAAAAGATCACTTTGATCGAAGACCTGCCAGGAGTAGGGCCGGCTACAGCAGAGAAATTGAGGGAAGCGGGATTCAATTCCATAGAGGCCATAGCAGT
>JAUWRA010000115.1 GCA_030610815.1 Methanosarcinales archaeon
CACAGAGAGCACAGAGCGTTATTGCCTTCTCTGTGCTCTCTGTGCACTCTGTGGTTATAAACCGTTCCAGGAAATAATAAAAAGTCTCAAAATAATACCTGCAACCTTCTGTTATTAGATATGGCTGCCAGGGTCGGAGGATGACTTATTTGTCATCCCGTAGTTTCATGTGTCTCAGTACTCATAGGGTTCTTCATCAGTTCAGTAAAGATCTTTTCATCATTGGCACATGTTCTTACAGAATGCTTATAGCACAGATAATATCTCATCTACTATCTGCTTTGCGCCCGCCGCCTCTCGCCTTCACTTTGCCAGGGTGCCCGTCCTGATCTGCTCCACCCGCCTTGTGGTGTGGGGGCTGATAGGCGCTTTTTGGCAATTATTATGCACATATATAGCTATTAAAATATAAAATAACATTATTTGAACAAAAATGTTTACATAATTGGAGTTGGAACATCTTTATAACATTTCGTGTTAATAGAATTATCAAAATTAATTTAAATCAAACCAGGTGATTCTATTGGAAAGTATCGGAGCAATCAAAAAGCATTTAGATTATATGTCCCATGAAATTGTTGAAATAAAAAAATTAATAGTTGGCCTGGAGTCAGATAAACAAAAATCCAATAGGGCATGGGATGATTTAATGAGTGTATCAGACCAAATCTCGGAGAAATGGACTGAAGTTTCAGCTGCAGATGAAATAACATCACAAAGAGAAAAAACGTGGTGAATCAGTGAACATTTGTCTAGATAGTTCCGTGATTGTAGCAGCCTTGAGAAAGCAAGAAGTCCATCACGAAGCTGCAAAAAATTTGCTGGAAAAAGTAAAAGATGGAAATCATATTGCCATAGAACCTTATATTGTTTTAATTGAAGTTGTTGCTGCTATAAAACGAAGAACAGGTTCTACAGAACTTGCTAAAAGAGTGAAAGATGATATTTTGGCCATAGACACCATAAATTTTACAGACCTTGAATCAATCAGGGCGAGTGATGCATCTGAGATTGCAATGAATCTTGGGGTAAGGGGAATGGATGCTATTGTAATACAAACAGCTAAAGAGTTTAATGTCCCCCTAATTACATTGGATAAGGAAATGATCGAGAAAGCTAAATCATTTGTCGATATCCGCGCTGTAGATGATTTATGACTTATTTACTTTTAATAAAGCATACATTCTTCGTCTTTCCCGCCGCTCCGCTCCTCTCCCCACCACTCCGCTCGTGTGCCCGTCCCGCTCTGCTCCCACTCGCTCTTGTGATGTGGGGCTGGCAGGCGCTTTTATAGTGCCACATGGACGCATTGGTATCCGGCGGTCAGGGGATGCGAAGTGGATGTTATGTTAGTTAGCTGCCGGCAGCAGTTAAAATATAATTTTAATTAAATACATTATCACAAAGAATGCGAAGTGATAAGAGTGGAAGCCTATCGGTCAAATGTTAGTTTAATAAAATATTAACAATGGGTAGTAACAGCCAACCCAAGATCAGGAATTATCTGCGTCTCAGTACTCATAGGGTTCTTCATCAGTTCAGTAAAGGTTTTTTCATCATTGACACATGTTCTTACAATACAGATAATATCTCATCCGCTATCTGCTTTGCGCCCGCTGCCGGGTCGTCTGACTCGTAGATACTCCTACCCACTATCACATAATCGGCCCCGGCCCGGATAGTATCGCCGGCACTGCCGCCCTGTGCACCCACACCCGGCGAGATAATGGTAAGTCCGCCCACAATATCCCGTATCACTTTCACCCGCCCGGGCCGGGTCGCTGGTGCCACCACACCAGTAACACCGCAATCAGCCGCCAGCCGTGCCATTTCCTCGGCAGGTGTGACCATGAAATCAGCCGCACCCGGATGGCTCATCTCGGTTACTGCAAACACATCACGGTTCCATTTTGCAGCCTCTGCCACACACGCCTCAAGACTGTCCCGCCCTGTGAAAGCATGCACTATCACTGCCGCAGCCCCTGCCCGGTAAGCCTGCTGCAAAATCAGGCGGTCGGTATTGGGAATATCAGCCACCTTGAGATCGGCAATTACCGGAGCGAACCTGGCCATTTCCTCTATGATATCCACACCTGCCGCAAGTACCAGCGGGTACCCCACCTTCACAGCATCAAGGTACTGTGCCGTTTTCTCTGCAATATCCAGGGCGGCATCCCTGTCTGTTACATCCATGGCCAGGATCAATCGCGTATCCTTTTTCATTTTACTCCTCCTCCCCCTCTTCCGGGACTTTTTATTATTTCCTGGGACGATTCGAAAAACCGCAGAGAGCGCGGAGGGACGCAGAGTAAAATAACGCCCCTCTGCGAACCTCTGCGTCCTCTGCGGTTAATCTTTTTCTTGTAATGATCCATTTATTCAGAATAAGTTAAAAAGTCACTCACTCACTTCCCCCCTCCCTCTCCTTTTTCTCCAAGCCTGCTCATGGCGGCAGCCACCATAACGGGCAGCGTGATAGTAGCATCACCGTACACGGTCATGGCTTTTGCATTCTCTCCAACCTTGCCCCAGGACTGGGCCTCATCCAGGGTGGCACCGCTAAGTCCTCCCGAATCCGGCCGGTCTGTGGTCAACTGGATGGCATAATCAAAATCCTTTGGTGTGACAAGCATACTCTGCAGGATATAGTTCTTTGGCACGCCGCCGCCTATAAGCACCGCACCGGCCCGCTCTGCCCCGTAGCAAATATCCATGAACTCACGCATATCAGCAAAAGCATCCACTACAAGTTTACCGGTCTGCTTGAACAGCCAGGCCTGCAGGCCTACAATCGAGTCCTGCACAGCAGGGCAGTAGATGGGAATTTCGGCATCGAATGCTGATCTCATTATAGAATCTTTATCTTCCAGCCGGCTGCCGATATGGGTCAGCAGTTCCCTTATGGAAATGGTCTGGTTATCAAGTTGTGAATAAACCGACTGCAGGAACTCTTCCAGGTCAGTGAAATGCTCCTCTGGCAAAAACACGTCATATATCCTGTTCACGTGGTCATGTTTCAACTGGATGTCATTCACCTGGTCAGATCCCTTATAGTGGTGCAGCCCCAGGCTCTCGATAATGTCATGTACCAGGTTGGCACCTGTGGTCACCAGTACATCGATATGGCCGTCCCTGATAAGCCCGCTTACGATATTTCGCATGCCTGCCGGCACCATGGCACCGGCCAGCCCGAAGAACCTTGTACATTCGGTATCTTCCAGCATGGCAGTGTAGATGTCCACGGCTTCTGCCAGCCTGCCGGCACCGAAAGCGCAGCTGCTCATCTGGTCGATCAGCTGGTCTACTGACATGTCCGGGGTAATGACTGCGTGACGGATGGGGTGTTCGAGATTTTTACTATGTATCATAGTTTATCAATCAGTCATAATTCTGTTTCTCCGGAGTGTATTAAGCAATGATGGACTTGCCACTGGGGATTGCTCCACAAGGCCTCCCCATTCATCTGCAAAACAATCGATACACCTTTCATTTATTTGCAGATGCTCATTACCAAGTGGCGTGTGACATATTTTGCATTCTGAAACCATTAATGACAAACCTTCCTTTTATTCATTTATAAGACAGATAACAATGTTGAAAGAAGAGGATTTTATTTACATATATCATTTATCATTATGACATTCCTGATCCGGAATATCACTTAGAGTCAATCGTATTTCAAAAAGAATTAGAAGACTTTTTATTATTTCCTGGAACGGTTTATAACCACAGAGTGCACACAGAAAACAATAACGCTCTGTGCTCTCTGTGCTCTCTGTGGTTGATCTTCTTTGCCATGATCCATTTATCTTACTTAATCAGAATAAATTAAAAAGGCACAAAATTAGTTGCTTAACTTTTATATATTTACGCCACACTATGGATGTCGCCATATCAATATAATACTTATATATTTATCTACACTACCATCTCATATCGCCGGAGCGATCATTAAATGGACTCCAACTATAATCCTAAACAAATCGAGCCAAAATGGCAGCAGCGCTGGGAAGAATCAGGCGCTTTCAAAGTAACAGAAGACCCATCCAGGCCAAAATACTACTGCCTTGAGATGTACCCGTACCCATCAGCAACCCTGCACATGGGACATCTGCGTAATTACTCCATTGGTGACAGCATTGCAAGGTTTAAACGGATGCAGGGTTACAATGTGCTCTATCCAATGGGTTACGATGCCTTCGGGCTGCCTGCAGAGAATGCAGCCATCAAGCAGAAGATAGACCCTGAAACCTGGACCCGCAGCAATATCGAGTCCATCAAGGCCCAGCAGCAGGAAATGGGGCTGTCATACGACTGGTCAAGGCAGATACAGAGCCTTGATGCGGACTACTATAAATGGAACCAGTGGATATTCCTTAAAATGTACGAACGGGGCCTGACACTCAGGGAGAGCGCTATCATCAACTGGTGTCCCGACTGCAACACCGTACTTGCCAACGAGCAGGTCATTAGCGGCAGGTGCTGGCGGTGTTCATCAGTGGTTGAGCAGAAGGAATTGAAGCAGTGGTTCTTCAAGATAACCGACTATGCCGATGAACTCCTGTCTGACCTGGACGGCCTGGACTGGCCTGGATCTGTCAAGCTGATGCAGCGCAACTGGATTGGGCGCAGTGAGGGGACCATTATCAATTTCAACATTGCCGATACGGGCGAAACCATTCCCATATTCACAACCAGGCCCGATACCGTGTTCGGGGTCACGTTCATGGTATTCGCACCCGAACACCCCCTTATAAAAGAATGGGTGGAAGGTACACATTACCAGGCACCATTCGAGGACTTCCTTGCCGAGGTGCAGCAGGAGGATAAGTTCCAGCGCATAGCCGCAGACAGGGACAAGAAGGGACTGTTCATTGGGAAATACGCTATAAACCCGCTGACAGGTGAGAAAATATCAGTATTTGTTGGCAATTTCGTTATCTACGAATACGGCGGTGGAGCTGTGATGGCAGTGCCCGGCCACGACCAGCGCGACTTCGAGTTTGCAAAAGCGTATGACATTCCCATCAAGGTAGTGATCCAGCCAGGGGACAGGGAACTTGATGCCTGTGAGATGACCGAAGCTTACATAGATGACGGGGTACTGGTCAACAGCGCCGAGTTCGACGGTATGAACAACCGTGATGCCATAACCGGTATAAGCGAGAAACTGGAAAGTATGGACCTGGGCAGTCGTACTGTCAATTACAAACTCAGGGACTGGCTCATATCAAGGCAGCGCTACTGGGGCACACCCATACCCATCATCTACTGCGACAACTGCGGCACCGTGCCCGTACCTGTCAAGGACCTGCCTGTCACCCTGCCCAAGGACGTAGAATTCACGGGCAGCGGCAACCCGCTGGCCACTTCACAGACCTTTATCGATACCACATGTCCAACATGCGGCAGGTCTGCCCGCAGGGAGACCGACACCATGGATACCTTTGTGGACTCATCTTGGTATTTCTTCAAATACTGCAGTCCCCGCTCGGAAGATGTCCCGTTTGACTGGGAAGCCGCATCATACTGGATGCCAGTAGACCAGTATATCGGAGGCGTCGAACACGCCATCCTGCACCTGCTGTATGCCAGGTTCTTTACCAAGGCACTGAGGGATATCGGTCTGACAGATGTAAAAGAACCCTTTGCCAGGCTGCTGACCCAGGGCATGGTGAACAAGGAAGCACCTTATTGCGAGCAGTGCAGCAGGTTCTTATCCCCTGAAAATTTTGAGGGAGATTCGTGCAGTGCCTGCGGCAGCAAATATATCATGAAGAGCGCAAAGATGTCCAAGAGCCTGGGTAATGTGGTAGACCCACAGGTACTTATGGAAAAGTATGGTGCCGATGCTTCACGCTTCTTTATCCTTTTCGGCTCGAACCCCGAGCGGGAACTGGAATGGTCTGATACTGGCATTGAGAGTGTCCACAAATTCCTTGAAAAGACCTTCCGCCTGCTGGTGGAACCGCCCGGTCCGGTTAAGGATATAACAGATGCCAGTGATGATCATATCAATTTCATAATAAACAGCACCATAAAGGGTGCAACCGGGGCCTTTGAGGACCTGAAACTCAAGGATGCCATCAACCATATCATGAAGCTTGTCGATGAACTGTCTGATTATGCCCGCTCGCCTGTCAATATGGAACTCTATGACCAGGGCAGGAGGGCTATTACAATGCTCTTGAGCCCCATTACCCCACATCTGTGCGAGGAAGTATGGGAGTTCACCGGACATGATGATTTTATCTGCCAGTCCCGATGGCCTGAATATGACACTGATGTGGTCAGCGAATCAAGCGAGTTTAAATGGAACATGCTCCAGGACCTGGTTGATGATATAAAGGAGATAATCAAGATTGCCAGGATAACCTCACCCAGGGTCATCAGGCTCGTTACGGCGGCAGGGTGGAAGTTCGAACTTGCCTGTGTTTTCAGGCAGGAGTTTGCAAAAACCAAGGACAGAGGGCAGATCATGAAGGCCCTGATGTCTACTGACCTGAAGCGGTACGGCAAGCAGGTGAACCAGATACTGGGCAAATACATGGATGACCCTGCCCTGGCACCGTCTGTTGATATGGGGCAGGATGAGGAACATAATTTCCTGAAAAGTGCAATACCAATACTTGAATCACACTTTGGCTGTAAGGTTGAACTATACCTGGAAGAGGACTCAAACGAGAAAAAAGCAGCAAATGCCATGCCTGGCAGATCGGCGATAATGATAGATTAGGACCAGGGTCAGCCGCAGGGAGACCGGCCGTACATATCGGCCGTACATATCGGTTCATTTTGCAAAGCATACTTTCCTGCTAAAACAGATTACGAACAATTAATTACTGCACATACTAATATACTATATGAGAACAAATGCCTGAATCACAGATAGAATTTGAAGTAAAAGCACCTATAGGATCTGTATGGGGTCTGATGGCTGACCCTAAAATGAGTACTCACTGTATTCCCGGGCTGCTGTCATGTGAGATCACAGGATCCAATACCAACCTGTGGGTAATGGAGTTCCAGGTAGGACCTATTATAAAAAGGATCGAGATGCGCAGTACGACTGTTGAACTGGACCCGCCATACCATGGGAAATGGGTGGGCAAGGCAAAGGGTATCAGGATGAGCGGTGAGATCGATCTTAAGGAGAATACTAATTCCAGCACCAGTGTATCCTATAAATTGACGCTGAAACCCAAAAGCATTTTTTTGTTATCCATGTTATCTTTTATTGAGGAAAAACTAAAACGTGACGTTAAGCAGTACGCTGAGAATGTGAAATATCATGTAGAAAAGAACATTTAATTTGAAGATAATAGAGGTTATACCAGATTTCAGGTGGTTCCAGGATTTTGTTACGAAAGGCTCGGATCGAAGATGTGCCGCAGATCAGGCAGTTGATCAATATATATGCCAGACAGGAGGTCATGCTGCCGCGGGCCATGGGGGAACTGTATGAGCTGGTAAGGGATTTTTATGTTATCGAAGAGGATAACAGGATAATCGCCTGCTGCGCTCTTCATGTGACATGGGAGGATTATGCAGAGATACTGTCCCTGGCCGTTGCCCCGGATAAGACAAAAAAGGGATACGGTTCAAGGATACTTGAAGCATGTCTCGGAGAGGTCACGCAACTGGGGATCAGGCATGTGGTAACCCTGACCTATGTAAGTGAGTTTTTTAAGCACTATGGATTCAAGGTGGTGGATAAGTCTGTACTCCCGCATAAACTGTGGAGCATGTGTGTGAATTGTCCGCGTTTCCCTGACTGCGATGAGATTGCGATGATGAAGGATATGGAATAACAATATCAAGTGGATTAAAAGGATAATTTAATAACATGGATTATACACAAGGAAAACTGGGCCGCGTTTTCGTTGCCCGTATCGATCACGAAGAAGACCTGTTGTCTGAACTGGAAGACCTGGCTGTTAATGAGAATATCAGGTCGGCCTTCTTTTTTTTACTCGGTGCAACCGGCGGTGCCAATGTAGTAACCGGACCAAAAGAGAAATGCATACCACCAGAGGTTACCAGGACACAGGTCGACAATGCCAGTGAAATAATGGGTGTGGGCAACATTTTCTGGGAGGACGATAAACCTAAGATACATATCCATGCATCAGCATGTAGCGGCAGCGATATTGTCATGGGTTGTTTTAGGGAGTTCACTGAGGTCTTCATGGTAATAGAGATCGTAATATTCGAGATAGAAGGTATCGTAGCCGAGAGGGTGTTTGATGAATATATCGGTTTTTCACCTATAAGATTCTACAGGTGAAAACTATGGCGTCATTCTAGCATCTGTGCCAATAAAGTTAGACAGCCACACACTAATATCTGCATCGGTCACGTCCATATAAGCATCTTCAACAAGTGCAACAAAATCCCTAAGAATCTCAGGTCGTTTCACATCAGACTTAA
>JAUWRA010000175.1 GCA_030610815.1 Methanosarcinales archaeon
GCTGCCTGAACATATCTCTACAGTTGAACGCTTTGAATTGTGGTTAGAAGATTATACGAATGCCAAGATACTAAGGGACAGTAAACTCACAATGATCGAGAATATAAGGTCCCATCCAAAGTGGAAAGAAGGGTTTGCTTACGTTACCATGCCCCTTATCTGGCCTCATGCCGAGTTTATCAGGGCATATAAAAATTATAAGCAGAAATTCTATGCTGATTAATCTTAATCACTATACCCCCGCAGCTCTGCTGGGGTTGGGTGTACCGTCGCAACGTTTGACTCACCGGGATGCTGTCTTTTCAGCCATAGTTGTTAAAATCATTCAAGGCTGCATCCTTTAACTTTTCCCTGATATCGGGCATGGCAGATATCGCCCTTTTCCAGTCAGGGAGATGGACATCCTCAGGATTTTGGATATATTCACGTCCCGCAGATAACATATATTTCGAGAAAGCTTCTACTATGCACTCTTCGGTATGCCTGCTGTAATTCAGGCCGTTAAACATGGCATCGGCATGGTACTGGCGGATACGGTCCTGGGCCGCACGTTTGAACAGTACATTCACACTTTGCATAAAAGCTTCGTCTATATCCAACCCGTCAACTTCAACCAGGTTCCTTAATATGGTCTTGGTGATGTCTTTGACCATCTTTTGAATACCATCTTCAGCATCGGATTTTATGGTCCTGTGCTTGTGTTCGTAAAACCCCAGATCGACCTGGCATATCCTTTTAAGGGCAGTATTTTTGAAAACTTCGGCAAGTAATCCTACTTCCAGGCCCCAGTCCCCTGGCATACGGATGTTGAGGGCAAGATTTGAGGTAATGCCAAATTCACCTGATAGAGGATACTTGAATGCACACATGTATTTAAGGAAATTAGAGCTGTAGTGTGTCTTTTCCAGAAGTGAATTCAGCAGGGGACTTAGCAGAAGCCTGTTAACACGCCCGTACATGATCAGGCGTTCCATATCGATCCTTGCATAATACCCCTTGTTATAAAAAAAATCCATGTCAGGTTCCACAACCGAATACAACAGTTTTGCAGGCAGGAGCCTGGAATAAGATACAATATCCGCATCATGCATGGCTATGGCATAGCTGTCGAGTGTTGCAACCCCCATGGCGATCCATGTATCCTTCCCTTTACCGGAAAACATGGTAATGTCAAGGTCTTTTTCCTTTAATTCTTCAATCACCTGTTGTACCGAGGGGCCATTGCACCACACTATGATGCAGGGTATCTCAAGTTTTGAAAAAAATTGTTTGACCTGGATATATTGCTGCTCATCATCGGCAGCAAGTGCTATTACAACTTTAGTAAGGAAATTTGATCCATTGATTTCTTTGAGAATATTTTCGATATGGTCTCCAAATATCTCCTCGAAGAGCATAGGTATCAGCAGCGTCATTGGACGCTCCTTTGCAATGTCCTCTAATGCTAAACAGAGGGATCTCTCTTCAATCCTGAAATCATGGATCGTTGTGATCCGTTCCTGCATAAAATCCATCTGGTCATTCCCTTGTTTAATTATATTTACTATATTTATTATATGTATAGTATATATTATATTCCGGTTTTCTTCTTATACAATTCCAGCATTTCCCTGATGGTCTCTTCCTTTACCATTCCCAGTTGGGATATGGTTTCATAGAATCGCCCGGGAACTTTTATTTCGTCCACGTTAAAACCCTGCTGCTTCTTGAACTCATATTTTGCAAGGAATATCTCACGGCCCAATGTTTCAAGTTCATCCCTGGTCTTATTAATACCCACGCTGGCCAGGGCATCGATGATAGTTTGTTCACCATATACTCCTCTTGCAAAGAGACAGGCCACCAGGGAGTTGTTGATCATACGCCAGTAATCCTCATAGATGAGCTTGTCCACCATCTGTTCTTCAGTTAATTGCTGGCTTGCAGCTTTCTGGTCAATACTATATCCACCGTTATCAAGGTGGGAATGCCGCACACCCACCATCTGCCCTACTATAGAAGCAGGACCGGTATGGTAACCCGCTATCTCCAGGCCGCCCAGGTTCACAGCAAAGTCCTCACCACCGTATTCTGCAGCCGCAGCCACAGTACCTTTGGCCAGTGTCTGGTAGAATTTGTTTGGCATCTCCACGATCTTATCGATCATCTTCAGGTAACTGTTCGTGTCTCCCCAGCGAAGTGCTATACCCAAAGTATCCGTCGGAGTGATCAGGTCCCTCTCATAGCTTTCGGTAGCCCATGCCAGTACGCCTCCCGTACTCATAATATCAAGGCCGTAGCGCTCGCACCTTTCAATGAGGCGCAGCACGTCCTCGGCAAGGTTGATCCCAAGGTTAGTACCCAGTGAGTAAATAAGTTCATAATCATAACTTATGTGGTTCACTTCGAACTCATGCCCCTTTTGGAAGGTTGTCTTGAGCATGGCGATATGTATGCAGCCGATGGGGCAGTTGCTGCATGCGATCTTGCGAAGCAGCAGGTTGTCTGCAAAGTATTCGCCTGATATATTCTCGGCATTCTCGAAACCTGACTGCTGGAGGTTGCGGGTAGGCAGCCCTTTTAACTGGTTCAGGACATTGATGTTGGCGGCGGTCCCCAGGTCGTGGTACTTTTCCATGACCTCGGTGTCCACAACGGCATCATATAATTTATTGTACATTTTACTGTATGGTGCAATATCCGGTATCTCTACATCTTCAGTGCCTGAGATCACTATCGCTTTCAGGTTCTTGCTGCCGAAGACCGCACCCAGGCCCAGCCTGCCAAAATGGCGGTAGGTGTCCACGTTCACATTGGCATACCGTACCATGTTCACACCAGCCCCGCCGATACGCATAATGCTGCGCCTGCCCTTGCCCGGCTCCACTTCCCTTAGTATCTTGCCTATAACCTCGACCGAGGATACGTTCCAGATGCTGGTTGCATCCTTGAGCTTAACTTCATCATCGTGGATGGACAGGTAACACGGTTTTTCTGCCCTGCCTTTTATTACAATACTGTCATACCCGGCAAAGCGCATGGCCATTGACAGCCGCCCGCCTGCATGGGATTCGCCCAGTTCCCCTGTCATGGGTGATTTGAACATGGATACAGTTTTGGATACGCACGGGAAGATCGTGTTAAGGGGTCCTATGCTGAATATTATCGGGGCTTCGGGTGAGAACGGGTCTGTTCCGGGCGGGCATTCTTCCAGTAACAGTTGGGTAGCTACACCTGTACCGCCCAGGTATTTATCGAACAGGTCGGCACGGTCCTTTACCTGATGCTCACCTGTATCAAGATCAATATAGAGTACGTTGGACCACATATTATAGCACCTCGGTCTTTCTCAGTTCAAGTACGTCATGACTGCAAAACCTGGCACATACACCGCAATGGGTACAGATAACGGGCATGTCGGCCTTATCAAAATGTATAGCACGGGGCAGGCAGGCACTGGCACAAGTCATGCATGAATCACATAGGTCCTTATCCAGTATTACGCCGCCACCGCTGCGTGGTGTGAGGGCACCTGTGGGGCATGCCCGTGCACACGGCGGGTCTATACATGAGCGACAAACGATTATTTCAAGACCGCTCTCGATACCGCCTGATGTCCTGATATCGATTGCGCTGTCTATGAGGGATGCCGTGTTTGCATTTACCCGGCTGCAAGCCAGCATACAGCTATAGCAACCTATACACCTATTAGGATTAGCGACTTTTATTCTTGCAGGCAACTTCTACCACCCTTTACTACTGTTTTGTTAAAAGAGTACTATAAGGCTTTGGGTGAAAAAAAATAATGTGTGTAGTCCCAAATGTTTTGATACTAATTTTTTACATTACCTGACTATGCATTTGAATAATTTTCCTGCTTGTTCTGCCACCTCAAGCTTTCCCTGCCCTTTTGCAAGTTTCTGGATAGCCTCAAGATGCCTGGCAGATGTTTCAAGATATTCAAGCACATCTGCAGGATAGGCAAATATTCCATAATGCTGCGTCAAGGCATCGATCATATCAACCGGCTTTATCCCTTCACACCGCATATCCAGCAATTTCCCTGAGAACTTACGCTCAGGGCATCCGCAGTACGGTGTACTTTTGCAGGTACAGGTTAAAAAATCAGCAGCAAAGTTCATCAGTTTGCGGGCAGTCGTACTGTCAAGTTTTGCCAGGCTG
>JAUWRA010000159.1 GCA_030610815.1 Methanosarcinales archaeon
GTCAAGTCCCGGACGGCCTGCCCGCCCTGCCATCTGTTTTTATTCCAGTACAGGTATGGGTACCATCCCGTAGTTGGGGTCATACCGCCTGTAACCCCTGATAATAACGCGCCTGGCAGGTAGATTAAGTCCAGCGGCAAGTGTGGGCGTGGATGAAAGTACCTTGATAAGGTTGTTCCTGAACCCGTCCTCTATCAGTTTTCTCTGCTCTGACAGCAGTCCGGCATGGTGGAATGCCGCCCCGCCCCTGACGCATTGTGCCAGCCGCCTTGTGATCTCGGTCTCACCTGTATCCAGGACCTGGTTGGCCAGGCTATCCAGTTTTGCGCTGTATTCATGTCCGGGACTTTCTGAGTTTTCTGAGCTTCCTAAGCTTCCAAGGCTTTTTGGGTTCCCTAAGCTTCCAGGACTTCCTGGGATTCCTAAACTTTTACCAATGGTCTGGCCAAGCCGCCTGGCACTGGCCTCAGCATTCCGCCGGCTGCTCTCGAATACAAGACACTGCCCACCTTCATTAATGGTATCATAGACCAGGTCGGTCAGTTCATCTTTGTACTTATGCTCCACAGTACGCAGGGAATTTGGGAATCTTATTGCACCACTTAAAAATACTCCCTCCTGCAGGTCGATCGGCCGCCACTTACTCTCAACCAGTGCAGCATCAAGCCACTGCGCCATCTCCTGTGCATTTCCTACTGTGGCAGAGAGTGCGATTATCTGGACATCCGGGTTCATTTGCATGAGCCGGGCCAGGGTGACCTCGAGGGTCGGGCCCCTGTCAGGTGAATCCAGCAGGTGCACCTCATCTGCCACAATTACCGTAATATCCTTTATCCAGGGCGCACCGTTGCGTATCAGCGAATCAGTCTTCTCTGAGGTTGCAACAATAATATCCCTCCTGCCCAGCCATTCGTCCCTGGAATCCAGGTCACCGGTGGAAACCCCTGCCTGTACGTCCAGTTCCTGGAATTCCCTGAACCGTGCATATTTCTCTGATGCCAGTGCCCTGAGGGGCACGATATACAGGCACTTCCCGCCATTGATGATGGACTTTAGCATTGCCATCTCAGCTATCATGGTCTTGCCCGATGCCGTGGGCACGGCTGCCAGGATATTTCGCCCTTCAAGCAGTCCGGCTTCAACAGCCTTTACCTGGGGCGGGTAAAGTTCAGATATGCCGGACTCTGTGTAGAATCCTTTTACAGCATCGGGAATGTCGATCTCAGAGATTTTCATAAATTGTGTAACTTAAAGGTTTAAGTAGATATAAAGACATTTTGCAATCCAGTTCAAGCACTTTATTTTATCATTTACCAAAGGTGTAACCAATGTACTCAGAAAGGATCAACAATCTCCCCCCTTATCTTTTTGCAGCCATAGATAAGGCAAAGGCCAGAGCAATTGAAAAAGGCGTGGATGTGATAGACCTGGGTATTGGTGACCCGGATATGCCCACACCTGATAATGTCATACAGGCCCTGTATAGATCAGCCCAAAACCCAATCAGGCATAAATACCCTTCATATACCGGCATGCTGTCCTTCAGGGAAGCCGCAGCAAAGTGGTACAAGGAACACCTGGGTATTGAACTGGACCCTGTCTCCCAGGTGCTGACCCTGATAGGCTCAAAGGAGGGTATCGCCCATATACCACTGGCATTCATAAACCCGGGAGAAATTGCCCTGGTTCCTGACCCTGCATATCCGGTGTATAAAGTAGGCACGTTATTTGCTGATGGAAAGCCCTTTATTATGCCTCTCCTTGAAGAAAATGGCTTTCTGCCTGACCTTGATGCAATACCCAAGGATGTAGCAAAACTGGCAAAACTGATGTTTTTGAACTACCCTAATAACCCCACATCGGCCATAGCACCTGACAAGTTCTTTGAAGATGTCATTGAGTTCGCAAAAGAGAATGAGGTCATCATCGTCCATGACAATGCCTATAGTGAGATGACATTTAACAATTATAAGGCACCAAGTTTCTTAAAATTTGACGGCGCCATGGACGTGGGTATTGAACTGCATTCCCTGTCAAAGACCTATAATATGACAGGATGGAGGATAGGGTTCGCTGTGGGCAATGCAGAGATCCTGGACGGCCTGGGTAAGGTCAAGACCAATGTGGATTCCGGGGCATTTGAGGCAGTGCAGGAGGCAGGTATCGAGGCAATGCAGGGTCCCCAGCAGTGTATCAGTGACATGAACAAGATATATACACAGAGGCGGGATGCCCTGATGGTGGGATTAAAGGAACTGGGTATTGATGTCAAGCCGCCAAAGGCTACATTCTATATCTGGGCCCCTGTGCCTGAGGGTCATGATTCAATGGGCTTATCAAAGATACTGCTGGAAGAAGCGGGTATCGTGGCCACGCCAGGCGTGGGTTTCGGTGATTATGGTGAAGGGTATGTGCGTTTTTCCCTGACCCAGTCAGTGGAGCGGATAAATGAGGCCGTTGAACGAATGGGACAACTGAAAATATAGAGTAATGAGATACCTGAAATTATAGAGTAGCATAAAGAGTATATTTTGTGTTTTCCAATGGAAAATTTCATAATGAAGTATGTTAATATCTTAGTTGGTTCAAATGACAATCAAGAATGAAATTTTGGAAAGGGTGGATTCAGGAATCACTGGTTACAATGATTTGTTGAACGGTGGCTATTTCAAAAAGACAGTAAATGTGGTTTCCGGGGAATCAGGGACCGGTAAAACTGTATTTGGCTCCCAATTTCTGTATTCTGGTGCCCAGAACAATGAAAAATCCCTTTGTATTATGACTTCCGAATCAGCAGAATCCCTGAAAAAAGAGATGTATTCTTCATTCAAGTGGGATTTCTGGGAAATGGAGGAAGCAGGTAAGATAACATTTGTTGATATAGCCGATCCTGAACTCAGGTTACAGAAGACTATTGATATGGCACCTATGGAACTTATCATGAGCTTTAAGAAACTCCTTGTCCGTAAGATCGAAGAGGTAAAACCTGACAGGATATTTATTGATGCCATTGAAGCCATGTTACTTGCAATTGATTCTCCTTACAAATTAAAGACACTTGTGGATGACCTGTTCGGTGTGCTACGAGTACATAATAATACTACCATCATCACTGTAGGGACGACTTTCAATGTTGAGTCTGTTGTAGAATACGGTGCAGATTCGGTGACACGCCTTGGTCGGGTAGTTTCAGGTAACAACTTACAGCGTTCCATCTATATAGCAAAACTAAGGGGTTCGAGTACATTAAACGAGATACGTGTACTGAGCATATCTGATAATGGTATCAGTATACTGGACCAATCACCTTACGCATCTACCGTTTAGGATTTGTTGCTAAATCCTGGATCATTACATAATTTGTACACGTATAGGAAAGTATATACTTTCCCGTAGGCTTGGAAAATGCGAACGAAGTGAGTATTTTCTTGATCTGTCGATTGCAATATGCAGGAATAGCAACAGTAATAGCTTAGTTTTATATATCTACGTGTCAATTTATATAAAAATAATGCAACGGTTCATTATCAGAGGAAATCATGTGAACAACTGTTTTTCTCTTTTTACATAGAGGTGTTAATCTGAGTATTCATAGGAAAAAACCACCAGTACAAAATGAAGTAATAAGAGTAAGGGTTCCCCGCAAACAGGACCGAGAGGTTTTAGCTGTAGTTGAAAGCATGCTTGGTGCTAATAAGATCAGAGTACGGTGCATGGATGGAGTGGTAAGACTTGGAAGGATTCCGGGAAAGATGAAAAAACGTACCTGGATTCGAGCAGGTGATATCGTTATTGTGGTACCTTGGGATTTCCAGGATGCGAAGTCAGATGTTGTATGGCGATACACCAGACCACAAGTGGACTGGCTGGAAAAAAGAGGATACCTGAAAGGATAATCCATTATGGTCGACCTGGACACTACGTCTTCAAAAAAACTGGAAAGGTTTGACGATAAACTTGATGAGTTCAGGAAGAGGATCAAGGATTCTGAAGATTTTAAGGTCAAGGATGAAGTTTTCGATAGAGCTACACTGATGGCCCTGTATAAGCTTTCATCAAAGGGATACCTGGATGCGCTTGGGGGTACAGTAAGTACAGGGAAAGAGGCCAACATCTTCCATGCAGTAAGAACACAGGATGATGAACTGCAGGAGTTAGCAATCAAAATCTATCGCATAAGTAACAGTAATTTCAAGGCCATGCAGGAGTACCTGATCGGTGATGTGAGGTTCAGGAACATAAGACACACCAAAAAGGATATTATACTGGCATGGACCCGTAAGGAATTCAGGAATTTAAGCAGGGCAAAGGAGGCGGGGTTGAATGTACCCATGCCTCTTATAACCAACAGGAACATACTGGTTATGGAATTTATCGGAGAGGATAATATTCCCTTCCCGCAACTTCGTGATTTTAACCTGGATACAGAACAGGCATCATTCGTATATGAGGCTGTTGAGGATTTCCTTGTGCGGTTGTACAGGGATGCACAACTGGTACACGGCGACCTGAGTGAATATAATATTCTGGTAGACCCTGATTCCCTTACTCCCGTATTTATTGATATGGGTCAGTCTGTGACCCTTGACCACCTGAATTCAGACGATTTCCTGAAGAGGGACATTGACAATGTGGCAAGGTTCTTCTCCAGGTCCAAAGTGGACGTGGATACCAAAGACCTTTATGAAAAGGTAATTCGGTCCGGGCTCGACCATCAGTAATATGTGCTATTAGGTATTTTATGGGGGCTGATATGATAGAGAGCAAAACATCCACTTACATTAAAGTTCCCATGGACAGGGTCGGCGCAATAATCGGACCTGAAGGGAGCATTAAAGATATTATTGAGAAAAAGTCCACTTCAAAACTTGACATTGACAGCCAGACAGGAAGTGTTGAGATCATTAGTCCCGAAGACCCGCTGATGGCAATGAGGGCAGCAGAGGTAATAAAGGCTATAGGGAGGGGTTTTAGTCCTGAGAAGGCCCTGCGCCTGTTTGATGATGATATGCTGATATTGGAAATTATTGATCTGGGCCATATAGCTAATACGCCCACGGAAATGAAACGGCTTAAGGGGCGGATTATAGGTAAGAACGGCAGGACAAGGGAGACATTCGAGAACCTGACAGGCAGTAAGATATCGGTTATGGGGAAAACAGTGAGTTTGATGGGGTATCCTGATCAGGTACTGGTAGTACGTACCGGTATCGAGATGCTGCTCAAGGGTTCTCCACACGGTCCGGTATACTCTTTCCTTGAAAAGAAACGAAGGGATCTAAAAGAGAGCAGATGGTAGGTCCATCTGCTT
>JAUWRA010000074.1 GCA_030610815.1 Methanosarcinales archaeon
AGTACGGGAACCCGGCCGCTATCTGAGGGGATGGGCGTCTGGATTCCTGTCTAAAACTAACACAGGAACGGACGATGAGGATTAAGCTCGAAATAACCATGGACAATGGTTCGACTGATAATTCCGTGGTTGACGGAAACCTTACACCTGAGTCCATAATGGAACTTGTGAATAAGTTGAAGAGCTTACATGATGTTGCAGTAACAGCACAATCGTCCCAACTTCAGGTCCAGCAGGCTCCACAGCCCGCTGTGAACACACCACCACAGATCCAATCACAAATTCAACCACAAATTCAACCACAGATTCAACCACAGATTCAACCACAGATTCAGCCACAGATTCAGCCACAAATTCAACCACAGATTCAGCCACAAACCCAACCAACTTACACTAAACAATATGTCAACCAACCACCCCAACCACAAAATATCGGAGGGACTCGTAATCTACAGATTGCTGAAGAAGAATACAGCAGACTGAAGAACGAGTCCCTTACGATAAAACAACGTCTTGAACTTTTCCTGAATTTCGAATACACAGGTCAGTGGTTCACATCCCTTGAAGTGAAAAGAGATTACGACAGGGTCTACGGCAATATCAACCTGAGCACTGTCTCCACGTACCTTTCCCGCATGTACAGGGAGAACAAGCTTGAGCGGATGGGGAACCGCAACCAGCGAAAATATCACATCAGGGAAGAGCCTGAACCACAGGAATATTCTTTCGGGGCCGTGCCATCCTTTGAGATTCGCACATAGCAGTTTCGAAGTATTTCGCGATTTCTCTAGTAGTAATTTAATTCTCCAGTACTGTTTTAATCAAGTTCACAGCTCTGGCCATTTTCCAGGAACCACAGATACTGGTCAAGCATGGACTTGTGTATACGCCGTGTGTACCGTGCCATGACAATAGACACGAACAGTGTATTGTCACCTACCTTTATTTCGATATCACTTGATTTGGCACGGGCCATATCCAGGGGCACCAGTACGGGACCACTGCATGATGTGCAGACCCGAAAGTCACGGTCCTCCCTGTTAATGAAGTCTTTCACCTCATCATCAACAATAAAATTCTGTGCCACTGCCTCACGATACGATGACAATATAAACACCTGTTAGTTGACCTTCAGAGCAGGGACATGCCTTCAAGCTGTTCCCTTACGATCTCGACTCCCCTATTACAATCGTCAGGCGATTTGCCACCGGTAACGACCAGTTTTCCTGAACTGAATATCAACACCACGATCTTTGGGGAAGCGATCCTGTAGACAAGTCCAGGGAATTGCTCGGGTTCATATTCAATGTTTTCAAAACCAAATCCGATTGCAATTGCATTAAGGTTCAACTTTGCGCCCAGGTCCGCTGATGCCACAATATTCTGAATAGTGATCTCCGGATTTTTATCGACATTGACACCGAGAGACTCGATCTTATCTGCCAGGTTCTTTATGACAGTTCTCACATCTGCAACGTTCTTTGCGCCTGTACAGACTACTTTCCCTGAAGTGAAAATTAAAAAGGCAGCTTTAGGATCAGTTACCCTGTAGACCATGCCAGGAAATTTTTTTTTATTGTACTCTGCACCTTCGAGTGCTGACTCTATTTTAACAAGATCAAAACTATCTGCTAATTTAGTCGATGCAACTACGTTTTGTATATTTATTTCTGATTCTGACATTTTTCATCCCGATATGTTGTATCAATTAATTAAATTGCTTGGATTATGAACAATAACTTATTTACTGCGGCATAAACGATAAAACCTGCGGAAATTATCACATATCCCAAAAAAAAGATGCAAACAAAACCCAACTCATCCATACTGCACCAAACCCCAATCCCACTGCTCGAATAACCACACCCCGTCCACCAGGGAAAATGCAGATGCAATAAAAACAATAATTAAAACATCCTGATATGGTCTTCCTGCACAAACCTTTTCATTATAAAGACCATTAAAACCCAATATCACCAATACAGGGAATACTATGCTTGAGGACGAATACCAGCTTGAATACTTTTTTAACAACGGCTTTGAAAGGAAGATCTGTTCCAAATGCGGCAGTGCATACTGGACACGGGACCCGGACAGAATAACATGCGGAGACGCACCATGCGACCCGTACTCATTCATAGGCAGTCCGGTCTTTACAAAGCAGTACGACCTCTCGCAGATGAGGGAGAAGTTCCTCTCCTTCTTCGAGGAGCACAACCATACAAGGGTGGACAGGTACCCTGTTATTGCCAGGTGGCGGGACGATATCTACCTCACCATTGCAAGCATTGCCGATTTCCAGCCGTTCGTCACCTCCGGAATGGTACCGCCCCCGGCTAATCCCCTGACCATCAGCCAGCCGTGCATCCGCTTACCTGACCTTGATTCAGTAGGACGCAGCGGCCGCCATCTCACAAATTTTGAGATGATGGCGCATCATGCTTTTAATAATCCAAAAAAAGAGATCTACTGGAAGAACGAGACAGTAGAATATTGCGATGCCCTGCTAAATGACCTGGGCGCAGACCCAAATGCCGTGACCTATAAGGAAGAACCATGGGCTGGCGGCGGTAATGCCGGACCATGTGTGGAAGTCCTGGTGGCCGGGCTTGAAGTAGCCACCCTGGTGTTCATGGACCTGCAGCAGAAAAAGGGCGGGGATATAATGATCAAGGGCGAGTCCTATGTCAAGATGGACAACTACATCGTGGACACGGGATACGGTCTTGAGAGATTCGTATGGGCCAGCAAGGGTTCGCCCACCATCTATGATGCAGTGTTTCCTGAGATCGTCAGTGAACTAATGGACCTTGCAGGTGTAGAGCACAGGCTGGACGACCCCGAATATGCCAATATCCTGGCAAAAAACGCAAAGCTTGCCGGGTTGATGGATATCACAGGACAGGCCAACCTCATGGAACTGCGCAAGAAAGTGGCGGCCGAGATCGGCATTCCGGTCGAGGAACTACAGGCCATCATGGAACCTGTGGAAAGGGTATACGCCATAGCTGACCACAGCAGGTGCCTGGCATTTATGTTCGGGGATGGTATCATCCCATCCAATGTAAAGGCAGGATACCTGGCACGGCTGGTACTGCGCCGGACCCTTCGGCTTATGGCTGAGGCAGGCATGGATGTACCGCTATCAGACATCGTTACCATGCAGATAAACAATCTGCCCGAGTATCCCGAATTCGGTGAGCGTCTAAACACAATTGTGGAGATACTTGACAGGGAAGAAGACAAGTATGCTGATACCCTGGAGCGTGGGCGGCGGCTGGTTGCAAAGAGCGCACGGCATTATATGGATAAGGGCGAGGAATTCCCATTGGATGAGATCATCCAGATGTACGACACGCACGGCATATCTCCTGAGATCACAGCAGATGTGGCAGAGGAGATCGGGTTGAGGATAGACCTGCCAGATACATTCTACTCACTTGTGGCTGAAAGCCACAGCAAGGCAGAGGATAAGGAAGAGGTTGAACAAGTTATTCCCGGTATAGAGAACCTGCCTGATACAGAGAAGTCGTATTATTACCAGCCTGATGAACTTGAATTCCAGGCAAAGGTCGTGGCAGTTATTGACGGCAATATCATACTTGACAGGACCCAGTTCTATCCTGAGGGCGGTGGGCAGCCTCATGACCACGGTGTCATAACCAAAGGGAATTCTACCTACCAAGTGGTTGATGTCCGGATAGAGCAGGGCGTGATATTTCATACAATTTTTGAGGACATGATCGACCTGGAACCGGGGGACATAGTGGACGGGGCTGTGGATAGAGAGAGACGGCTGGCACATATGCGCCACCATACTGCCACCCATGTGGTGAACGATGCTGCAAAGAAGGTGCTGGGTAACCATATCTGGCAGGCCGGCGCACAGAAGAGCGCTGAGCGGGCACGCCTGGACCTGTCCCATTTCAAACGCATCACCAATGAAGAACTCAAGGAGATCGAACTTATAGCTAACGAGACCGTGATGGCCAACATCCCTGTGGAGATCACCTGGATGGACAGGACCGAAGCCGAGCAGAAATACGGGTTCGTGCTGTACCAGGGCGGTGTGCCGCCGGGCAAGCAGATACGTGTGCTCAGGGTGGGGGATGACGTGGAGGCGTGCGGCGGTACTCATGTGAGTAATACCGGGCTTATCGGCCCGATCAAGATCCTGAAGACCGAGCGGATACAGGACGGCGTGGAGCGGCTGGAGTATGCGGCAGGCGAGGCTGCAGTAAAGCGCTGGCAGGAACTGGACGACCTGCTGCGGCTGAGCGCCGACGAGTTGAAGGTCGCACCTGAACACTTGCCAGAGACCACTGCCAGGTTCTTTAATGAATGGAAGGAGTTCAAGAAGGAGAACGCCAGGCTGAAGGAAGACCTGGCCTCGGCAAGAGTGGGTTCGTTGATTTCAGATGCAGTGGACATTGGCGGATTCAGGGTTATAGCCCGTACCCTGCCCGGGGCAGATATCGAAGAGCTGGTAAAGGCGGCTGCCGAGTTCACTAAAGAATCCGATGTAGTTGCGCTGCTGGCAAGCGAGCTGGGCGGGGCAAAGATTGTGGCGGCGGTTGGGGATAAGGCAAGGGAAAATGGTGCAAACTCAGGCGATCTTGTAAGGGAGATGTCAAAGGTCGTGGGTGGCGGCGGCGGCGGCAGGCCAGAGCTGGCTCAGGGCGGGGGTCCTGATGCCGGGAAGATCGATGAGGCCCTGGAGCGCGGTCTGGAAGTGCTGAGGGAAAGCCTGGTAAAATAAAGCCAGTATTACTGCACGAAATCCAATACTTGTATCTGGATGTAATATCCATCCTTGTCATAGGCATGAATCGCTATATGCGGGCATGGTATAATTTCTATGAGGTATACCGTTACTCTAAAATCCCCTCTGGTCAGTCCCTATCAGCAGGCTCCGGGATTGTGCACTTTTTATAATCGGTAAATGTATATAGGATTGGTGAAAACTTCAGTTGAGTAGGAGTGATATTAATGGAATTAAAAGATAAGATTCTTGATGTGATCGGAGGAGTGAATATATCGGCGTTTGCAACTGTTCAAAGCGAGCCGCATCCTGTTCCCAGGGTTAGGTATTTAGCTACAGTTGGTTTTCCGGACCTGTCGATGATGATGGCTACACATAAAAGCTCTATAAAGATGTCACATATTAAAAATAATCCAAAAGGATGCATTACAACCTGGAATGGAAAAGATCTTGAAGATATCGATAAGCCTTATGTTGTAATGGATGCCGACATTGAGATACTTGATGATGAAAAATCAAAAAATGAATTCTGGAATCCAATGCTAGGGAATTTCTTTTCAGGCCCGGACGATCCGGAATATGTTATCATGAATCTGAAACCGTATAGTATAGAGTATTATTCAGAAGGAAAAATGGAAAAGTTGACATTGATTGAATAATAAGTGAATCCCTGGTCATCCGTTTAGAAAACTTATTTGCCTTTAGCGACCAATTGGATCTCATGAGAAATGTGTACCTTGCAGCACCGCTTTTTTCAGAGGCCGAATGCGATTTTAATAGCAGGCTAAGAGATGAACTGGAAGGAATAGGTATGAGTGTCTTCCTGCCCCAGGAGCACTCAAACAAGATTGATTCCGAACTGGATGCAAGACAGGAGTCCATCTTTAGCAAGAACGTGGCCGCCATTGATAAGGCTGATATACTGGTAGCGGTGCTGGACGGTGTGGATGTGGATTCGGGCACGGCGTGGGAGATAGGATATGCCCATGCCCTGGGTAAGCCTGTGTACGGGCTGCGGACAGATTTCAGGACGCTTGGGATGGGGGTAGTGAACTTGATGATCGAGAGGTCTGTCGTGCTTTGTACGAGTTTTGGTGAGTTGGTGGAGCGGCTGGAATTGGAAGGATGATATTACTGTGTAAAATCACAGGAGTGATTTTTTGAGTATATTCTATTTGATTATAGCAATAATTTTTGAAGTGGCTGGCACCACATGCATGAAATTATCCTATGGTTTCACTAAAGCAGTTCCGTCAATATTAATGATCATCTTGTATTTGCTTAGCCTTGGTTCATTGACATTTGCCCTGAAAAAGATCGATGTAAGTGTTGCTTATGCAATATGGGCAGGCATAGGAACTGCACTTATCGTAGCTGTGGGAATATTGTGGTTCAAGGAACCGGTAACTGCACTGAAAATAATATCACTTGGGCTGATAATAATTGGAGTAATTGGGTTAAATCTTAGTGGTGGAGCACATTAAATGCTTCAGGCATTCCTTTCAAAATCTTGTTATTATGGCACACTACGAAAAAATGCAAAGTATTTTATCACTATGCAATTATCAGACACATAAAGGTGATATAAATTAAGGAATACAAGTTAAAGCGAGGATACAGTCCTGAAATGGACCGTATAAAAGAAGTATTGCAGGACAGTTTCCAGGTTCCGGTGACCGAAGAGGACGGAAAACTCATCGTCAGTTACGGCGCACTTAAACGAGTCGAGGCCAGTATTGTAGATAAAAAACTGTACGTGGACACAGCGCCCAACCCAAACGTCCCTGACGAAGAAATACTCGAAACCAACAGGAGGTTCAGGAAATTCCTGGATGATGCCACAGGCTATACTGCTAAACAGCGGGTCAGCAAATCGAAAAAAGACGTCCGGAAATAATTTATTCATTATTCAGGTGTGAGGATGGAACCCGGACCCCTGGACAAGTTAACAACCCTTGATATCCCAACCACCCTGCGAATATGTGCAGGAACGGACGGGTCGGTTACATACCTGCTGGAAGTCATGACAAAGCAGCAGGTAGATGTTGTGACCAGTGTCCAGGAAGTGGGAGAGGCCACCGAAGCAGAGGCAGAACTGCTGGACATCAGGCAAAATGACCCTGTGAACCACAGGGAGGTCGTGCTTGAGGTCTCGGGAAAGCCCTATGTGTTCGCTCGCTCACTTGCCCCTATAGACCTAATACCCGGGGGCATGAAGGCTGACCTGATTAGGGCCGACATCCCAATAGGGCGGATATTGAGGAAACACAAGTTAGAGACCAGAAGGGATATCCTCAATATCGGAATGAAAAATGGAGAGGGAATATTCAATGACGTCCCAGTGCTGTCCAGGGAATATTATATCATACACGGCGGGCGTGTCTTGATGTGGATAAATGAACAATTCCCTGTAGATGACAGATGGGAACTATAGATTGATTGCCCTCTGCATTAAGGTGTGGATACCCTGGATTTCAGGATCTCACTTACCTGGTTGACGATCTCAGGATAATCTCCAAAAGCAACACCCAGGTCAACAGTACCGACCACATCCACAATTCCTATAGCAGCAATTCCATATCCGTCTTCGTTCTTAATAGTGGTCACCACTACAGGTATGCCGGAATAATCCCCTGTCCTGGGGATGGACCTGATAGTAGAGTTGGTCTCAAGTGCCTTTTCCAGAGCAGGTCCGCTATACTCATAGTCAAGTACTTTACCTTTTTCAATTCTCACACCCAGGTTGTTCAGCGTCCGCATGGTGATGGGAAGTCCCAACAATTCATGGATTGCCTTTGCTATTGGTACGATCTCCTTACTGGTGGAATCTGCTGTGATTGTTATGCCAAGATATTCCATAATTTTCACTCCGATAATTGATATTATCACTGAAATATATATTGACCACTATTGAAATACCTTTCCAGGGATGTCGTGAATCATATAGTCCCGAAACCATATTATGATTTTACCGGATATTCCTCAAGAAAATGCTCACTTCGTTCGCATTTTTTAAAACTATGGGAAAGTATATACTATCCTATACGTTTACTATCCTATACGTTGAAAAACGTGTAACGAACAGCTCTAATGCAACACCTGCTGGTATACTCCTATGGTTCTCTCCGAGATGTCCTTCCAGTTAAAATCAGAGATTACCTTCGCCCTTCCTTTTTTGCCCATTTTGTACCGTTTTTCTGGGTCGTGGTATAATCTGGCGATCGCATCTGAAAGACCCTCATCACTTCTCGGCTCTACAAGAAGACCTGTCCTGTTATGGTCTATGATATCAGGCATCCCGCCAGTCCGGATTCCAATACAAGGTGTCTCGCATGCCATGGCTTCCAGGAGGACAATACCGAACGGCTCATAGACACTGGGCAGTACGAATACATCGGAAAGGGAATGTAACTTGATAAGTTCGCTCCTGCCAACACGCGGGAGGCAGAGGATATGTTTATCATTATAAATATCCTGATGGCCGACCATGACAAGCATGATCCCAGGTATCTGACTTGCAAGGTTCTTCACGGCATTGACCAGGTACTTCACACCCTTTTGCGGGTCATCCCTTCCAACGAACAGCACGACAAACCTGTTATCAAGCATGTATTTCCTGCGGATATCATCCGCCTCCTGGTGCTTGAAGACCGCAGTGTCCACGCCGTTCGGTATGACAGTGATCTTATTGTAATTAATACCAAAGGTCTGGTTAAGTTCCCTTCGCATATATCCTGATACTGCAATGAACCTGTCCACCTTATCCACCACATTATGCTCCATAACAACACTCAGCCTGTTTGGCTTGAGCCTGTTGATCTCGGTACTGTGAGCCGTCATGACCAGGGGCAGTCCTGTGTCATTTTTAGCTTCTGTTGCAGCCATCTGGATCAATCCTCCATGTGAATGCAGCAGGTCAAGTTCTGCATTCGAAAGATATTTATTTACCATCCCGGCCACATTGAAATTGGTCATGACCCTTTCAAAATCCTTACTTGAATAGTTCGATGCAGGTACTAAAGGTTTAGATGATTTTGGAACATACACACTTCCTGCCTTCTGGCCGTACAATCCTTCCACATGTGGTGTAATTCCGAAGGTAGGGTTAATTTCTCTTTGCATGTATCTTGATTCTGCATTGAACCTGTCCACCTTATCCACCATATTCTGCTTTACAAAAACGCTCAGCCAGTCTGGCTTGATACTGTTAACATCGGTACTGTGCGCAGTCATCACCTGAGGCAGATGGGTGTCATCTTTTGCGTCTGTTACAGCCATCCGGATCAATTCTTCTTGTGATTGCAACAGGTCAAGTTTATCATTTGGAAGATGTTTTTCCATCATCCCGGGCACATTGAAATTTGTCAATATCCTTTCAAACATCTTACAGGAATGGTTCGATGCAGGCACAACAGGTTTCGATGACCTGTGTACAAACACATTTCCTGCCTTCTGGCAATCCAATCCTTCCACATGTGATGTGAACACATGCACTTGCGAGAGACTCGCTGCAAGATGTCTTGTCAGTTCGGTCACATGGACCCCAACGCCACCAAAAATTTTCGGTGGGAATTCATACGAGAGAAAACCTACACTTATATCATCTGTTTTTTGCTGCCTAGTTGTCATTTATCGATTTTCCTGTGCAGGGATAGTGCACAATTAATTGCTCGCTAACGCTCGCAGTTACTAAAGTATATGAAGTAATATACTGTATATAATTGAAAAACCCCTAATTTCAATCACTTAACAATTGTCACTCAATAATTAGAACATAATATATCACTGATATACATTAAAGGTTATGATAAAATGCCAAAACCTCTTGTTGTCGGAAACGGGTCCCTGTTAGTGAACCTTGACAAGAACGCAAGCATACGGGACATGTACTTTCCTCATGTGGGAGATGAGAACCACGTAAACGGCCGCCACTGCCGGGTTGGAGTAGTGGTCGAAGGGAAAAACCTGGATATGGTATCCCTTATAGGAGATGACTGGGTCTCCAGGCTTGGTTATAAGAAAGATACATTAGTAACCGATTCCTATTACCGCAACGACCGGCTCGATATTGATCTGAGGTTTAACGAATGCGTGCATCCTTTCGAGAACGTGTTCATTCGCAGGATAGCAGTAACCAATACTGACACAGAGGATATCGAAGTGAAGCTGCTTTTCTCCCATGACATTGCACTTTACGAGAACCCGATGGGGGATACAGGATTGTATGATCCGGCATTGCAGTCCATAATACATTACCAGCGCTCCCGCTATTTCCTTATCAATGGCTCACCACACTTCGACCAGTATGAGATCAGCCCCAAAGGAGAGAACGAATCCTGTGTAATACGGTCGGCAGAGCTTAATATGAACTCTATCCAGGTAGGGGCAGTGAACAGTTTCTTCAGGTTTTCCCAGCATCTTGCAGCCGGTGAGACAAAAACACAGTATTACTGGATAGCGGCCGGAAAAACATTTTATGATGTCAAGCGGCTCAATGAACTGATACTTGAAAGAACTCCTGAACAAATAATGGCCGAAACCGGGCAGTACTGTCATTCATGGGTGAATAAAGAGAAATATGACTTTTTTAATCTTCCGGTGAAGGTGGCAGATCTGTTCAAACACAGCCTGCTTATCATACGCTCGCAGATCGACAATGGTGGGGCGATCATCGCTGCCAATGATAGTGATATCCTTGAACGGTTCAACATGGATTCATACAGTTATATGTGGCCGCGAGATGGTGCATTCATTGCCATGTCGCTGGACATGACACGATATTCCGGAATTGTGCATAAGTTTTTCAATTACTGTCATGACCTTATCAGTGAGCATGGATATTTCCTGCAGAAGTACAATCCTACAGGTACCCTGGCAAGCGGCTGGATGCCCTGGCTCACTCCTGAGGGACATATACAGCTTCCAATACAGGAGGATAGTACTGCCCTCATACTCATAGCCCTGTGGAACCACTACAAGACCACCGGGTGCATTGAGACCATTGACCAGCTCTATAATTCCATGGTAAAGCCGGCTGCTGAGTTCATGACAAGGTACCGGGATCCTGCTACCGGGCTTCCGAAACCCAGTTATAACTTATGGGAGGAGCATAGGGCTATTCATACCTATACATCTTCGACCGTATACGCGGCCCTGAAGTGTGCGGCCGGGTTTGCACGATTGTACGAGGATGATGACCTTGCAGGGAAATACAGCACTGCTGCCGATGAGATAAAAGCGGGGATCGAAACACATCTGTATGATGAAGAACTGGGGCGGTTCCTGCGCAGCATCGACCCGAGGGATGAGACTGTTGATGCCAGTTTATATGCCGTTTCCCAGTTCAAGGTGCTGCCGCCTGATGATGTGAGGGTGGTCAATACTATGAAGACCATAGAGGAGAAACTCTCTGTAAAGACGGATATAGGTGGTATTGCCAGGTTCTATAATGATATATATCACCAGGTAATGGAGTACGATCCTGAGAAAATACCGGGC
>JAUWRA010000078.1 GCA_030610815.1 Methanosarcinales archaeon
GAAAAAAGAGGCAGAACAGTTAATGGAATGGATCGAGAACAAACGACGTTTCTATGAGATTATCTCGAAGATGGAAAAAATCACTCTTGAGGCCGCGAATTTAATTCGAGTTTAAGCTTTTTCAAAACTGCGGAAAGTAGGATGAATGAACGCGGGGATCCGATTAATCACATACCGCACAAACCCGTATCTTTAAGAATATCAATCTCTTTTTCACTGTTTACAAATCTCATATATTCACTTACTGAATTACTAAACATTTCGGTATTTTTGCCTAAAACTCAACTTTCCACTTCCACTCGATAAACAATATCTTCTTATTGAAATAATCAATGGCGGCATGATTATATTTCTCATCACAGAGGACAAAGAGAGCATAGAAATAGAATCATACACAACAAGAACCATATATCAGGATCAGTGAACTACTTCTCTCTACCACGTTGTAGTGAGGAGAGAGTTTTTTTCTTCATTCAGATTAAATCTCCATTACGATGGTGGATTTTTCCGTCAAACCTTTCATTATTGATATATCAGGATAGCCTTTTTCTCACTGCCTCGGCATGCGCATGTAAACCCTCGGCCTCAGCCAGTGATATAATAGTACCTTCAAGTCCGGCCAGTCCTTCCCTGCTCAGCTTCTGGATAGTAGACTTCTTGATAAAGTGGTCGACGTTCAACCCCGAATATATCCTGCCGTACCCGGCAGTAGGCAGCACATGATTGGTACCAGATGCATAGTCACCTACGGACACCGGAGTATACTGGCCAAGGAATATGGAGCCTGCATTGGTAATTTCTTTAAGCACCCTATCATCATCAGCAGTCATGACTTCCAGGTGTTCAGGTGCAAACCTGTTTGAAAAATCAATACAATCGTCTATCGAATCTGCAACAAGTACGGCAGCATTCTCAAGTGATTGCTCAATTATCTCCTTTCTCTTTGCGGTTTTTGTCATTTCCTGCAGGCAGGCCTTCACTTTCCCTGCCACATCCGCAGATGTGGTCACCAGTACAGATATGGCATTGGGATCGTGTTCGGCCTGGGCCAGCATATCAGCAGCAATAAATTCAGGGTCTCCCGTGTCATCGGCTATGATAAGCACTTCACTTGGCCCGGCAGGGAAATCGATCTCACAATGGTCCCTGACCATCATCTTGGCAGCCGTCACATACACATTCCCGGGCCCCACTATCTTATCAACTGCCCAAACAGAGTTCGTACCATAGGCCATGGCACCCACGGCCTGCACCCCCCCTATCTGGTAGACATGGTCAGCCCCTGCAATGTGTGCCGCAGCCAGTGTCAGTGGGTTTACCCCATCAGGTCCGGGTGGAGTACACACGACTACCTTCTTCACACCTGCAACCTTTGCCGGTATTACGGTCATCAGTGCAGTGGATGGATACGCTGCCCTGCCGCCCGGTACATATGCGCCAACCACGGCCAGGGGTGTGGTCTTTTGTCCCAGCATGATACCGGGTGAGGATTCCATGAACCACTGTGATTCGCCCAGTTGTGCCCTGTGGAACGTCCTGATGTTGTCGGCCGCAACCTCCAGGTGCTCAATGAGATTTTGGGGGACTGTATCCAGGGCGGCCTTTATTGTGTTATTATCTACTTCGATCTCATCAATGTCAACACCATCGAATTGTTTTGTGTACTGCCGGATTGCGGTATCGCCCTGGTTCTTCACATCCCTGAGGATGCCGGATACGGTGTCGGTGACATCCTGTATTCCGCTTGCCCTGTCAAGCAGGCGCTGTGATTCCTGGATTGTAAGGTCGCTGAGTTGCTTGTGTATCATCTGTACCATGTTAATGGGTTGAAAGTAAATAATGTTTGTTTTTGATCATTTTATTCTTGGTATAAGGACAGACTCGAAAATGGAGATAGTCTACCGAAATACAAAGTCCATAAGCATCCCCCTGCTGTTCCGGATTTTGCGAATCAGTCCCGCCCCAGTCCCATAACCAGATTATCCCCTTAGCAGGAACAATACCCCAAACACCAAAAACAAAATACCGGACCCAATCCTCAATTTATCCATCGGCACCATTGTCTGCAACTTCCCCCCAATAGCAACACCCAGCGCACTTACCAGCCCCAGCCCCAGCACTGCACCAAGGAACACCATGATAGGGGCATGGTACTGGGCCGAAAGTGCTATTACAGCAAGCTCGGTCTTGTCACCCAGTTCTGCAAGTGCTATAAAACTAAATGCAGTCATGAAAGCACTGCGGGCTCCAAGGTTTTTCACCTCGCCATTGTCATCATCGTCATCCATCAGGATGGTTATTACCCCGAACAATATGAACAGCAAGCCCGCTACAATCCCGATAATCTCAGGGCCGATAAAGGCAACTACCACTTCACCCACACCCACTGCCAGCGCAGTCAATACTATAAAAGCAGCCATCAAACCAGCAAACACATGTGTCCTGGAATATCTGGCAGATAGTGCTATTACTATCAACTGGGTCTTATCGCCCATCTCTGCCAATGCGACAAGTCCGAATGTAGCAAGGGCCGGGGTTATGTCCATGTTATTCCCCGCTCACGGGGCAATCAGTGCAGCAGCCTCGGTGAACATCTGTTCAGAAACTTCATTTACTTTCCATGAAGGCGCATGTACATCTACCATAATGAAATATTCATCGTGTACAGTTTCTCCATGCAGACAGAGCAGGTCGGCGTTAGCCTGTGCTATATAACTCGTACCTTGCCTTTCAATTGGTAGATATGCTCCACTGCTGATGCTGTCCCAAAAGATATACATTCCATACGGCCTGCCATTACCTTCGAGATAGCCTTGCCATATCCAGAAGGTTACATTTCCATACGATTTCTGTAAAGTATTCCACCCCATCTCAGTAGTATAATAATTAAGGACTTCTCTGGCAGCTTCGGGACTTTCCATCTTATAGACCGAATATTCTACTTCGAAATCAGTCAGTACGGATTCGCTCAAATATATCAAATTAGCCCGGTCCAGCACCTTTGAAATAAAAATTCCATCAGTCTCATCATTCATTGGATCCATTAGCAATGTCACACGCCTCATCCCACTGATATTATCTGGGAAAAATGCGGCAAATTCAGGTTTAAGGACTGGTTCAGGGATATTACCAGTAAATAATATGGGATGGATGTCAGTACTTATGTCAGGTGGTGGGCCTGTGGGATAATTTGCCTGGTTGGTTCCGCCGCCGGATAGCAGGTATGCGATCACCAGTAATAATCCGGCAATGATAGCTATGTAAGGTAAATTGTTGGCCGATCCTTTACTGTTATCTGTCTTTTGAATCGGCTCATTGTGGTTATTTCGGGCAGTATCTTCTGTTTCAGTACTTCGTTTCTTTTTAGCCAAAAAAATCACTTTTTTTCATTTTATGTAAAGTAAAACTTGCTCAATCTTCAACGCAGTAATTCTTATGTTACAAAGAACCTTATATTAGGCTATTGTATACTTCAACCTTCACATCCAGAACTCTTCTCACTATGCGGCATATATTTGAGGATAGTCACAATTGGGACGTATTTAGCTTGGCTAACACAGATACTTTTCACATGTCGCAATTTCATCCAACTCCCGGTTGCTTACCCTCAAGTGTCCATCCGAATCCTCCCTCTGGCCAGCAGCACCCATATCCACCAATCTCCTCCCGATAAACAAGGCAGGAAGTGCAGCACACACTCCAGAACCTGACAGCCCCGTGATACGGCTGGATCTCCTACCGGGCAGATCTGCCAGGACTCCAGAGCATGGCAGCCAGCACCACACCACAGGCCCTGCCATGTCGGCAGCTGTCCGGCCGTCCTGGATATCAAACACTATCTCTGGTGCGGTCAGGGAACTGAAACAGGGCATCAGGGAAAAACTCAAAAATAATCCGTATCACAGTTGATAAAGGTAAATAGGCCTTAAAAAAGAGTTTTAAGACCCGCATGCTCCGATGGGGATTTGAACCCCAGTCGCAGGAGTGAGAGTCCTGCATGATTGGCCGTGCTACACTATCGGAGCACATGGTAGAATGGTTCTAAATAATTGTTTTTCCATTTAACCTTTTTGTAAGTACATAGAATAAACACTACATGCCAAAGTAAATTCAAACGAAAGGATGATTTACCTTTTTAAAATCGATTGTCTGACTCAGGATACAATAAAAATACATCTAAAGTGCCCACAAGGACAAAATGCAGAACATAATAGATAAATTTCTAAACATGAAATAATGAATTAATAATGAAAAAATATGGATTTTTCTTATTAAGTATTTAAGAACCACGGCCCGTTGACGTTATACCTGGAAATATATTGATGCAAATATCTAATACGAATAATAAATCTATAACGAAAAATCAACATGCTTCGACATAACTTATGAAATAGGTTTAAATACTATTACTTAAAAACATAGTCGGTAACAGTAAACCATTAAAGGGGTATTGATTATGACAGAAACAAGAAATTTTGTATTGAGAGATAAGAAAGGCAAAGAACATGGAGTGTTTACTGGTAAACAGCCCAGACAAGCTGCCCTCAAAGCAGCTAACAGGGGAAAGGGAACCAAGAAGAAGCCAGAACTAATTATTCTCAGGGAAAGAGGTACAAAGAAACTCCACCATTATAATGGATGGAGAGAAGAGGTTTCTGCCCCCAAGAACAAACCAAGCTGGATGCCAGACAAGATCAAGAAACCTAACGTAAAGAAGATCCAGATCGAAATAGTTGACAAAATTTAAAACTACTCTGGCCCTGCAAAGGGTTCTTTTTTTTCTTTTTCAAATTTAACCTGAAGTGGAACTTTTTAGATGTAAACGAGCGGATATGCCTGGAATCAAAACCAGCCTCCCCATAGACATCAGGGAAGCACTATCAGTTGAGTAAACGGGCATGCTGGGAGTCGAACCCAGGTTCCAGGCTCCGGAGGCCTGAGTGATATCCTCTACACTACATGCCCAGACAGAACATAATAAGCAGCTCCTGATATAAAGGCGCCACCCATTGTGGCCACAAGGTTTACCCCACTATTGGAGAGCCAGCCCCTCTTCTGGAAAGTAGCACCCAGAAGGCTATCAAAATTAGTACCCAAAAACCCGCCAAGTATCACGATCAACATCCAGAAAACGTAGGTAATAGGACCTGAAGCCGGCAGGTCTATCACACCCAACACCAGGGCCAGCACACCGATGATGGCAGACCCGGCAATACATACCAGTTCACCCAGCCTGGAAACCGCCCCATCTGTCCCTGGTCTGGCAGGTTTGAGGTCAGTGATCATCACAGGTTTGCCCCGATATGTCTCCCCTATCTCACTTGCAAGAGTGTCCCCGGTAGCCGTTGCCACTGCACCCAGATAAGCGAACATCAGCACTGCACCGAACTCGGGATAAATCTCGTGATACATGCCATAGGCCACAGCCAGTATAAGTGCAGTAATAGAATTGCAAAGTACATTCTCATAACTCCTGACCCCTCCCTTATCCTGTGCTACCCCCATAATGTGCTTATAATCATATCCGTATCTGGTAAAAGCCCCCCCCAGCAGGAAGAATGTGATCAGTATCAGGTACCAGTTGAAGTTGGTAAACACTATGATCAGTACACCCAGCAAGGTGGCCGAAAGCATAGCTGACACATCTGCAATATCAAAACGGTATGCCAGATATGCTAAAAATAATGAGAAGATGAAGATGGCCGACAAGTGGTCAAAGTTCACATAATACCCGAAACCGGCAAAAAGCCACATGATCATGAACGAACCCAATATCATTGTCAGGTTCTTATCTGTTCTGGACGGGATGGATTCCAGCAGTGCACCTGTCACGGCACCAATGAGCGCAAGGAAGAACAACTGGCTCAGTGTTACGTAAACATTAAGCCAGCTAATGATCCAGTATGCCATTACACATGCTGTTAATGCACCGATCACAATAAGGCCGATACTTGACGTGGCTGAAATAAACTTATCGTCCAGTTCAGGTTTTCGACCTCCCCTCACACGGATTACGCATGCTGCCGCACTACCGGCACAGGTGATAGAAATAGAAGCACCTATGATGTACAGCGGAAATTCGTACCCTAAATACTCCATTAAAATGGCCAGGGACCCCATAATAAATACACCCAGTGACATGCCGGACAGTGATGACGGAAGAGCACTGTGTTGCCTGGACTTCAATAAAAGGACAGCTAAAATGGGAATAAGTGCAACCACAATGTATATCAATGGGAAAAAGGGCAGCAATATGGCTAACAGTATGAATAACAATAGATATTTGAAAGACACATCATTACATACTTCAGCAGACATTGATATCAATGGTTCCAGACAACCTCACAAGGCAAATAATTTATCCTACAGGTATTACTAATATACAATGAAAATCTTTTCCCGGCTTTATGAGCAAAGGCTTGACAAGGTAATACTAAAGGATGGTTCTTCACTTCCCACCCATATCGTGCTTATCATTACAGAAAGTGACCTGCTTGAGGTCGGTTCTCCTGAGAGGATACTTGACTTTATCAAATGGTGCCGGGAATATGGTATCAATATCCTCACAATCTATGTCAGCCTGATAGACCTGGATACCGCTATCATGGGCCAGGTTTACAATGAACTGGTAACATGTTTAACTGATACATTGCTGGAGGTTGATGCTGGAATTGACCTGCTGTCTTTTGACGGGAAGATTGAAAATCTCAGGAAAGGTGAAACCTCAAGGATGCAGATCAACATATCCCTGGGATATGGCGGCAAAAAAGAACTGACTGAAGCATTCAGGGAGATAATGTCCGAGGTTAGGGCAGGCAGGCTGGAACCTGGGGATATTGACGGGTCTGCCATTGAACAACACCTGCTTATCAAGTATGAACCTGACCTGGTGATACGTTCAGGAGGGAAACGCCTGGCTGATTTTTTGATATGGCAGTCAGTGTATTCAGAAATATATTTCACTGATGTTAGCTGGATCAACTTAAGAAAACTGGATTTTCTGCGGGCTTTAAGGGATTACCAGAAACGCCAGCGCAGGTTCGGGAAATGAACCATTCCGGTCAATCCCATTTCGATCCATTCCATTCTATCCCAGTCTATTCCATCCCGGTCCATTCCAGCCTAATCCACGCCATCCTATAAGCTAAAATAGGCATCCTCACCGTAGCTCAATGTCTGTTCCTTACCCTGCATCAGGTCTGTACCGTCCACGATTGCTTCAATATCCTTTACTTCCAGCACGAGCTGGTTGTAGTTGAACTTTATCCTGGCCACATCGTACCTGTATAGGTGCCTGTCCAGTATCTTTGCAGTTAGGTGTATTTTTTCACCCTGATCGCCTGAGGCTGATAGATGTATGGTGTCCACACCAGGACCGAATTTCATTGTGGGTCCATGGTTGCTGCCTGTATACT
The DNA here is from genome assembly GCA_030610815.1 of Methanosarcinales archaeon. Classification (GTDB taxonomy): domain Archaea; phylum Halobacteriota; class Methanosarcinia; order Methanosarcinales; family Methanocomedenaceae; genus Methanocomedens_A. The sequence goes on from JAUWRA010000078.1 coordinate 7,416, forward strand.
CAAACTTCATTTCATTGAAATGGTATCGCTTTTTAGTGACCATATCATCGAAAATGAACTCGAGGGGCGACCCGTAATTAAGGATTTTAGAGGGGAAATAACGGTACCATAACCTGGATTTATCGCTGAAATTGACCATAACGATCTTCCACGGCAGCGTGGAACCAAAACCCAGGGACCGCTCCAGCCAAAAACTGCCCTGGAAATCCTGTCCGAATAATTCTCCCTCACATGTTGCGAACAGGTCGCTCATCTTACTTGCAACGAAATACTGGAACCCCCTGCTGTTGCGGGCATAGGCATCGAAATCCTCACTATAGGCTATTCCGGACGGATAACTGACCAGTGGATTCTGTATGTACCCTCCATTGAATTCCGAGGAGACCGACCTGAACTTTGTAACTACAGAATCCCTGTTCTTGACTATCATGTCATAAGTCGGGAATGAGTTGGTGATTGAGATTTCATACCCTGATTTGGTAACACACAGGAATTGGCCCGGAGTTACAGTGCAGTCACAACTGTCATGGACGAGATCTGATACCTTACCGTCCCTATATTCCCAGATGCCGCAATAGCATGTAAATTTCTCATCACTGGATTGCTGATTGGTGAAATGTTTATCGTTCAGTTTATAATCAAAAGCCCCGCGGCTGATAAGTACCTGAAGCATTCCGGGGTTGTTTTGGTCATAATCTGACATGAGCCAGAACCAGTAGGCTCCGTTTAACAGTTTCAACTTGTTGACTGAGTAGATGGCCTGGTCCATATCTTCCCATAAACCAGCTACCATCCAGTCCTTTACCTTTGAAGGAAGCATGGTATCTTAACAGGATTTATAGAATATAATATATTTCTTTGTAATAGGCATCCTTTTAATATGTTACATACAATATTCCTGACCATATCTATTATATGATCAGACCATGCGGTGAGAGTTATGTCATTAAAAACATTAAGAAGTATGAATGAGAACCAGATCGTATTTACACTTTCAAATATCGAGGACCTGATATATGGTGTATCGTTCGATCCATCGTCCGGTTCAGGCAGGATTGTGACCAACATATCCTTAATAGATACTGAGGATGTCGATAATATCCTGCCCATTTTCCGTGATGTGATGCTCAGTGGATTGACAGTCAGTCCGCTGGCAAAGATTCTGTCATCCGGCGAATCAGTGAATGATTTTGTCATCCCGGGCGGCAAGTGCGGCATTGCAACTGTCTGCAGTATCACAGTGGACGGCATACTTTTAAAGCACGGCATTCCGGTAAAACCACGATTTGGTGGTTTGTTAGAAGTAAAGGACGGAAATCCCGTGCGTTTCACTGACCTGGTCAGGTATGACAGCACTACGATCGACCCCATGGAGATACTGATGTCCCAATCCCTGACTTCGGTGAGTGATATGCTTACTATCGGCTCGGGCAAGATACTGGCCAACCTCAGGGAGATCACTATGAATGCCAGGGATAAGGTGGAAGAAACACTGGATGATCTGGTCTCGGCGGGTTTCGGTGGTATCCTGGAAGTGGGAGAGCCCAATACTGATGTTCTGGGAGTGAGTGTGGAACGGGACCATTTCGGGGTTGTGGTTGCCGGCGGCACCAATCCCATGGCAGTGGCCCAGGAACAAGGGTTTAAAGTAGATACCCATGCAATGTCCAGTCTGATGGAAGTGGATGATATGACACCCATTGACCGGCTGATATAGTGTTACTGGTATGGTGTATAAATTTCTCTTCAAATCCTGATATATTGAAATGCCTCGGAATACGAGCTTTTCCGACAATCTCTAATATTGTATCACATTACTTTTAAAAAATTATATAATTATTATTTCAGTGAATATTATTTTAATTTGTTAATAAAGGGCTAGCATTTAATAACAAAGATGACATAAAACTACCTGATGCTTCGAGTGATATTCCTTGGCACGGCAGGCAGTGTTCCCACACCTGAGCGCAATCCTCCGGCCGTACTTGTGAACAGGAAAGGTGAGCTTATGCTGTTCGATTGCGGTGAAGGTACCCAGCAGCAGATGATGCGTGCCAGGACAGGCATGGGTAACCTTACCTCGATATTTATCACACATTTCCATGCGGACCACATCCTTGGCATACCTGGCCTTATACAGACCATGAACTTTAACGGCCGCACCGAACCCATAAAGATATACGGCCCCCACTGGGTAGAAGAATTCGTCAGGATGATGACGGCCATGGGTTTTTACAAATTGAAGTATAATGTCAAGGCAATAGAATTATATCCGGGGGATAAGGTGGACAGAGGCGACTATTATATCGAAGCCTTAAAGACCGAACACAGTGTGGCATCCCTTGGTTATGCACTGGTTGAACAAGAGCGCCCTGGACGGTTCGACAAGAAAAAAGCCGTAGAACTTGGTGTACCGCCCGGCCCCCTGTTCAAGCGCCTTCACAATGGGGAAGATGTAGAGGTAAACGGCAAGATCATAAAAAGTAGTGATATTGTGGGGCAGCCGCGGCCGGGACGGAAGGTCGTATATTCGGGTGATACAAGACCCTGCGGTGGAGTTTTTGTTGCAAGCAATAAGGCGGACCTGCTGATCCACGACGGTACCTTTGCCGATGATATGGTGGAATGGGCTAAAGAAACCCAACACTCCACAGCAGGTGAGGCTGCATCAATGGCATCCCTGGCAAATGTGCATCAACTTGTGTTGACACATATCAGTTCAAGGTATTCGGATGATACCTCCCAGCTGCTGGAAGATGCAAAAAAAGAATTCGATAACGTAAGTATCGCCACCGAGTTCATGGAGATCGAGATTCCTTACCGTGACGATTAGTACTACTTGCGCTTCTTTTACTACTTACACTTCACTTACTGCTTGTGCTTCTTTTGATTCTTTTACTTCTTGTTCTTTTACTCCGCGTGTCCGGTCTTTTTTTTGTTATACCCAGTTTTCTCAGGTCACTTAGCTTTCCCAGTCTGGTACCGTCCAGCAAGTATGCCTGCGCTCCGTCCAGTTCCACTGCCCCTGAGGTGAACACAGGACCCAGCAGGTCGTCATGCAGCGATTCATTGAATGCCACGCCACCGCAGAGCTGGCAGAAGGCTGGCATGATCACCACTTCAGGGTCAGACCATGGCAGGTCTCCTGCTTTAGTCTTAAAATGTGCTTCCAGTACCTTGTAGTTCAACCGGGTGCGTATCCAGGCAGGTTCGGCACTGCTGGAACCAAGTCGGTCAGTAAACCTGATAGTAGGGTGGTTATGGGCCATCACAATGTGGTCACAGGAGAGTAAAACAGGGTCGGGCCAGGTGTGGCCGTGGAAGTACCCCACGCCGTCCAGCACAAAACCCCTCGCAGGTTGCAGCGTAACTTCAAGTCCGGGCAAAATGTGCTGGAGCAGGAATTCCATGTCTCCATCATGGTTGCCTGGGACTATATCAACCGCTGTCCTTTTTGCTATGCTTTCAAGGAAATGGGGCACTTCCTCCCTCTCCTGCCAGGATATCCGGGGCACATTATGTTTCACATCCCCAAGCAGCACGACCC
>JAUWRA010000017.1 GCA_030610815.1 Methanosarcinales archaeon
CTGTTATTGATGCAATTGGAGCGGTTTTCAATGGAAAGCCATTTGTTCCATTTTTGGATAATGTATAAGTGGATATTTTAGTTTCAGAACTGAAGAAACTAAATGAGTTGGGTGAAATTTGAGAAGGGCTGAATAGTTACATTATTTAATTATATTCAAATCTCATATATACATCAAAACAATCATTTTATATTAAACATATTTAGCCACTTACTTTGAAAATTATCCAATTCATTAATTAAATTCAAACACATAACTCCAAAACAAGTAGAATAAAGATTACTTATTCTATTAGAAGGAGAATAACTGAACGAACCATCATTGTCATACAAATTCAGAATAAAATTATTCACATTTTTCATCATATCTGTCCTATTTTGTGTTTATAGTAAAATGTTTGAAAAATTATGTTTAGTGAATGTATCATCAATGTAACCCAAAATACCCCTGTGAAGCCAATCAAATTAATAAATATAATGTCTAGAATCACATTTAAAATACCACCTAACATTGTAGTTACTGCAATTATCTTAGCAAATCCAGTTGCAACGATAAAACTTTGAGTTTGAAATACACCCCAAATCTTAGCAGGTATTAAAAAGCTCAATATGGATACTGCTATGAACATTTCTTCACCATAATATTCAGGCAAAAATATTTTTATTGCTTGGGGGAATGTGATATAAAACAATCCAGCTATTAGGATTGATGTCGGTATTATCAATTTCATAAAAAAATATAGCTTTTTTCTAACTTTTGAATAATCATTTCTTGAATAATAAGCTGTAATATTTGGTGCAACCACTTGTGCTAATAAAGCAAAAGGTAAAAACATCAATTCAAACCCTTTGTTTATCAGTTCATAATATCCAATCTCCTCAATATATCCATAATGGCCTAGAACAATAATATCGACTCTTGAATACAAAAAGTAACCAATACTGGAAATCCCAATAACTAAAGAATAATTAAAAATGGTTTTCATCAACTGCTTATCAAACTGGAGATACAAATTTCCATAGGCACAAAATAATACCAGCACTAAAACCATGTAAAATAAGCTTTGCGAGATTAAAGCTCCAATTAAACCATAATTTCTGACCAAAAGATAAACAAATATAACAGAAACAAAACCAACAGACAAAGATATTATTGCTAATTCTCTGAATCTTTTCAATCCTCTGAAGATTCCATCATATAAAGAACTAATTGGTGCTAAGAATAACATAGGTAAAGCATACAGCACATACGCATATTTTTCATCGAGTAAATAACTACCAACGAGTATTGTTAATACAGTTACAATCGTACCCAAACCAAGTATTATTATCAAAGAATTAAATAAGATTAATTTCACTTTGTTTTGATCTGTGGCATTATATTCTGCAACATATTTTGATGTTGCAGTTGAGATGCCGAAATCACCAAATATGATTAAGAGATAGATAATTGCCAAGATATAATTATAAACACCAAATTCATGGGGGGTGAGAAGTTTTGCACATAGGATAAATATGAAGAATGTGAGCCCCTGCTTTCCGAATAATTGCAAAGCTCTCCATGTGAAATTATGAATTGTTTCTTTGTGATTTAAATAACTATTTTTTAATAATAATTTCATTTTGCATCACATTTCGGAGGTTTTATTTTTAGAAACACATCATCTTTTATTATTCGCTGGGACTGTATCTTCGCTCTTTCTTCTAAAGTATTTCTAAAATCTTTTGTAAAATAAAAAACTGACCGGAAAAAACTAATAATTGGGCTAAACGAAATGTTTTTAAAGGAATATCTAAGAGATTTTATAAATATCCACACCGAACTAATTGTAAACCAAGTTAATGCATTTTTTAATTTATAATTTTTCCATATCATCCTATTAAAACCAGAAAAATAATACTGGTTTTTCCAACACCAACTTTGCATGTTGATTTGATAATTTACTCCGTGATGCAACGCATGCTCTTTGGTATAGACATATATTTTATGTCCCATCAAGTGTGAACGAGCACTCATATCATAATCATCTATATTCATCGGGTATTTTTCATCATAAAGCCCTAAACCTAAAAAAATATTTTTCCTAAAAAAAACAATGCCTCCGATATATCCACCTGTGATTAAAATCTTTAGCTCCCCTAGTTTTTTAATCGATAAGCTTTTTTTGATTGATGAATAAAATAACCCATAATGAATAGTACTATCTTTCTCATTTATATTTAAAAGTGGAATGGATAAAAACGAGATATCTATTATTGAATCATATGTAGTTAATAACTCCAATAATAAGTCTTTATTTATTAATTCAATGTCATTATCTATCATTAAAATATATTTACCCATTGATTCTTTAGCTATGATGTTTTTTCCCTTCCCATAGCCCAGATTCTCTTTATTTTTTATGATTCTAATGTTTTTAAATGTCTCTAAATAGTTTAAACTTCCATCTGTAGAACCATTATCAACAACTAATATTTCTTTATTTATATAACTCTGTCCAATAAGAGAAGGGATTGTATTTTTAAGATAATTAATTCCATTATAATTTAATACTCCTATGGTTATTAACGGTTGGTCATGTTTCATATTATCACTTTTTGCATTTTAAAGTTGATTAGCCACTAACTTATCTTTTATTTGATTCCTTAAGCGTTCTATTTCGTTCACTTTTTCGCCCCACATACATAAAAATTCGTTCTCAGGGGAATCGGTAACTTGTCTGGATTTACTATTTTTAATAAATAAACTCCAGTACTCCCAAAAACGTCCTCTATTTTCTGCTCAATGAATTCATTCATAATAGGAATATTTGAAAATGTTAAAGTAAAACCATGAGCATTTAGTAGTTTTTTCAATGACCAGAATGTTTGAAGAGAACAGTGATATTTTTTATACTCGGTAAAACTTCTATTTATTATAATTTCAAATGGCATATTTGTCAGCTTATTTGGCGTCTGAAACAGATAAAAACCACCCGTTTTCAATATTCTTCTAACCTCGGATAAGTGCCCCTGCACATCTGAAATATGTTCCAGAACATCGAAACTTAAAACGATATCAAAGGTCGAGTTACTAAATGGCATACTATCCCCTGATGCAAGAAATTTCATTGCATCTGGATAACGCATATTCCCCTCTATTATTAAACTTTTACTAATATCAAATCCTATTGCACTGAACCCTTTTTGAGTAAGATCACTTATCAGCCTTCCAGCACCGCAACCTACCTCCAATATTTTGAGATCTTTCTTGAGCAACTCAGTCCCCTCTAAGAACCGAATATTCGCCTCAAAATTACTTCGGTCAATCTTACCTTTCTTTATATCTGCTGTATAATCGTTATTAAGCATACAGTTATTCCATCCTCAAAACTTCGTCATAAACTCTAACATAATCTTTAGCTATCTTCCTCCAAGTAAAGTTCCCCTCTACTCTTTGTTTAGCCTTAAAACCTAATCTGTTTCTGAGTTCATCATCGCTTATTAGCTTAAGCAAAGCATCGCCGATATCTTCCGAACTTTTTGGTCTAACAAGTAATGCAGTATCACCAACAACTTCCGGACAACCCGTAACATTAGTTGTAATGATCGCACAACCAGATGCCATTGCCTCTAACAGTACCGTCGGAAAGTTTTCAGCAGTAGATGGGAATATAAAAATAGACGATGTCTCAGATAACTCTTTAAGTTCCGGGGACTTATTATCTAACCAACCCATGAAATTCACATTTACTTTCATATCTTTTGCTTTTTGTACCAGAGTCTCTTTATATGGCCCTTCTCCGACGATATTCACCTCATAATCAGTATCAATATCCTTAATAGCTTCTAGAAAATACTGGAAGCCCTTAAATTCAAATAATCGGCTCACTAATAAAATTTTCTTATCTTTCTTCTTTAGATCAAAATCAAATGATCCTATATCAAACCCATTCGGAATAACCGTTATATTATCTGTATCAACATTCTTTAAGATCATTTCTTTAAGATAATTCGATGGCGTTACCACTTGCCTGGCATTTTGTACTATTTTTCGCCAGAATGGTTTAAGTAGTTCATGCTGGATTGAAAACCTGTTAGGATTATGGCCCGGAACATCGCTCCCATGACTCGTAATAACGTATGGAATTTTCTTTTTATTTAGATAAGAAACGACCCCGGTTGGAATAATAAAATGAGTGTGGCAAATATCATATTTATTTTCCTTCAACAACTTTGGCAGAAAACGATATGCAGAGTAGCAGTATGTGAGCATCTCATGCGTCTGGCACACACCCTGTTCTTTTCTTATACTCGGAACTCGATATACTGTCACCCCATTGATTACCTCTTTTTGCTTCAATCCGTTAAAGGCCATAGTAACTACATCAACAACATGACCCAGTTTAACAAGCTCCTCAGACAATGATTTTGTCACTGGGGACGCGCCTCCCCCCAGCGGTGGATATTCATAATTCAACATCAGTATTCTCAACTCATCCCTCCCGAATCATATAATCCGCATATTTCTCTATTCATTATTATACCACTCGATTGTTTTTTCAACCCCTTCCTTGAAATTCACCTTTGGCTCATATCCCAGATATTTTTTTGCTAATGAAATGTCTGCAAGTGAATGTTTTATATCTCCAGGTTTTTCTTTATTATATACCGGTTTAATGGCAGTACCCAGTGTCATGTTGATTTGCTCAACAAGTTCATTCAAACTTGTCCGTACTCCGCAGGCGATATTATAGGCCTTGCCGCATGCCTCTTCTGGTGCGTTCATTGCAAGTATATTTGCATGAACATTGTCCTCAACATAACTAAAATCTCTTGACGTGAAACCATCCCCAAATATGACCGGATTTTTTCCCACCAGCATTAATTTTATAAATTTAGGAATGACAGCACTGTATTCTGACGTTGGATCCTGTTTCGGACCAAACACATTAAAATATCTAAGACTAATTGTTTCCAATCCATATAAATCATTGAACAATTTACAGTATCTTTCCCCGGTATATTTTGTCAGGGCATAAGGTGAAAGTGGGTTTATAGCCATGTCTTCTGTTTTCGGAAGTTTTTCGCTGTCCCCATAAACAGCACTGGAAGATGCATATATCACTCTTTTAACGCCTGAATCCCTTGCACATAGCAATAGATTCAAAGTTCCATCTATGTTTGCAATGTTTGAACTCATCGGGTCATCAATAGAACGTGGAACCGAAGGAATGGCTGCCTGGTGCAGGATATAATCAACCTGTTCCAGGTTATTCATCAAAAGAGCCCGGTCATTGATAGAACCCTTTATGAATTCAAAATCCAAATCTTTAATATTTTCATATTTACCTGTTGAAAGATCATCAATTCCTATTACATTGTTCCCTCTTTTTATTAGTGCTTCCACTATGTTTGATCCTATAAAACCAGCACATCCTGTTACTAAAACTCTTTTCGCAATTACAAACACCTCTGATTGTTCTTGATCTGCCACAATTTAAATAGTTCTGTCACATCCAAGCCTCTCAATGAAACAACATAGGGCATTTTCCGTCTGAACAAATAAGCGATTGCACCGCAGGGGATTCCGAAAAAGGCATGGCATACATCATACTCTTTTTCCGTCATCAGCTTATCAATGAACTTCTTTGCTTTCCAACTGTATGATATAATTTCGCGTTGGGTCCAGTAATGTATATCCTTTTTATTAACTGGAAGTTTATAGATGCTGATAGTATCGCCAATCTTTTCTGTCTCGAATGTATTGGATGGAGAGGATGTGACTAAATCCACTTCAATATTATTTTTTGCGAATTCATTCAAAATGTATTTACAGGCATTGCTCCCGCCTCCACCAAGCGGCGGATACTCATAATTCAGCATCAGTATTCTCATATTAGCTCCACAACTGCTATATCATTTCTCAGATCTTTCCCCGATCTTTTCAAGTATTTCCACAAATGTAGGCTCATGTGAAGGCTGTATATTATCTCCTTCATGTATATGATGGGGAAAAGTTTCGATTTCCGGATGATGAGGTGCATTATCCCATCTTGACACCAATCGTTTCTCTTTGTTCTGCCAGTGATATGAGTAATCTAACTTATGCAGATTTGAATCAACATATTCGAATACATGAAGTTCAGAACCATCTCTTAACTCGATTGCAAATCTGATAAAACCCTTTTTAATCCCGATAAATTCCCTGATAAGCCGCAATTTCTCAACATCAGGATTTTTATTCGCGACTTTCTTTAAAAACTCAAAGTAGTCGCAAATCATCAGATTGCCTCTATCAGCACCTTTTTCTCTTCTTTTAATTCATTATATATCTCTGCCGATGCTTTCCATTCGAAGAAATCCATATCGTCTCCAAGTTTGCCGCCAACAAATTGTCTGTAGAATTCTTCGGTTTTCATGCCGTATTTCTTTTCAAAATAAAGCATGTTCTCATAAACATTATTTAATTTCTGTTTGATCTCTTCTATTTTGAACCGAAGCGTCCTGATCACCGCAACCCTCACTATATTCTGCGGAATTCCTGTGCTTTTAGTTTTCAATACCATTTGTATCACCAGTTTATATCATGAGGATGCTAATAAATTTCCACTTTTATTCCATTACCTTTTCAAGCATATATTTTAGCTAAATACAATCTCATTGTTCATGAATCTCTGCACCCATTTTACAGTATTATTGCTTCAGTAGATATATCCTCTAATGAAATATAATGCCTTTGCATATTTATTCGCACGCATTGCTCCCGCCTCCACCCAGCGGGGGATACTCATAATTCAGCATCAGTATTCTCATGCGCGTCATTTTCATTCGTTCTGCTGGATTTCCCAGCAACCTCCTTTACTTGGCCCCTTCCATGAAATTATGCCTTCCTTTGTCAATTTTCTAATATGATACTTGACGCCGTCTAACGTGATATTCAACTGCCCTGCAATTTCTTCCTTTGTAATACCTGAATTTTGCCTGATTAGAAGCAAAATCTCATCCCGGGTTTTGGGGGTAGTTTTGGGGGTAGTTTTAGTGACCGTGCCTTCAGATCTATACAATATCACTAAAAATCCCGTCTTAAGGTCTTTGAATTCAACCTTCACGTTACTGGCCTTGCACTCTTCATAGATCCTTTTCAGCCCGGAGCCCCATCGCTCGATCTCTTTTGACTTATATAAAATTTCAGCGATCAAAGGATTTCTAAGAACTGACTGCTCGTCGCCTGTAATGAAATCCTCGGGAGTGAGGCCTTCAGGAAATGTTCCGGGATTCCATATTTCCACGCGGTTCTTGAATATTGCAATTTTGTTGCTCTCAGGAGCATAATAATCCCTGTGGCAGAAAGAATTAACCAGTGCTTCCCTGATTGCCTTTACCGGGATTTCTGGTATCTCTTCCCGTTTGAGCCTCCCAATTTCCGCTCTCCAGTTAATTCGCTCGCTAATATATTCCTCAGATTTTTCCAGCATGGAAAATATTGTCCCTCTGAATTCCCTTATGTCCAGAAAAGTGACCCGGTCCATGCCTGCAAACACAGCAGCCTGGACCTCGAAGGTATTTTCATTGCAAAACAACACTTCTGCGGCTTTCACGAGTCTGCCCTCATTCATAAGGTTCAGTTTTTTAAGCATATTGCCGGCATTATCAAACGCAAAATCTATCCTCCCTGCAGTATTAGCCCGCTTAACATAATCCCTGACCGCGCTCTCATCGATTTTGTCGATGCCGAATTCCGAATACTCTGACTCCCACCTTATCTTGTCCATGTTCTTTTTTAGTATAAGCCTCTCGATTTCTTTAGCACTCAGTTGCCGGTCTTCATCACTTACCCTGATACGTGCTCTTCCGAATGCAAAATAAGGGATATTGCTTCCTTGAAACTGCACCTCCACACAGGACTTTCCTTCGATATTGACCTTACTTATTTCAGGATAGATTTTTGGTTCAATGCTGTCGGAGATTGATTTTGAGATATCCCTCAATGTTTTTTCGCTTATTTCCTGCCCTATAACCGTCCCATCATTTTTTATTCCAAAATAAAGCGTTCCTTTCTGGTGCTTGTTCAGGATTGCGGCTATCGAGATGATTCCCTCTTTTAATTCCGAGGTTGAGTTTTTAAATTCCAGGGTCTCTGATTCTTCATCCGAAGTTAATTTTTTAATAAACACGAGAGTCACTTATTTTATCTCCCTCTCAACCAGATAATTTTTCCTCTCATTCTGCCCATAATAAACCTTGATCATAATATCCGCCAGAATTCCGGACACAATGAACTGCACACCTATTATCACCATTAGAATAGCCACTGAAAACAGCGGCCTGTCCGAAAGACCCACACCAAAGAACAACCTCTGAACACCCAGATAACCACCAATCACAACACCCAATCCACTTAACATCATCCCCAATCCCCCGAATACATGGATCGGTCTTACAGAATACTTCTGCCAGAAACTGATAACGATCAGATCCAGAAATCCCTTAATAATCCTGCGCCAGTTGTATTTTGTTACCCCATGCTTCCTCGAATGATGTTTAACCTTCACCTCGCCGATCCTGTAACCTTTCCACAGCAGCATTGCAGGGATATACCTGTGGGTTTCACCGTACAACTCCAGACCTTTCACACATTCGTTCTTATATGCCCTGAACGTACATCCCGAATCGTGTATAAATTCGCTGGTGATGTTGCGCCGCACCACATTCGCAATTTTTGATATATATTTTTTAGAGACGGAATCTTTTCTGTCAGCACGCCAGCCGCAGACCACATCGTAATCTTCATTCTCGAGTTTGTCCAAAAGCACAGGAATATCATCCGGATCGTTCTGCAGGTCACCGTCCATGCTGATGACCACACCCCCGGTTGCATGATCAAATCCAGCCTTTAAAGCCGCGCTCTGGCCGAAGTTCCTCCTGAACTTGATGGTCTTTATGCACGGATTTTTTTCATGAGCATCTTTTAATGCACAAAACGTGCCATCCGTGCTTCCATCATCGATGAAGATCATTTCATGACTCCGGCCACAGGTGTCCAGAACAGATTCAAGTGATTCTACAATGTGGGGAATGGTATCTTCTTCATTGAATACCGGGATGACTATGGATAATTCGAGATTCCTTTCATGTAGATCGTTATCTCCGGATAGATGAGGAGTACCGGATGGGGCCATAACCATTTGCATTTATTTAATCACCCGTTATCAGGTCCATTGGCCTCAATGTACCACTCCACATATCTTTCCAATCCTTGATCCAATCCGATCCCTGGCTCGTACCCAATATCCCTGCGAGCCTTACTGACATCAGACCATGTATGTTCAGCATCTCCTTTCACAGAATCACTATAAATGATCTTGGATTCACTTCCCACAATCGCAACTATCCTCTTAGCAAGTTCATTGATACTGATCCGCTCCCCGCCACCGATATTATACACGCCGCTACCGCGTTCTATTGCCCGCAGGTTAGCATCAATGATATTGTCAATGAACGTAAAATCACGTGTTTTTTCACCATCCCCGAATACCTCAATGGGTTCATTGTTCAGGGCTTTTCCGGTAAAGATATTGATCGCCAGATCAGGCCTCATCCTCGGGCCGAACACAGTAAAGTACCTGAGCGATACCGTCTCCAAACCATGGAGTTCACTGAACACGCGGCAGTAATGCTCAGCAACAAGTTTAGATGCTCCGTAGGGTGATACAGGCATGTTTGGATGATCTTCATCAAACGGAAGATAGGATACCTTTCCATAGACTGAAGATGAGGATGCATTGATTACCTTCCGAACGCCGGAATCCGCAGCAGCTTCAAGCAAATTCAGCGTACCGGTTGCATTCACCTCATGCGTCTTCAAGGGATTCTCCACCGATGCCCGCACCCCGGCCTGCGCCGCGTTATGGAACACATAGTCAACATCTGCAAATAACCTGCTAAGCAGCTCACGATCCAGTATGTTTCCCTCAACAAGTTCAAAACCAGGATGCTTCATCAGCGGCTCAATATTGTTTCGCTTAGCCTGCGGGCTGTAATACGGGTCAAAATTATCCAGACACACAACCCCCCCCTTCTCCAGCAACCGCTCACAGAGATGTGAGCCAATAAACCCTGCACCGCCTGTAACCAGATATTTCATGCATATAAAATTGGATTTAACTTACTTAAATCTTGGTATTTGAATCAAAATAATTCGTCAATATTAAGCACCAGATGCGAGCCCCTGCAAAGGACTTCGGATCCTCCGGGAATCCTGTCACATAATGATTGATCATTCAAACCACCAATTACAATTATTACATGGTACTGTAAGTTTAGTAATTTTCTGTTGCAACACCTTCGCTATTCTCCTCACAATCTTCTCCCAATCCCTTCAACCTTCATCATTTTCTTCCCTGTACTTATCTCCACCATAATCCCAGCCCGCAACAAACTCCAAAACGCCCCCGCATCGTTCCGGTACCAATCCAGCACATAATAACCTATCTGCCCCTGATCGATATAGTAATTATTCACATCCGTGATCTCAAGCTCCCCGCGCCTGGATGGCTTCAGGGTCCGGATAATCTCAAACACCCCATTATCATAGATATACAACCCGGTCACAGCATAATCCGACTTTGGCACCGTCGGCTTCTCCTTGATGCACAGGACCTGCCCGCTGCTTTCATCAACCTCAGCCACACCAAAGCGCGCCACATCTGGTACAGGCTATAAAAAGATGTGGGGAGTGCACCTCACGATCCCGGACTAAACCCCCCTTCTTATTCACCAGCACCCGTTCGCTGACCTTCCACCATGATTTCGGGTAAGCCTAATCCCACTCCACCTTCGGGTTCAAGCCCAATCTATTCCTTTTTGCGCAATAACTGCACTGCTATCAACAAGACCGACAAGCCTGCAAATAGACCAAATCCAGGCATCCCTTTCTCTTCAGTTGGTGTCGGGGCTGGGGTTTTCTCTGCTATTACTGTTGGCTCAATAATACCTTCGCCCCCGGGTTCTCCTTTAGTCTTACCTGTTACAGCAAATGGTGAGAATCCTGGCGTTTCAGCTTCAAATTGCAAGCTATTGGCATCCTCGGCAATCTTTTTGGTCACCAGCTTATGCCATGTATCATCGCTGTAACGATAGAGGGCTATTGATGATTCATCGATATTGTTTTCAGTGATCCATGATTTATCTACTGTGAAAACAACAGTGGCATCGGCAATATTCCTCTTTGTTCCCCATCCTGCGTTCCCGACCCATATGTTCAGGTTCTTATATACTATGTCTGACGGGGGATTATCTACCAATGCAGAGGTGTCTTTAAGTATCTCTACCTTCGTAGCAATTTTTCCGGCACTTTTCAAACTAGTGAATTTAACAAACTGCACTATGTTGCATTCCAGTTCAAAGCTGTAGCTAATATCAGAGTTTTGATTTACATATTGCCGGTCTGTTTCGGAACATGCTATGTTGTCGTATGGTTCGCCAGAAGCGCCACCGCCACCGCCACCACTACTGGCACCATTGTCGTCATCATCCTGCACATCTTCAGGTTCTTCACCAAGTATGCTAAAGAAGCTGAGATGATTGAGTTCACCCCAAACAATCATTTTGACTTTATCTATTCCGCTTGGTTCTAATTCTTCCCATTTCTCAATGCTGGCATTCCAAACATATAACTTTAAGGAGTCTTCATCAATTTCTGAAAGGTCAGCGCCACTGTAATTTATAGATATCCTTACCGTTCCAATGCTTTCATTCAACTCAGAATCAACTTCTATCTGAACAAATTTATTGATTCCTAGCAATGATACTGTTGTGGCATTTAAGGAACCAACTGGATTTTCGTCGTATTCACAAATAGTGATGTTGGAATCATTGACGTACAGAGTAGTGGTTATGTTAAGTGTTACATTTCCGTAAGTATAATTTGTCTGGTTATTGCTTGTCTGTTTAATTGTTCCGATTTCCAGTGTTAAATTACGCTGAGCAACATTATCTGCAAAATCTGTTGCAATGATGGTATGTGTTCCATTATTCAAGATTTTTGACCAATTCTCGGAGCTGGAATTAGTACACTTTGTATAATTAACAGTACAGTTAGAAAGTGGTTCTGAACTATTAATATGTAGAGTACTAATATTTCCTTCGGTAATTAACTCTAAAATTAATTCTGGTTTGGTGTCATCGATGGTGTAGGTGGCTGATGTATCTTTAGCCAGATTACCTGCTTCATCGGTTACGATAACGGTAACAGGACTGGTACCTGCTGTGATTGTACCGACATAATATTCACCGGCGAGTGTAAGCAGAGTCCCATCAGCAGTAACGCTAACTTCGTTGTCATCAGTGGCATTTACAGTTACTTCGATTGGTGCACCTGTCTGGACAACAGTATCGTTTAGAGTGACTGAAATTATTTCCGGTGGTGTCATGTCAATAGTCAGAATCAGCGAATCGTTGTATACTATATTTTTTGCCTCATCTGAAACAGAAATATTAAATGTCATGATACCTTCTGGGTGATCTTCATCTATGATCATATTAAATCCATAAAGGTCTAGGGATGGTTCAATTTTTTCTAGTGTAGAATTACCTGTTTCAACACCAGTCTCATTTATTCCATGCACGATTACAGTAAGGTCATTACTGATATCGTCTGTTGCATTTACTTCGAGTGAAATTGTATCCCCAATTTTCACCATATTTTCATTCAATGATACAGATTTGATAGTAGGTGGAGTGTTATCCACTTCTATTTCACTAAAAATACCATCATCGTTTTCTTCATCCACAGCATGAACAAATATTTCATATTTCCCAGTTGGAATTGGCTGTTGAACTAAATATGGATTTTCTGTACTTCCAATTGAAAATAGAGTATACGTAATACCATTCTCAAATGTTGGAGGAGAATTAATCCCATGGCTAAACTTTAAATTCGAAACCACAAAAACACTAATGCCGTCTTCAATTGTCAAAATTTCATTACTGTTATCGCTATAAACATTATCTAATTTACCAGTAGTTACATTAAAGACAATTCCAGCAGGTTCTTCGTTTGCAGTATCATTCCTTTTAAAGGTGCAAGCCACCATTACTTTGTCTGGCAAATCTGATAAATAAATGGTCGTTATATTTTCCTGAACTGAATCGTTTGTGATTCTCCATGCATTTGCATTCCATGTAGGTGTTATGTATTGACCATTAACACCGGATTCATTGACATAGAAATTTAATATCGTCTTGTTTGTGGATACTAAATCGTAACTATCAACAATTCCAAAATCTACATTTGTCAAGTTATTACCACTAACATAAGCAGAGATAATTGCAGGATTGTTTGTACTTATATGTCTATTAGGTTCAACCTTAAAGTTTGTAATATTCAAAGTTTTTATCCTATCGAGCTGGTATGTCCATCGTATCCTAATATTTTTCGTGGTAACATCAACTACCTCGAACTTGGCATATTTTCCAGAGATATTGACACAGTACGTGTGGCCTACCACAGGTGAAACTGAACCGTTCACATATCCTGCAGCGGGTGCTGCGGTAACAGTGTCGATGGGAACTGCACCCATATCAACCAAATTACCAGAGATGTTCAAGGTCTGGTCAAATTTTAATGCACCATCTCCCTCCACCATTATGAAATCATTCTCTACTTCACCGATATCAAAGGAGAACACATCGCCTGTAGATTCATAAATATCCAGTACAGCACTCCCTGAAGGCAACACGTTGGCGTCATGATACTGCTCACCACCAAAGAAGGTATTGTATGTTCCATTAATCAATACACTGCCATCGACATCTGAGAACTGCCAGATATCCTCAAGCAGGACGATCCATGATCTATTGTTATTTAAGAATTGTACATAACTAACTGTACAATTAATTATCAAATCATTGTTAGTAGCATTCCTGAATTCATAGGTCGATAAGTTTTGAATCACGATATCTTTAACAGGATTACCGTTTTTATCAAGCTCCAACCATACCTCTAAACCATTATAATCAATATTGATTACTTCTAGTGTATAGTTCTGGTAAAGGTCCAAGGATGGGGGAGTTTGTTCTATTACCAGACTAAGATTATCTATCCAATATTCTCCGGTTCCGTTGGTATGCATTTCAAATCCGGTGATGTTGAAAGCGTTAGATGGTATAATTTGTTCATGATGATACATCCAGAAATTACTGTCATCATTAGGATTTGGAGTCCACACGTACAGACTCTGTTCAGTAGCATTGAAGTCAATATAATTCATATAGAAACTTATAGCATCGCCGCTGATACCACCACTTCTGGCTATATCAAAAGTAAATGTATAATTCTTTCCAGCAACGTGATAAGTGTCAAGAGTCTGGTTGGCAAATAAAATATCACCACTTATACTGGCATTAATATTGAGCGAATTATTGCCTTCAGAACTTAAAGTATCTTTCACAGATGCTGTTCCACTCAATGTCCAGTTATCAGGCTGATCCTGGGTAAGGTACTCAAAACCGGGATTCAGGATGAGGTTGGAAACAAAACCTCCACCGCCCCCACCGCCACTGCTGAATGGAGCCATTTGCAGGATCACAAGCCCGTTACTGCTATCGGCTATATACGCATGTTGACCTGCTACTGCAACCCCTTTAGCATTTCCAGCTGAATTGTAATAACCTGCAGTTGTGGGCTCTGTGGGATTGCTGATATCTACAATTACAAGCCCGATATAATTTACTACATATGCATATTTGCCAGAGACCACGACATCATATGCAATTACAATATTGTAAAATCCTTCAAATACTGGTGCCGTAGGGTCACTTACATTAACAATCACAAGCCCGGTACTATTTATCACGTATGCATAGTCGCCTGAAACCGTAATACTTCTAGTGGTTCCATCTATATCATAACTCCCTATTAGTATTGGTTCAGCAGGGTTACTGATGTTAAAAACCAATATACCGTTAAGATAATCGGCTATATACGCATAGTTGCCAGATAATGCTACATCCTCTGCAGATATTGTATAGTTATATCCTATAAGTGTTGGCTCTGTGGGGTTGCTAATATTGACAATCAAAAGTCCATTGGAAGTAGCGGCTATATATGCATTATTGCCCGATATCACAACGTCCTGTGCGTATCCTACCGTATCGTAACTACCTGTTATTGTGGGGTTTGTCGGGTTGCTGATATTGACAATCACAAGTCCCATATCATAATTAGCCACATATGCATAGGTGTCTGATAATGCAACACCTCGTCTAAATCCATGTTCTGCTGCAATATCACAATTTCCTACATGCGTAGGCACTGCGGGATTGTTGATATCAGCAATAAGAAGCCCGCTATATAGACCCGCCACGTATATATCGTTACCCGATATTGTAACACCCAAAGCATCTCCTTCTGAATCGTATTGTCCTGCAAGTACGGGCTTTGTAGAGTTGCTGATATTCACAATTATTAGCATTTTACGATTGACTACGTATGCATAGTTATTAGATATTGTAATATCTTCTGTATTACCTGCATCGTAATTTCCTTCAAATGTGGGATTTGTTTCCTCACTGACATTAATAATCTGAAGCCCATTAGAGCTATCGGCTAGGTATGCAAAGTTGCCCGATACCGCAACGCTCAATGCTCTTCCCGTCCATTCATAATCTCCTACTAATGATGGATTTGTAGGATTGTTAACATTTAATATTAAAAGTTCACTTATAGAGGTAGGTACTCCTCCTTGAACGGCTATAAAAATATTATTACCTGATAAGGCAACACCATTTGCAGATCCTGTTGTGTCATACCGTCCTGTAAATGTGGGGTCGGTTGGATCACTGATATCCACGACTACAAGCCCGCTATTTTTAGCAGCTAAGTAAGCATAATTGCCTGATACTGTTACATCTTTAGTAGCGTATGTGTCATAAATTCCAGTGAGTGTTGGCATCGTTGGATTACTGATATTAACAATGACAAGCCCGTTTAAGTCATTGGCTATATATGCATAATTGTTTGATACTATAACCCCTAATGCAGGAATTCTTCCGATTTCTGGATATACTGGCGTATCATAATGTCCCACAAGTGTGGGGTCAGCCGGGTTGCTGATGTCCACAATAACGAGCTGCCCATTATTATTAACTATATATGCATAATTGCCAAAAACGCTGATGTCATTTACAAAACCGCTGGTTATCAATTTGCCCAATACTGATGGTGAAGCAGGATTGCTAATATCTAGTACAACAAAATCCTGTCCCTTTCCGATAAATGCATAATTGCCAGAAACTGCGCACGCTTCTATTAAGCCACCTAAGTGCCCTTCCAGCATTATATTCACCTCATCAGTTGATTGTGTACTTGTATAATCCGCGCCGCCTCCGATATTTACGTCCTCAACTATGAATTGATGATTTATGTCCACTTTGTTAAAATAAGTGTCGTGGTATGCACCAGTCGTAGCATCAGGATTTACTGCATCAAAAGCTATCTGTTTACTCACTTTATTAATTGAGTAATCGTCATCTGCCTGGCTTGGTACCATTATTAAAGTAAAAAAAATAACTGCAAACAATAAACCAACAACTATAGTACATTTCCTATTAAACTTTAAAATTTTATCTATTCCCACTACCATATTAGACACTCCAACTGCACAATTACATTATCGATAAATTATTTCTTTGTTTATCCCCTCTACCCAGTAATTTTTTATAGCCAATAGTACATAAATGTTTTTATATGAATAAATTAGTATATATTTAGCATTATATTTATATAATTTTAATTTCCCCATTAGCCTTTGACAATTAGGCTAAGCCAAAGTCTGCTAAAAGTATAGAACAATCCAAATGTTATGGTAATTACCCTACCATATCTTATGATACTGTCACATCAATTAAGAAAAAGAAGCTTAATCACCCGCGCATCTCCCCAATCCTCTTCGCAATCTCCCTCACGATCCCGGACTTTACCCCTTTCTTATCCACCAGCACCCGTCCGCTGACCTTCCACCATGATTTCGGATAAGCCTTATCCTTCTCCACTGTCGGATTTAACCCCAGTTCCTTTGCAGCCTGCACGATCTCCTTCAACTCGGGCGAAGTGACCGATATCTTTCTTGGTATGACACGCCCACCACTTCTACTATTACCTTTATCAATATAAGCAGGCCATATCACATACTTATCCTTATCTCTGAGCATAACACCAGTTATATCATTAATATGACATGAACGTTTTTACATCGAACGTGCGAGCTATGACCATCAAACCAGCCTGGGGTCAGCAATCTCGCCTTTTAAAGCCGATGCAGCCGCAGTTTCAGGAGATGCAAGATACAGCAGTCCACCCCTCCCCATCCTGCCTTTGAAGTTGCGGTTGGACGTGGACACACACACCTCACGTTCTGCCAGCACACCCAGATGGGCACCCAGGCACGGCCCGCAGCCAGGTGGTCCTAATGTAGCTCCGGCTTCGATAATACTTGAGATATATCCCCGCTCAATAGCCTCAAGCAGCACAGTCCTCGAAGCAGGTATGACCACAGTACGAACAGCCACCTTTTTCCCCTTCAGTATCCGGGCTGCAGCCTCCAGGTCCTCCAGCCTGCCATTGGTGCATGAACCGATAAAGACCTGGTCCACATTGATCCCTGCCACTTCATCCACATCACACACATTATCAACACTATGGGGTTTTGCCACCTGTGGAGCCAGGCCATCAATATCCAGGTTGATCTCTTCAATATAATCAGCAGCCTCATCTGCATATACAGGAGTATAGGCATCAATGGCACGCCCTTTAAGGAACACCTCGGTTTTCTCATCAGGCGGCACGATCCCTGCCTTCCCCCCCATCTCAATAGCCATATTGCACAGCGTCATCCTGCCCGAAATGCTCATCTCCTCAATGGCAGTACCATAATATTCCATGGCCTTGTAGGTCGCACCATCCGCACCAATATGCTTGATCAGATGTAGTGTCAGGTCCTTTGCAGACACTCGCTCTGCCATTTTCCCTTCAATAGTGATCCTCATGGTCTGAGGGACACGGAACCACAGTCTGCCAGATGCAAAGATCTCTGCCATGTCAGTAGCACCCACACCTGTACCGAACGCGCCAAAGGCACCGTAAGTGCATGAATGGGAATCGGCACCCACTATCAGCCTGCCTGGAAGGGCAAATCCCTGCTCAGGTAATACCTGATGGCAGATACCTTCACCCACATCGTACATGTTCGGGATGCCCTGCTGCTGCACCCATAGCCGGATGTCATGCTGCAAGTTGGCAGCCACATCAGTACTTGCAGGCACAATATGGTCAAACGGGATCACTATCCGTGCCGGGTCCCAGACTTTCTGCACTTCCATCTCCCTGAATGCCTTTACCGCCAGCACGCTGGTGCCATCGTGGGCCATTGCACAGTCCACATCAGCGATCACAAAATCACCGGCACGGGCATCAGATTTAGATGCCCTGCTAAATATCTTTTCACTTATTGTTGCCAAAGGCGTTAACTCCGGTCTTCTGTTAGAATTGATAGTTTTATTTACGTATAGGAAAGTATACTTTCCCGTAGGCTTAGAAAATGCGAACAACGTGAGCATTTTCTTGAGATATGTATTGAACATATCGATTACAATAACAATTTTATTGTCGAAAACCTTACTTATCATGGGATTGAATAAATACCCCTACTCGTCAGGTGAAAACAAATGCAGTATTCCAGAAACAAACTGGTCGACCTTGTTGGAAAAAAGCCAGGTGACATAGAGATATGCGACGTAACCTTGAGGGATGGTGAACAGACACCAGGTACAGCCTTTACCCTGAATGAAAAGAAAAATATAGCTCAGGGACTCGATAATATCGGTGTGGAAATAATCGAAGCCGGATTCCCAGTAGTATCCCACGTTGAGCGGGATACTGTACGGGAAATTGCAAATATGGGTCTTAATGCAAAGATCTGCTGCCTGTCCCGTTCTGTGATACCGGATATTGATGTTGCCATAGGGTGCGATGTGGATATCGTAAGCATATTCATTGCCACGTCTGACCTTCATTTGAAATATAAGTACCATAAGACATGTGCCGAAGCTACACAATGCGCATTTGATGCCCTGGAATATGCCAAGGACCACGGGCTAATAGTCAGGTTTGCAGCAGAGGATGCTACACGTACGGACATAAATGTCTTGAAAAGTGTGTTCAAGATGGCAGAAGAACGACATGCCGACTATGTAAGTATAGCAGATACAGTCGGGATATTGAATCCCAGTACAACGTATTATCTTGTCAGTGAGATAAAAAAAGAGATAAATGCCGATATCTGTATTCACTGCCATAACGACTTAGGGATGGCCACTGCCAACACCATCGCTGCTGCAGAAGCAGGAGCCAAACAGCTCCATACCACGGTCAACGGTCTGGGAGAGAGGGCAGGTAATGCTTCACTTGAAGAGTTGCTTGTAGCATTGATGGTACAGTACGGCATTGAGCGGTATAATACTGCAGGTTTAACAAAGCTCTCAAGAATGGTGGCGGAATATTCGGGGGTAAAAGTGGCAAAGAACAAGGCGGTGGTGGGTGAACATGCTTTTGCCCATGAGAGCGGTATCCACGTGGCCGCAATACTGGAAGAGCCCAGCACATATGAACTGTTCTCTCCTGAACTGGTGGGAGGCAAGCGAAGCCTGATCATTGGCAAGCATACTGGTACCAAGGCATTGAAGGGGATCATCCATACGATGGGTTATGACCTGAACCATGACCAGTTGTGCGACCTGCTTGAAAAAGTAAAGGACTGCACCCATGCCAAGAGGGGTATACCCTGCAAACGCCTTGACGATTTCATCCAGGAAATTATGGCTAAATGATGACGGGATAATGATCAGATAATGACCGGACAATGACTGGATAATGACCTATTGATAACCGGATGATAACGGATTTTAATACTTTGTGCACGTTGCCCGTGCCAATATTACTGAAACACCATCTTTTCCAAGTTCTGTTCTTATTATCGTGGCCAGTTCATCCCCTCCAGTATTCCCGATATCCAGTATCCGGGTATCTGGTACAAGGGTTTGTACGACAGCAGTCATATCAGGCACGGCCTGCCCGCCGGTGAGGGCTGCAATATTATTCTGGAGTACCACTACAAGTACACTCTTATGGTGGTGTACGGCCTCGATAAGCCCCTGCAGCCCTGTGTGTACAAGTCCAAAGTCACCTATCAGTGCAATCCCTTTTTCAGTAAATCCTGTTGCTGTGGCAATAGAAGAACCCAGGGAATAGGCCATATCCACCACTTCCATAGGCGGCGGGGCAGTCCTTACCGAACACCCAAGGTCACCGGCCACAGGCACATCGAGGCTGCCAAGTACCTTATATAGTCCCAGATACGGACAATCTTCACACAGGTTTTTGGAAAGTCCACCTGTGGTGGACGTTAAACCACGGCTTTTTCTTGTCTCGGGCTGGCATGTCCTGCTGACCTTGTCCATGTCAATGTTTTCCAGTGCCAGAATAATGTCACTGGCTTCAATCCTGCCGTATCCGGTATGCCCGGTGAGCTTACCAAGCACCCCACTACAGTATATCTGCTCTTCAATAACAGGCTCGGTCTCCTCTATCACAAGTATCCTTGAATGTTGTTCAATGAACTTGTTAATGATGGGTCTTGGAAGCGGGTTTACCTGGGTCAATGCCAGGTGTGAGATATTCCGGAATCTGTCAGCAGAGATGATCTCTTCTACCATATTTGAGGGATAACCTGAGGAAATAATACCAATGTCTTTGCCACGCTGGTAAAGCCTGTGTGTACCTGCCACTGTACTCTCTTTTTCCATTAACGGGTATGATCCGCAATGGAAACGCTGGTGCTTTCCTTTCATTGTAAAGGCCCAGGTGTTCCTGTCAAACTTTTGAAAATCACCAGTGGCAGCGGGAGTTCTCTTTACTGCCTCCTCCATATTGTTCAACCTGTCTGTTAAGCGCATGATCACAGGTGTGCGTACCTTTTCAGACAGCAGGAATGCGCGCCGCATCGAATTATATGCTGCCTCCGGACCGGAGGGGTCAAGAACCGGTACTTCTGCCAGCAGGCCGTAGTACCTGGAATCCTGTTCGTTCTGGCTCTGCTTCACGCCCGGGTCGTCACCTGTCAGTATCACCAGGCCGGCCCCTATGGTGTGGGTAGCCGAAGTGATGAGCGGGTCGGCGAGAATGTTCATTCCTACGTGCTTGACTGTGACAAGTGAACGCCGGCCTGTGGCCGAAGCACCGAGTGCCGCTTCCAGTGCGACTTTTTCGTTAATGGACCAGCGGGCATCCGCACCGGACCCGAACAGTAGTTTCATTATGCTGGTAATTGGATAGCCTGGAACCCCGGTTGCAAGGGAGATACCTGAATCAAGTGCGCCGAACACCAGGGCCTGTGAGCCGGTAATTGGTTCTGACATTGGTGGCTTATTTATGAGTGTTGATATTTAAGGATGGTTCTTAGAAAGTTTCAATATTGGAAAATCAAGAATCTATTAGCTAACGGCTGGCAGGACATCGCTATGATCATAGATGTTCCGGCTAATTATACCATCGAAATGAGAATCAAAACTAAGGATTGTATCTATATCATACGTTTTTACAAGAGCGATCGAAGTGCAATCTGTAAAACTTAAACCCCTGCTGCAATATTCGTTGAAAATATCCCATGATTTATTGAATACTTCTTCGTCCACCCTTAACAATATTACCCGCGGGGATTCAATGATCGCTTTTCCGATAGTTAATGGAATATCGGCATTTTTTGTTCTCACACGTGCAAAAGTTACCGTTTCATCAAAAACGTAATCTGATGTATAAACGGTTCCACCCCTGCCGCTTAATGCGAATTTTAACAAACGTACTGCTTCAGCATGATGAGCATCATTTTTTGAATTCATGCCAAAGAATACGCACGAATCAATAAATAATGACAATTATTCACCACCGTAAAGATATTCATCTATTTTTTTAGCGTCGGTTTTACCCATGTCAACAGGATTGTGCATCAATTCCCACAAAGCATCGTCTTCAATTGGTGTTTCTGGCCTTGATATGTGTGCAATAAAGTCATCTTCGTGGGCACTGGCATATTCGACAGCATCGTCAATTAACTGCTGCTGCGTCAACTTTAAATTCCTGAGTCTTAATCTGGACTGCATTTTTTCGATTCTGTTTTTTGTTCTTCTTGGTATACGTGTTGGAATAGTTGACATTTAATTCACCTTGTAGCATATGCTACATTGTAGTATTGTTACATATAATTTATTGATTGTATATCTGGTAACCGGATGTACTCCAGGTAAATCCAACCGCATGACGAATCCTATTTCATAAAGTCCCGATACAAAAATAAATTGAAAAATCCGAATATGGATGAGATTGGTGATGCAGCCTCTTCAATATAATGAGATTTGAAATGATGGAGAAACGATAATATTTATGTGAATGGAAATATTTGCTTAAATATTCAAAATGGTGATCCAGATTCCAATAACCAAACGCAAACTATTCAACATCCTGCCTAAGATCAGCGAAATACTCTACTTTGAGCCTGCAGTGATCCACACCTCTGCCGCCACTCCAATCCTCATTGTAGCAGACCTGCACGGCGACCTGGATGCTCTGCGACTTGCTCTTCGCAAACGTACTGACCTTGGTTGTGATACTGTGATCTTCCTGGGTGATTATATTGACCGCGGTCCTGCATCGCTGGATGTTCTTGAGTGGCTGTTCTTACTGAAGATCAAGGAGCCTGATAAGATCATCCTCCTGCGTGGTAACCATGAACTAAGGGAAACGAACCGGTTCGAACAATTCTTTAAAGACCTGGATTTCGATGAAGACATGTATGCCCGAATCAATCGGGTGTTTGACCAGCTGCCGGTTGCGGCCGTGATCTCGAACCATACGTTCTGCGTCCACGGTGGCATCCCGGGACATGTGAAACTCCCGGAGATCACTAAGAAGGATGCGTATCCGTTCGTCTGGAACGACCCGTCCGGGGAGAACGGGATCAATCAGTCACCCAGGGGACTGGGGATGCGAACCTTTGGCGAGGATGTTTTTGAGGAGTTTCTCAGGGTCAATGGACTGGAGCGGATGGTCAGGGGGCACATGATACTTGAGGAGGGATACCGGTGGTGGTTTGGAGGGAGGTTGTTGTCGCTGTTTTCGGTCCCGGATCATTGTGGGATGGGGAATTTAGGGGCGGTTGGGGTTGTTGAGGAAGGTGGGGATATAGAGGTGGTTACGTTTGGTTAGTTTGGTGCCGCCAGAGATTTGCCTGCGATATCGGAAATTTAACCCGGGATAGGTTCGTATGATCTTATCTTATGGTCTACTTGAGAACAACCTGCCAAATTCAATTTATAGTCTCCCGCCGCCCTGCTTTTCGACACCTGACCCTGCACTCGCTGCCCGGTCAGGGCGGCAGGGTGCAGCCAACCTTGTGGATTCGAGTAGACTGGGTTCGGAAAGCAGAAAATGCATGAATATAGCGCCGACCGTGAATATCTGCTGGCCATGAGATGGGAAGTGGAGGGAGCGGTCATGGCTGTTAAAATATATAGTTCACGTCATACATACACTCATCAAGGATTTACTTGCATGAGCGTCGTCCATACCAATAAATGAAAAGCAAAGTAATTTACCAATTATAAACGTCTAACCCTTTAACATGCTTAAAGTGACCATCCCGGCTGAGAAGTGGAACTTCGAGCTCTAAACATGCTGCTGCAACCCATATATCATTTTCAGGAATCGGAGTTCCGTTTTTTTTAAGATTGAAACGCCCTTTGGCGTAACGTGTAGAAACTGCTTCGTCAACCTGCATGACAAGAGAATACGCTGCGAATTTTTGTATAACCTGTTCATTCTTTTCAGTTTTTGCGCTATTCAAAGCGCCATAAAGTAATTCACCCAGAACAGTAACTGGTAAAATAATTACATCTGCTTCATCTATCAATGTACAGACTTCAGAAATACCTTCTCTATAGGCGATTACAGCGTTGGTATCAACAGCTAACCTACCACTCGCCTTCAATTTTTTCGAACTCATCATCAATAAGTTTCTGCATTGCCACAGCTTCGTCGTGTGTCATTGTTCCAATTAGATCACGCAGACCTTTTTTGACAGGACGCGGGGAAAAAATCGCTACCAGCCTCTCATGTTCCTTAAGACCTTCAACAGGTCCAAGAGGCTTAAAAACGTGATCTTCATACACAACTTCTATAGCCTTTGTCATAATGCTCATTCATTCCTATTGTGTTAATAATTAACATTACATTTCACTATATATAACCTGTTGGTTCAATGGTTTTAAGCCGCCACATTATGACTTACAAACTATTGAGATTGCTTAGGCTTCCTATTGTGCGCCGCCACTATTAAACCAAGATTATAGAGTAAACACACCCGTGCAATGTACGGCGCGATTCACATCTTGTACCCAACAAAAAAAGTCAATTTGTATGCGGTTAACTTAAATATTGAAAGTGTATGATGCTAATTGGTATAAATATAATGGGAGTAACTTCAGAAAATATTTACAGGGAACTCAAACTTTTACGTTCTGACATACGTGAATTAAAGAGCTTACTCGTTCCTGAAGTCAAACCGGCAGAAGATGAGACCAAAGCAATCCAATTAGGACAAAAAGAGTTCAAAGCTGGCGAATATACTGATTGGAAGGACATAAAAGCAAGAATAAGTTCAGATGTTTAAAATTGTTTTAACTAAAAGCGCTTAAAAGAGTTTTGCGAAACTTCCGTCAAATATCAAAAATGGTTGTGTGGAAATATTTGATGAACTTGAGTGTTCATCCACACCTATACGGCTTGATGTTAAGAAACTAAAAGGTCATCAGGATGTCGACCGGATACGTGTGTGGATGGCGCATCATCTATAGATTTGATAAGAATAATAAATTGATTCAAGTCTACGAAATATTACCTCGGAAAACAGCTTACAGGATATTTTAATCACCATCAGCACAAAAGTCAACGCGTTCGAAAGCTCTTCCAAGGTCCAGGTCAGGATATTCGGCGGCCGTATGGAATTCTTGCAGATTGCAAATGACTGAACCGCTTTATCCAAACACACAACCCCCCCTTATCCAACAACCACTTGCATAACTACGACCCGATAAATCCTGCGCCGCCTTAATTTCTATTGCACCGGGGGCTCCTCCATCTTCGCAGACTGCACCCTGTTCATCGCAATAGATACTCCTGTCCGCCGTGCTGCTCACAATGCTCCAGGCCCCGCCGGTGGTATACCTGAATATTTGGTGTGCTGGGTGGAGGGAC
>JAUWRA010000195.1 GCA_030610815.1 Methanosarcinales archaeon
TCGCCTGCTGAATCCGAGAAATTAGCATCTATCTGCTCGTAGATATTTCCTGCCGCAGCCATCGGCAGGGTACTCGGAATCATCGTGTACTCAGTTCCGTCTTGCCATCACCACAAGCGCAATCCCCAGCAGCGTACCCGCTACCCCGAACCCAGGCGACCCCTGGGATGGGGGCTGGTCAGTGGATGAGGGGTCGGCGGCGGTGCGGGTGGGGGCGGGGCCTGAGTAGTGTTCGTCGAGGATATAGGGATTGGCGATGGTGAATTCAATAGGCATTTGTATATCTCTTTCTGCAAATGAAACCCTTACATTTATTGGAGCATTTCCATTTGTCCAATCGCCTGTAGGTTCTATAATCCAAAAAAAGGTTAGATTTTCATGAGCTTTCACATTTTTTTTTGAAAAATATGAATCATATTCACTTGGTCCAGATTTGATTCTATAAGCTTCAGTAACCATTGGGTTAGAAATTTTTACATAGATATCACAATCTTTTTTTGGAATTATTTCTACTTTTAATTCAGCTTGTTCGTTTACATCAAGATATATATTCTTTACAGTCGCTTCTTGTCCATTATACCATGCATTAACAATTCCAAAATCATTCTCTTCAGGTTCAGCTAAAGCATTCTGATTTAAGCATATTATTAATAAAATAATTACATTATATAATATTTTTTTCAAATTATCACCCCTTATATATTACCATATTCTAATGAAGTTTCACTGAAAGGTATAATCGATTCTAAGTCATAACCATTTATATCTCCAATTGTTTTTCCTGGTGGTACAATAATAAAAGTTCCAGTGGAAAATTTAAATTTTATAGGTGTTGTATAACCTATATCAATAAAATTATTCGATGGATCTCTTACAGGTAAATCGACTCTCCTATACACCTGCGCCTCATGCCCGAACATTGGGTTCGGATGCACCTCATTATCCGCATCCACCAGCGTAAATCCATCGATTTGCCCCTCCACATTGATCATCCAGCTGTTGAAATGAACCACATAATTGGGCGGCGGCAGCACAGGAATCCCTGTAGACCCAAAGAAGCACACATTCTGCACACCCAAATTGATCAGCTGCTTACCGCCCTCCGATTCCTCAAACAGGTAATTCGGCTCCATATCCACCATCAGCGTCACATTCTCCTCCCAGTAAGCAAGTTCATCCACATCATACTTTGACCCATTGTCTCGCACATGCTCTGCCTTCATAGTCAGCCCAATAGGAAAACATAGCGCTTCCTTCAGCAGGTTGGCCCCTTTCTTATTAGCTTCCCGCACATCATCTGCAGAATCCGAGAAATTAGCATCTATCTCCTCATTGATTTTCTCTGCCGCACCATTATATTGCTCATCCACCTGGTACAGCACCTCATCTACATACCACTCCCGCACCTGGGTGATGGTTTTGGCACTGCAACTGGAATACTTCCCGCCGCTATAGTATCTGGCCCTATCCACATACCTGCTCTGGTTCGCCTTGATCTTGGCAGTCAGGTCCCAGGCTGTTCCCTGCCGAAGCCACCGGCAAGGCACCCGGAATCACCATTGATTCAGTTCCGTCTTGCCATCACCACAAGCGCAATCCCCAGCAGCGTACCCGCTACCCCGAACCCAGGCGACCCCTGGAACGGGGGCTGGTCAGTGGATGAGGGGTCGATGGTGGTGCGGGTGGGGGCGGGGCCTGAATAGTGTTCATCGTGGACCCTGATATTGGCTGCAGTGAATGAAAATGGATAGCCTTCCTTCTCATCTCGATTATAGAACGTAAATGCAATATTCAACGGAATAGTCCATCCTGCGGCTTTATCTGTTGGTTGCACAACCCATTCGAAAGTAACTGTTTCACCTGCATTATGATCAAATTCCCTGGCAACCTCAGTAAATTCACTCGGGCCCTTAATCACTTCAAATGGTTGATCTATATTTTTAAAGCCAAACCCTGTAGCTGTAATAGCTGTGGAAACATCAACATTCTTTTTCAGATATACTACTGCTTTTATTGTGGCTGGCTCGCCAACTTTTAATTCAGCGTCATAGACAGTGGTCACTCTTCCGTTATAATATACTTCATATTCAACCAGATCATTTTCAACAGCACTAACATTACAAGTTAAATAAATCATCACACATAACAACATTATTTTTTTAAATAATTTCATATTCCCATCCTTCGTTTATTGCTCCTATTGAATTTTCAATAGTTTCCCCTTCCCGTTTATCACCGACTCCTTTTGGACCAGGAGGAACAAAAATAAAAGTCCCGGTAGTAAATTCAAATTTAATAGCCTTATTATCGCCTACAACTGATCCAGTAGCCGGATCACGAATATCAATATCGTCTTTTCTTGAATATATCTGCGCTTCATGTCCAAATATTGGGTGTGGATGACACTCATTATCAAAATCAGTTAATTGAAATTGATGAAATCTTCCTTTAACCCGGATCTTCCAAATATTTGTAGTTGCTACCCAGGCCGTACTGGGAGATGGCGGCATGACCTGCTGTCCGCCATTTATAAGAGGAATTGTATTTAAAGCAACATCAGCATAAACATTGACATTTTGCAGTGAAAGTGGAATGAATGTCTCACTTGATGGATTCTGGGCTGGATCAGCTATATACTGATCACCTATTTTCACTGCATCTATCCAGATGTCCTGTTCAGGGTCATAGAATTTGTCATGCCGGAGGTAATCCGGTGCCATATCCACACCCAGCGTCACATTTTCATCCCAGTATGCAATATCATCCACATCATACTTCGTCCCATCATCCATCACATGCTCTGCCCTCATGGTAAGCCCGATAGGAAAACACAGCGCAGACTTTAACAGACTGGCACCGTTCTTATTAGCTTCCCTCACATCGTCTGCCGAATCACTGAATTTCTCATCTATCTGCTCGTTGATGTTCCCTGCCGCAGCCACCGGCAGGGCACCCGCCACCCCGAACCCTGGCGACCCCTGGGATGGGGGCTGGTCAGTGGACGAAGGGTCGGAGGCAGTGC
>JAUWRA010000161.1 GCA_030610815.1 Methanosarcinales archaeon
GGACACTCACAAAACCAGCCCCATAGCAGCCGGAACATCCACAAAACATTACAGACAAATCCACATTAGTACTAATCATGATTAGTATATTCATCGGCCGCCAAAAAGAGCTCTCCCTGCTGGAAGATAAATGGAACAAAATCAATGGCCGGTTAATAATACTTGACGGGCTGCAAGAATAAATCTAAGAGCAATTGGATACCTGACATTTGATCTTGAAGATATGATGTAATTTCGGGGTGGGTTTAGAGACTTTCAAATTTATTCTGATCAAGTATGATAAATGGATCATGGCAAAGAAGATCAACCACAGAGAACACCAAGAGCACAGAGAGCGTTATTGTTTTCTCTGTTTTCTCTGTGAACTCTGTGGTTATAAACTGTTCAAGGAAATAATAAAAAGTCTCTGGATTTAGTGTTAAAGTTAATCACGTAAGTTTCAAATACTTATACTTACAAATAATTAAATACCAAAAATAGGTGTGAGGTGTTAATGTTATGTGGAAAAGAAGAGATCCAAGATGGGATATATTTGACGAATTTGACAGGGAGTTCGAAGACATCAATGATATGTTAGAGCGCATGCTCAGAACAGTCCAATCCGGGACAGACCTTGAACCCGGAAAGCCGTTAGTCTATGGTTTCAGTATGAAAGTAGGACCCGATGGAATACCCCATATCGAACAGTTCGGAAATATCAGGCCAGCTGCTTCCGGTATGATAAGCGGGGATGTGAGGGAACCATACTCGTGCAACATCATTGACAGTGAAAAGAACAACCTGTGTATAACTGCCGAGATGCCTGGCATTACAAAAGAGGACGTCAAAATTGATGCTACCGAGGATATGGTAACGCTCAAAGCCGAAACAAAAGAACGCAAATATTACAAGGAGATCCCAACAGAGTCCCCCATAGACCCGGACAGTGCCAAAGCGAAATATAACAACGGTGTCCTGGAACTCACCTTTAAGCTGAAAGATGAGACAAAACCAAAAGGCAAGAGGATCAAGGTCGAATAACCGATTTCCTGGTGGGATCATACATGGCAGAGGAAGTTAAAGAGGTCACCCTGAAGGTAGAAGAGGCCAGGCAGCAGGATGTCAACAGAGGCATAGCCAGGCTCGATATAGAACAGGCAGGAAAACTGGGACTGGAAACAGGTGATGTGATCGGCATCTTCGGAAGTCGTGAAACCGCTGCTATCAACTGGCCCGGATACCCTGAGGATGCCGGAAGGAGTATCATCAGGATCGATGGCAGTATCAGGCGAAATGCAGGTGTGGGTATCGATGACAAGGTGATCATTAAAAAGATCAAGACAGCTGCTGCCAGTAAGGTTGTATTTGCTCCCACTTTGGAAATACAGATCATCGGGGCTGTTGAGCAGTACCTCTCCCGTATCATGGAAGGAAGAGTTGTGACCCGTGGCGATTACATTGAACTGGATACAATGTCAGGGAAAGTACAGTTAGTAATAGCTAACACTATCCCAGCCACGGAATCCGTTATAATTGGGTCACAGACCAAAATCGAGGTCAGTGAAAAACCAATAAAGGAGATCAAGGTCATGCCCAGGGTCACCTATGAGGACATAGGCGGCCTGGAAGAGGAGATCCGCAAGGTCAGGGAGATGATCGAACTTCCAATGAAACATCCCGAACTCTTTGTGAGATTGGGTGTGGAAGCCCCGAAAGGAGTACTGCTGCACGGTCCCCCGGGAACAGGCAAGACCCTGCTTGCAAAGGCGCTGGCCAACGAGACCAATGCCTATTTCATTACACTGAGCGGTCCCGAGATAATGAGTAAGTTCTATGGCGAATCGGAGGAGCGCCTGCGTGATAAATTCAAGGAGGCCGAAGAGAATGCCCCGAGCATTATCCTGATAGACGAGATAGACAGCATCGCACCCAAACGGGAAGAGGTCACAGGCGAGGTGGAACGCCGGATAGTTGCCCAGCTCCTGGCCCTGATGGACGGACTGGAATCAAGGGGAAAAGTAGTGGTGCTGGGTGCAACTAACCGGGTAAATTCACTGGACCCGGCACTGCGTCGGGGCGGACGGTTCGATCGTGAGATCGAGATAGGTGTGCCAAACAGGGATGCCCGGCTGCAGATCTTGCAGATACATACCCGCGGCATGCCGCTGGCTGAAGACGTGGAACTGGATAAACTGGCTGACGTAGCTCACGGGTTCGTGGGTGCCGACCTGGCTGCACTGGCAAAGGAAGGAGCACTGCGGGCGGTAAGAAGAGTACTGCCTGAGATCGACATGGAGGAAAAGACCATACCTCCGGATGTGCTGGAAAAGCTTACTGTGACCAGGGAGGATTTCCTTAGTGCACTGGGCGAGATGGAACCATCAGCCTTGCGGGAGGTGTTCGTGGAATCCCCCAACATCAAATGGGATGATATCGGCGGTCTGGAACAATCCAAGCAGGAACTGAAAGAAGCAGTTGAATGGCCGTTGAAATACCAAAAACTGTATGGTTATATGAAAGCACAGACACCAAAAGGTATCATGTTGTTCGGCCCTCCCGGCACTGGAAAGACCATGCTGGCCAAGGCAGTGGCAACAGAGAGCGAGGTCAATTTTATCAGCGTCAAGGGTCCCGAGTTCCTTAGCAAATGGGTCGGCGAATCTGAAAAAGCGGTACGAGAGATATTCAGGAAAGCAAAACAGGCATCCCCGTGTATTATCTTTTTTGACGAGATAGATGCCATCACACCCACCAGGGGCCAAAGTTTTGACAGTCATGTAACTGAAAGGGTTATCAGCCAGTTCCTTGCTGAACTGGACGGACTGGAAGAACTGCATGGAGTGGTTGCCATTGCTGCAACAAACAGGATCGATATGATAGACAGGGCACTGCTTCGGCCTGGCAGGTTTGACAGGATGGTGGAAGTGCCGCAGCCCGATGAGGCAGCCAGGCTGGAGATACTCAGGATACATATGAAGGATAAGCCGTTTGCCGACGATGTTGACGATGAAAAACTGGTAAGGGAGACCGCAAACTATTCAGGTGCCGATATTGCGGGAATTGTACGGGAAAGCATAATGCTGGCCATAAGGGAATATGTGCAGTCAGGCAAGTCGGTAGATGATGATGAAGAGATGCAAAAGTACAGGGTTACAGGTGAGCATATCAAGAAAGCCAGGGAGAAAGTGAAACCAGAGAAAGAACGGGAAATGGGAATATACACGTAGCTTTCCTTATCCGGGTCATCCGGTGGGACCCCGTGGTATTATTTACGATATATATTTAAGCCCTAACGATATTAAGTTCGTGATATTAGCAATGTCTATTTATCGGAGGAACTTATTTCATGAAAGAGCAGACTGAAGTCCGTACATTAAAAGAAGGAAGATATGTTATAATCGATGATGAACCCTGCGTGATCAAATCACTCTCACATTCAAAACCAGGAAAACACGGAAGTGCCAAAGCCAGGGTAGACGCTGTTGGCATATTTGACAACCAGAAACGTTCCATCATATCACCTGTTACCCAGAAGATCTATGTTCCCCTTGTGGAAAGGAAGAACGGGCAGGTTATCTCTATCTCTGGTGATGTGGTACAGTTAATGGACATGGGCGATTATTCCACTATCGAGCTTACCCTGCCGGATGAGTACAAGGGTAAGATCGAGGTTGGAAAGGATGTCCAGTACCTGGTTGCCATGGGGAAGATGAAAATCGATATGCGACTCTGAGCCTGCATATTATTTTTATTTTTTTTAGGAATGTTCGCATGGGTGGGGAACTTTTTTTTGCGGATGCCGATTCTAATTATTCTGATGCTGACTTCGTGATCTTCGGTGCACCTTTCGACGGTACATCCTCTTTCAGGAAGGGCAGCCGGCTTGCACCCGATGCCATACGCGAAGCTTCGTATAACTTTGAGACCTACAACCCTTACTTCGATATCGACCTTGCTGACATACCCTTCCATGATGCGGGAGATGTGGACATATCTGGTAACTGCACAGTGGAACAGGCCCAGGCTGCGGTTGGTGACATGGTAACCGCCATCCTTAGTGATGGTAAGATCCCCATAATGCTGGGTGGTGAACATTCCCTTACGGTACCGTGTGTCAGGGGATCAATGAACCATTTCAATGACCTGGGTGTGGTGGTACTGGATGCCCATTTTGACCTGCGGCAGGAATATGAGGGACAGGTAAATAGTCATGCCTGTGTGAGCCGCCGTATCATCGAAGACATTACAGACAATTATATATCCATAGGCATACGAAGCGGCACAAGGGATGAATATTCACTTACCAGGTCCCGGGGTATTACCTACTACCCGGCAGATCTTGTTGAGGATAAAGGCATCCCACATGTTCTTTCAGAACTTTCCAGGCACCTTGACATTGATACAGGTCACCTGTACCTGTCGCTGGATATGGATGTACTGGATCCGGCATATGCTCCTGCACTGGGTACGCCCGAACCCTTTGGACTTACTGACAGGCAGGTACTTTCACTTATCAGGCGACTGGCCCCCAGGTCTGTTGGTTTCGACCTGGTGGAGATAGCTCCCGGGTTCGATAGCGGAAATACTGCACTTCTGGGCGCAAAATTCGTATGTGAGTTCATAGCCTCTGCCTGGGTTTCACGATAACATCAATTGTTGCTTTTGTTGTTGACTAAAAGGGCGTACTTGTTACACATCGCGTATGGCCGGGCAACCAAATTGATGCTTGAATTAACACCTTTTTTTTCCGCGACGACTACCACCACTACTACGACTACCACCACTACTACGACTACCACCACTACTACGACTACCACCACTACTACGACCGCTGCCACTACTACGACCGCTGCCACCACTACGACCACTGCCACTACTGCGACCACGACCGCCACCGCGCCCCATACCACCTCTAAGGGGTCCGGTAGTGGTGTTGTTATTCGTGTACCGGTCGATGACGTCTCTAACAGATCCTATGGCAGTTGTAACTCCAGACGCAATTACGGCGGGCATGGACACATTTTCCTGCACCATTTCATCCGGCACCTCGATAATTGCTTCATTCCTGCATACATTGATACAGGCTCCGCAGCCAGTGCAGAGGTCGTTATCGATATGTGCCGCATCTGATATTGTTATCGCACTTACCGGACATACATTGATGCATAATCCACATCCTGTACATAGCGATTCATCGATTTTACACTTCATTTTTTCAGTTCTTCCAGCTTTGCTTTGATCTCTATCATCTTACTTTCCAAAGCTTGTATCTCCTCATCTAACGTCTGCGCAGGCTGGGACGGTA
>JAUWRA010000173.1 GCA_030610815.1 Methanosarcinales archaeon
CCCTCTGTTATTGGTAATGATTTGAATACAGCATCACGCACTATAAATCCAATAAACGATTGCATCAATTACACACCAGAATATACATGCACATCAATCAAACAAAATCCTTATCTAATCTAAGCATTATCAATTACCAAAACAATGGTGACAATAATATGCAGATACTACTCATCCATTCAGACCATATCGAATACCAAGTTAAGAAAAAGACCCCGGTAGCAGAAACGATAGATGAAGACATGTACCATGGCAGCATGGACGAGGCACTGACCGTCTTTATTGCTGTAGAAAAGTCAGACGAAACCGACCCGGAAAAGGCAGTTGCGGCAACAATTGATGAGATAAAGAAAGTTGCAGGCCAGGTCAAGGCTGAGAATATCATGCTCTACCCCTATGCCCACCTGAGCAGTTCCCTGTCATCACCAAAAGTGGCAGTCCAGGTCCTGAAGGATATGGAAACCGCACTGAAAGGTGAATATAATGTCAAGCGGGCACCTTTCGGGTTCTACAAGGCCTTCGAGATAAAATGCAAAGGCCACCCACTGTCAGAACTTTCCAGAACCATCCGGGTAGATGGCGAAGCGACACCGCACGGTGCCGCATCAGCAGTATCCACAGCACCTGCAACCGGGAAGGAAGAAGTGATAAGCGAGGCCATCAAGGCAGAAGAGAAAGCCAAGTCCTATTGGCATATCCTGACCCCGGACGGAGAGCTGCATTCATTTGACGATTTTGATTTCACAGGACACGATAACCTGCGCAAGTTCAAAGATTACGAAGTGTCCAAGAGCAGGGCAGTGGACCGCACACCGCCCCATGTGGAACTGATGCGGCGGCTTGAGATTGCGGATTATGAGCCAGGCAGCGACAGTGGCAACATGCGTTTCTATCCCAAGGGAAGGCTCATAAAGAGCCTGCTGGAAAACTATGTGCTGGACCGCACGGCAGCCATGGGTGCCATGGAAGTGGAAACACCAGTTATGTACGACATGAACCATCCCACGCTAAAGAAATACCTTGACCGGTTCCCTGCACGCCAGTACTCGATCGAAGCCGACAAGAAGAGTCTCTTTTTGCGTTTTGCAGCATGTTTCGGCCAGTTCCTGATGAACCATGACATGACCATCTCTTACCGCGACCTGCCCTTAAAGATGATCGAGATGACCCGGTACAGTTTTCGCAAGGAGCAGAGCGGCGAACTGGTTGGGTTGCGGCGACTGCGGGCCTTTACCATGCCTGATATGCATACGCTGGCGGCTGATATGGAGCAGGCCATTATGGAGTTCGGCGAGCAGTATAATATGTGCATGAGCGTACTGGACACCATGGGGCTGGATCTGGAGGACTATGAGGTTGCGATACGGTTCACCCGTGACTTCTATGAGGAGAATAAGGAGTTCATTACCGAACTTGCCCGTGTGGTTGACAAGCCCGTGCTTGTGGAGATGTGGGATGAGAGGTTCTTTTATTTCGTGCTGAAGTTCGAGTTCAATTTCATCGATGCCCTGGACAAGGCCAGTGCCCTGTCCACTGTGCAGATAGATGTGGAAAATGCAGATAGGTATGACATCAATTATATCGACCGTCAGGGTGTGGCACAACGGCCTACTATCCTGCACTGCTCGCCAAGCGGTGCCATCGAGCGTATTATCTACGGCCTGCTTGAGAAGCAGTATATGCGGACACAGGCAGGCGGGGTGCCTATACTGCCGATATGGCTGTCTCCGACCCAGGTCAGGGTAATTCCAGTGGCTGAGCGGCATATGGATGCGGCCCTGGAAGTGGAGCAAATACTGGGCTGCAGGGTGGATATTGATGACAGGGCCGAGACCGTTGGTAAGAAGATACGGGATGCAGGTATGGAATGGATTCCGTATGTTGTCGTGCTGGGTGATGAGGAATTTGCATCAGGCGACCTTAGTGTGACCGTGCGTTCTGAGAGCCAGCCTAAAAAGCCCAATAAGGTGAAGATGAAAGCATGGGACCTGTCTGCCAGGGTGCAGGCCGAGATTGCGGGGTTGCCGTATAAGGGTCTGGCACTGCCGGTATACTTGTCAATGAGGTCCAAGTTTTTGTAGATGGAAAGGCTTTTAATTGATTAACGAGTACAGAAGGCAACACAACTCAGGTATTATTGCGGGACAGTAGGGTAGCCTGGCCGATCCTCGAGCGTTTGGGGCGCTTGGACTGCGGTTCGAATCCGCGCTGTCCCACTTGATATTTTTCTGTCTGCTATTTGGGGAATGTGCCGGGAATAAGCAAGGTAATTGCAGAAACAATATTTACCAAATTGCATGCACCAAAAGCTTATAAGTTGTAAGGTGGTTAAGGGAAGAACCGATAACTGTTATCATATATTACGAAAAATTTTCATAATTCACAATTTCAATCGGAGGATTATCATCAATGGGACAAAGACCAGCTAAGACGTTCAGGAATTATAATAGCAGGAGAGCATATACCCGCAGGAAATACATGGGTGGAGTGCCGGGTAGCAAGATCGTACATTACGATATGGGTAATGTAAAAGGTGATTTCCCCATAAAAGTTTCACTGGTGGCAAAGGAGGCATGCCAGATCAGGGATTCCGCACTGGAAGCGGGCAGGATCACAGCCAACAGGCTGCTTGTTAAGAACCTTGGTGTGCAGAACTTCCATGTTAAGCTCAGAGTACACCCGTTTCAGGTAATAAGGGAAAACAAACAGGCAACCGGTGCCGGAGCTGACAGGGTCAGCCAGGGTATGCGCCAGGCATTCGGAAAGGCAACAGGAATTGCCGCCAGGGTAAGGGCAGGACAGAAGGTCTTTACCATATCTGTAGACAAGGAAGGTTTTCCTATAGCCAAGGATGCTCTAAGACGTTGTGGCCATAAACTTTCCACGCCTGTGAGTATCGTGGTGGATGAAGGACAGAAACTTATCAACTGATTCGTTATTTGGTTAAAAGCAAAATCGGAAGTGGTAATATGGGAGAATATGAAGCTTATCTGGACAGGGCATATCTGAAACTGCCCGATATCATAACTACTGATGAAAGGTTCGTAATTCCAGAACCCAGGATATTCTCAGAAGGTAAAGCTACCGTGCTTGAGAACTTCGGCCAGATAGCCGATGTACTTAACAGGGAGCCAGACCATTTGATGAAAGCCCTTACAAGGGAACTGGGAACAGCAGGTAAGATCGACGGACAGCATGCTGTATTCCAGGGTAAGTTCATGGCAGATGCAATTTCCGAACAGATTAATTCTTATGTTGAAGAGTATGTTAAATGCTCGGAATGCGGACGTCCCGACACTAAGCTGGTCAAATCCGAACGTGTCCTGATGCTTCAGTGTGATGCATGCGGGGCTCACCGGCCTGTCCGGAAAAGAAGGGCAAGGGTCGAAGCTAAAAGGGATGCTCTTGAAGAAGGCGAAGAATATGAGTTCAAGATCGAGAGCGTGGGTTCCAAGGGCGATGGTGTGGCAAAGGTGGATAAGTACATCGTATATGTTGCAGGGGCATCTAAAAAGGAGATTGTTAAGGCAAAGGTCAAACGTATTTCCGGTACTGTGGTATTTGCCGAACCTGTAAGATAGCATTATACCTCTACTCAGGCCAGTAGCGGGCCGCACACGTATGAAGCCCTCGGGCTCCATACGTGGACTGGTTACAGTGCTGTCCTTATCTACTCAGGCCAGTAGCAGGCCTGTGAAGTATGGCGCTTTCGCACATACGTCGAAAATATTTAATACATACATAAACACATACGTTAATAAACACAAGGGGCTGTGGCCTAGTCAGGAATGGCGACGGGCTCCAGCGGATAAAATGATGAGCAACGGGTCTACTGAGACCAGCCCGACGGGGTCGGTCAGTGAGGAGCCGTTGGAGCACTGATTTGGTGTTCTCCTTGAATTCTTCAAGGGTTCGGAGAGACCCGTCGATCGTGAGTTCAAATCTCACCAGCCCCACGTTTTATTTTGGTATATAAAGTATAAATTTCTCCTCAAATAATGATATATTGAAATGCATTTATAG
Organism: Methanosarcinales archaeon; assembly: GCA_030610815.1. GTDB lineage: Archaea > Halobacteriota > Methanosarcinia > Methanosarcinales > Methanocomedenaceae > Methanocomedens_A. The sequence goes on from JAUWRA010000173.1 coordinate 4,024, forward strand.
ATTCCAGTATGTCAAGATAGAAAGGCAAACCCTCAAATATGAGGGAATGCCATGCATGTTTAGCCGCATGCAAGAGTTACTATCTCAGCAAGACATAAAAACTGTTCGTCCTCTTTCAGTTCGAATGATATTCGAGGACAATCATAATTGGGATGCATTTAGCCTTGCTAATAAAGACATTCTTCGTGATGTTGAAATTAAAGAAGTCAAGAAGATGATGTCTTGTAAGGATGAAAACCGTGGTTTTTTTA
>JAUWRA010000016.1 GCA_030610815.1 Methanosarcinales archaeon
TCAGACCAATTCGAGATGATATTTGGAAAAAATGATGATTTGTTCACGATGTGTTGATACTAAAATGACAAATGAGTGTTCACGATGTATTGAGCTTTTTTGAGCTTTTTTTGTTCACGATGTATTGACACCTTCCAGATATGGATATGGATATTGATAATTTATAGATCAATAATATGGGGATATAAGATACGCTACAGTCAAATGTTGCGACGTCACACCCAATCGCAGCAGAACTGCGGGGTATAGTTATTAAGATCAAAATTATTAGCAGACTCAAGTAAAAAATATACTGGAAGACGCATTAATGCGCCTTCACGTACTCTATCATTCTTGGCGTAAGCAGTGGAGCCACCAGAGGCATCATGTTTGGCATCAGGTTCTCCATGGTCTTGGGCATCAACTCAGGCATCTGGTCCCTCATGTCATCTGTCATCTTGATCCGCCTGCCCACTGCATCCAGCATGGCAGGCATGACCTTTGGCATCAACATAGGCATTAGCAGAGGCATCATCCTGGGCATTATAGGTGTCATCAGCTTATCCATGCCCGGTATTTTAACCATCTTCATCATGACACGCAGCGGCAAAGGCATAGCTGCAATCATCTCGGGTAGCAGTTCTTCCATCAGGTCTGCCATGGCTTCGGGTTTCATCAGGTTGACCATACCGAAGAAAGGTTCCCACAGCATCATGGAATACTCGAACGGGTCTTCCAGTTCTATCCCAAGACTTTCGCATGCAAATGACGCCAGGTCGCGTATCTTGATATTGTTGCCCTTTGTGTTCTTGGTAACCCTCATCTGGAATTCGCAGCAGGGACACAACGAAAGAATGGTGTCTGCACCAGTGGCCCTTGCCTCTTCCAGTTTAACATTGCCTATATCGGCAGCAACCGATGGCGAATCCAGCAGTGACACGACCGAACCGCAGCACAGTCCGTCTTCCCTGTTGTGTTCCATCTCCACTAGTTCCACTCCGGGAATGGCTTTTATAACATCCCTGGGTGGCTCGTATACTCCGCTTGCCCTGCCGATATGACATGAATCATGCCATGTGACCTTTGCATGAACCGGCTTTTCGAACTTGAACTCGCCAGATTTGATCTTTTCTGCCAATATCTCTGAATAATGTTTTACCTCAAAATCACAGGTGATGCCTTCCTTTTCGACAAACTCGGGATACACGGTCTTCCATACCAGGTGACATGCGGGACAGGATGTTACTATGGTCTTTACATCCCGTTTTTTCATTTCTTCAATATTGTGCTTCATTACGTCCCTGAACACATCCCACTTGCCAGCCACCAGCATTGGGATGGCACAGCACTGCTCATCCTGGCCGAGATACGTAAAGTCAACGCCTGCCTTATCCAGCAGCCGTACCGTTCCCTCGGCAATATCCTTCTCGCAGTAGGATGCTGTACACCCGGCAAAATAGGCGATCTCTGCCTTTTCCTTTATCTTGATGTCTTTGGGCAGCCAGGCATCCCTGTCCTTATTGTATCCTGCCCAGATATTGCCTTCTTTTTGAAGGGCAGCAGCCATCATCTCGAAAGGCGGGATGGTCATCAGCTTGCGCTCGCCCACAAGTTCGTCCCTCATTGTCATCCAGTCAGGTTCCACTGGCAGGTCGAGCTGGCATACCACATCGCACCGCTCGCAGGTAGTACAGGCCATGAAACTGGTTACCATATCCTGTTCAAATTTCTCCCTTCCCTCCAGGTATTCCTTCAGGAAGAACCACTTCCCACGGGGAGACTGGGATTCCCAGCCCCTGCCGTAGTACTGGGTACAACCGCGCACGCAGTAGCCGCACTGTGCACATGAGTACGCATCCCAGACCACATCGCCGGGAATACCTTTCCTGTCTGGCTTATGCGGGCCCTTATTGTTCTTGAACAGGTTACCAATTGGTCTTAACACTGATTCAAAGGCCGAAGCCAATCCGATACCGGCACCCAGCAGAGCTTTACCTTCCAGTTTATCAGGATTAAGCAGCCCAAATGGGTCGGTCTCATGCTTGAAGGCGAGTATATTATTGTACCTTTTGCCGTAAACTGATCTTGCTTCCTTTGAGAAATACAATCCTGAGGAATACACCCTTCCGCCTTGTTCTTTTGCTATCTTGATAACACTCAAACCCAGCGGAAATGCCATATTATATCCTAAACTCCTCTCATCATGCGGCATGAATACCATCAGGAGAGCTTCTCTGTCCGATATCATGATGCCTTCCATCAAAAACGGCAGTGCTATTTTGCTGTTGATGGCCTCGATCACTTTTTCAAGTTTCTCAACAGGAATTGCCACTTCGGAAGGAATCAGTGACGGACCAAGGCGTTTGATCTTCATGGACCTGAACCGCTCTTCCCACTCATGCCCGGCAACGTGTTCATCCAGCATTTCCCCGCCAGATTCCTTTATCGCATCCTCGATCCCTTGTCTTGCATCAGGGTCATGAGTTGCCAGGATGAGAATATACGCTTCCGGAAGAAGCACCCGTTCCTCCACCACATGTCCATTATGGGTCTTCAGCGGTACGATATTTTTTAGTTTTGCACCTTCAGGATTAAGAAAACTTACCGACCAGACCGGTAACTTCCTTTCCCTGATGGATGTGAGGACTGTTGTAAGCGAAGCAGGGTCTTTGAACTGTGCTCCAAGTACGGTAACAGGCTCATTCTTTTCGACCATGACCTTAAGTTCGGTGATAATACCGGTGGCACCCATGGCCCCGTAGAGTGTATCCAGTTCTGCACCTGTGAACTCTTTTACGGTCCCGTCAGCCAGAACCACCTTAACAGAAACCACATTATCCCTGAATGCACCATTGGCAAAACTGCCCAATCCCGCACCTCCCTGTGCAAACCAACCACCGGCAGTGGAAGAAGGACTGCTGGTTGGCATAACCCGCAGGGACAGGCCATTTTCATTCAACTTTTTCTCCACATCCTGCCATACGGCGCCTGACTGTACGGTTACAGTCAAGTTTGTCTCATCAATATCCCTCACCTGGTTGAACAGAGACATATCAACTACAATACCACCTTTAGTAGGTAGCACCCCCCCGTATCCGGAAGTGGCTGCACCCCTGGGTACAACCGGGACTTTATTTCGCAATGAGAATTTCACCAGTTCCACCAGTTCCTCTTCATTCGCTGGCCTTACCACTGCGGCTGGCATGGTATTCCCCAGCAATGGTTTAACAAGTCTGGGCATGCTTGCCACATCGTGTGAGTACATCTTGCGTTCAAGCCTGTCAAAATTTACCCGGTCCTTGAATATTGCAACGAGTTCATTCTGACCGGTCCGGTCAAGTTTTCTTATCGTTTTCATACGGCAATATCTCCTATTTAATTTTTCTTTATTTTTATTATTAGTAAGTACTCATATATAAGGTATTGCATGGTTTTTACAAAATCATGCACAACTGTAATAATTAATTACAGAAATGGCAATATTTCCCAAAAGAAAAGGTCAGGAATTATCTGATATATCCCAGCAGGTCATCCCGTCCCAGTTCATGTATCCGGCTCCTGATCAATCCGGAAAGTGCTTTCACATCCCCTTTTTTCGCACTAATAGGTAGAAGTTTGTCAGGCCATTGTTTCCATGGCGGCAGGATGTCCAGCCTTTGGGCCACACCATCCATTACGCTGTCCCTGTTCTTGTCCTTTATCTTATCGATCTTATTGACAGCCACGACCACATCCAGCTCCAGTTCCTGGAGGAACTGGTACATCTCAACCTCAACGGGGATCTCCCCACGTCCACTCCAGCGGTCCACTATTTCTGCAAATGAGTTACCATTTAACACCAGTACTGCCAGGATGATACGGTCACTATGGTCCTCAATATACCTGACAAATTTTGTTTTAATAATATCCTGCTTGCGGTCCTTTACCCCGCTCATGAAGCCAAAACCAGGCATGTCAGTTACTATCAGGTCGCCCAATGCCAGGTTCCAGGGCCTGCGGGTAACACCGGGCCGTCGTCCTATAGGAACAGGCTTACCAGTAAGGCTCTTGATAAGTGTTGACTTGCCCACGTTGGAACGGCCAACGAACACGATCTCATATTTTGAAGCAGTTTTTTTATTAGGGGAAGCCATGACAATGCAATAAAGGATAGTAAGCTAATAAACTTAATTGAATAAATCACCAGAACTAACCATTCAATAAGTCACAAGAACTGACGATTAAGTAAATTACCAGAACTGACCATTTAATAACGCATCAGTACGGTCGTTCGTGCTCTGGTTCAATTTCTTAATTTCTATCAGGTACTGCCCATCCACAATCCGTGGCTCACCGAACTGGGCATCAATTCCCAATATCCTCAGGTGTTCCTCAAACTTCTGTGCCGTTTTCAGGCTGCTCACCCTTAGCCTCACATTTTCAGTGATACGCTCGCCCCTTTTTCTTTTTCGAATGGTCTCTACCATTGGTTTCAAGATACTTTCACCCAACCGGCAGCTCCTCTCATGCAATGCTTCCTCGTTCTCGTCCCACTCCACTGACTGGAACCCCTCCCTGACAACCCTGGAAAAAAAGAAATCCCTGCCATAGTCATTATAGAACTGGAACGCATACTGTAGATCGCTATTGGTACTCTCGGAACATGTATATTTCAGGGCTGGCAGTTTCATTTCCGGGTCTTTTATCACAACACCCTCATGTCCTGCTGCACCCAGTTCCCTTACCAGGTCGGTCACTACCCGGGCAACGGCATCAACTGGATAATTCCCGAAGTGCCGTACAGTCTTAATACCATAATGGTCGCATAATTCATTTTTCTTTTCAAGTGTAATGGGCCTGCCTGTACTTTTCTCCCTGATATCGAATACATAGAATGCGATACTTTCCACTTCCGGATAAATATCCTTTGGTACATATGGGTTATCAGGACCCACCATTTCACCGCACAGGACAAGGTCGGGATGGTCCCGGAAAAATTCAGGTCCAACCTCTTCAGTTGCTTTTTCTGTGGTATATGGGCACACCAACCCGCCCCTGGTAAGAGCAAGGACCTGGTCTTGTATCTTTACAACCCTGACATTGTAACCGTTCATCTTTTCTTCAATAGCAACAAGTGGCAATCCTTTGAAGTGTGTTTGAATAGTAGGTTCAAGTACCATGGCCCGACGTATCTTCGGAAACCCCTTCACGACCTCAATGTCACTGACCAGATTGAAGAGAGTGGTGCCTGGCTCCACCCCCGATATCCCCTTTTCGAACCTGTAATATTCAGGAAGGAACCTGGAGATCCTCTGCAGCACTCTTCTCTTAATCATACCGGTTATCTTTGATTCCGGCATTCCCAGTGCTTTTGAAGCAATTCTTATAAATTCTTCATCAAATAGTTCCTGAAATCTTTTCATGAATAGTCTAACTAGTCTTCCTGGCAATGGCATCAAGAAGACACCTGCGTGTGACCACACCCACAAGTTCATCTTCCAGGTTAACGACAGGCACTCCACCAAGGTTCTTCTCAAGCATCAATGAAACCACATCCTTTATGTGGGCATTTGTCTTTACAGAGATGACACCACGAGTCATTATATCTTCTGCCAGCAGGTTCTTGATCCTGCTATCCTGCTGGTTGCCTGAAACAAGGTCCCTGAATGCCCGTAGCCCGGTAGCGATATCATGCTCGGTAATGATCCCTACAAGTTCACCATTTTCGATAACAGGCAGGCGTCCAATATCATTATCAAGCATCATTCTTCTGGCGTGTATCACCCTTTCCCCTGGCCCGATAGTGACGGGTTGGCGCATAATCTCTCCGGCATATGAATTGCTGAACGGATAGTTCTCAATGACCTGTTGCGGCGTAACCCATCCTGTCACATTATCATTATCAATGATAAGAAGTATCCCGTTATTTTTGTTCATCAATACAACACCATCATCAACAGTCATATCAGGCAGCACTTTATTGTAGTTATCAGTAGTCGCTGTGGCTACGTGCATGGCCGAGGCAGGGAGACTTGATTTTTTCCTGGTCCCCAGTTCCCTTGTTATTGTACGCATTGTGACAATACCATGGATATTGTTATTATGCATCACAAGGAGTCTTCTGGTACTGTATTTTTCCATTGTGTCAAGTGCATATGATAATTTCTCAGATTTATCTATTGTTATCGGTTCTGCCATTATATCCTGCATATTCATTTTTTTCACCTACCGTGCTATAATTGCCTGCAAAATGTTTTTCGAATATACGATTCCTGTTATATCTTCATCAACAACGAGTATACCATTGATGCGCTGGTCGGCCATGATCTTTGCTGCATCTGTTACCCTGCTGTTCTTACTTAAAGTAATGATTGGTGTGGACATGATATCTTCAGCTACCATAGACACTTCCTTTACATACCGTAATACCTTTTCGCCACCAATGCGGTCCTTGCGTGCCATCTTAACATCCTTGGATGGTAGTCCCCCTTCAGGATTTGTCATCCTGTTCATTGCAAGGTCTGTCCTGGTGATGGTACCCACAGGTTGGTTGCTGTCATCCACCACGATTGTCCTGTCCACTTCATTGCTTTTCATCTCACGGATCACATGACTGATGGTATGGTGCCTGTGAACAGTGATAAAGAACTGTTCCATAATATCATCTACAACATTAGTATCATCGAGTGTCGAGTAATATCGTATCAGGTCAAGTTTCGTGATAATACCAATTAAATTCCGATCAGTCTTACTCCTGATCACAGGTAATCCACTGATATTATTCTCAAGCAGGATTTCAGCAGCCTGCTTAGGCGTGACATCAGGGTATATCGTCAAAGGGTCAGATGACATAACCACGCTAATTGGAATATTGCCAATGGGACGCCTGCGCCATTTCGGCTCTGCCTGGTCCAGTCTTTCACTAATATCTGTCTTTGTCACCACACCTACGGATATTACTTCAGGTGATCTGGATGTAACTTCTTTTGTCATATCATTTTCAATGACCACGAGCCTGCTTATGCCGTGTTTTAACATAAGGTTCCTTGCTCTTGATATGGGCTCATTGGATGCTATCAAATAGACAGGGGAACTCATAATATCTTTTACTTTCATTGCAATACTTCCTTTGGATAGTAGATCAATCGACCAGTGCCTTGACAATATCACGTTCGGTTAAAATGCCGCATAATTCACCATTATCAATTATGGGAAGCGCTCCTACTTTATTTTTCAGCATTAATGCTGCCGCTTCACCGATATCAATGCTGGAATTAGTCCAGACGATGTCGCGCAATATCAAGCTTTTCAATGGGACCTTGAATGCATCAGAGACATCCCCTGTCATAAGTTTCTGGAATATTTCACCACTGCCCAGATACCTCATAACATCAGATGCAGTAACAATTCCCAGCAGTACGTCTTCCTTTACAATTGGGATTCGCCTGAACCCTTTCTCTATCATGGTCCTGGTGGCTTCGCCCACAGATATATCAGGCGAGGCAGTAACTACTTTTTTACTCATATATTTGTTTACCGATTTTAAGGTAGTAATATCTGCCACTGTTCTTACGAAATCGCGTTCTGATACGATACCGACCACAGCATTATCATCATCAACGATGGGTATGCCGCCGATGTTCTTTTCGATCATGGTTTTAATGGCGTTTGAAATATTATCATTGACTCCCAGACTGACGACGTCCTTTTTCATGATCTCCCTGATATCTTCGTTTATGGCAGCAGCAAGGTTGCCTTTGTACCTGTTCTTGACAATATTATGTCTGAGTCCGCCACCAAGGAAATCCACAATATCCAGACTTGTAATGATCCCTACCAACCTGTTCGTACCCGCATCAGTTATTGGAACACGCCTGAATCCATATTTTAACATGGTTTTTACAGTTCCCATAATATTGGTTGTCGGGGGAAGAGTAATAATATTTTTAGATGCAATTGCCAGGATATCACCCTGGTTGTCCGAGACCCTTGATTTGAAATCTACAGGCCCTCTGTCCATTACTCCCGTACTATCAGTTATTCGTATATCAGACTTGGTTATATTTTGCCTCTTCATGTTTTCACCGTTTTCTCAATTACTAAGAAAGATTATGTCTCGATACTTACCATATTGCAGTTGAAGTAAGTTCATGTTATTTTCCAGTTCGGCATTTCATCAATTATTACTTTCTATTTAAAGTATCCTGTAAACCTCAACAATTTGAATTTTTACTGCAAGTAAAGTATAACTTCCTGTTCTTGCAGTCTGTTCCAGGCCAGTGGCCAGATACCATTCAAATCCTTCCATCAACATACGCCCTGACAATATCATGTATATCTATGATACCTACAAGTTCTTCTGGGTCTACCACACACAAACGGTGCACATCCAGCCTTGTCATCATTTCAATAGCTTTTTTTAAGGATGCATCGGTGGTTATGGTGAAAGGTGGAGTACTCATGATGCGTGCCACCCTGGAAGATGTCCTGATTCTGGTACCATGTTCGTCCTCCCGTTCTATCCTGACACCACCCGAGCTTAAGATATCATACCTTGTTATCATACCTTTTGGTCTATTTTGTTTGTCTACCACAGGATACCCGGAAAATCCTTCCCTGATCATATTCATCCATATCCTTGACAGCGGATCATCTGGTGTGCATGTCTTGACGTTCTCGCTCATAAATTTACTCACAGTCCCTTCAGGAATATCCGATGGATCCAGATTGTTAAAAATATCTATTATGCTTATAGTACCATTAAGGGTATTGCCTCTGGCTATATCTGCCACAGGTAAGCATGTGAACCCTGTTTCTATCATGATTCTTGCCGCCTGTTTCACATCCGTTTCTGCGGAAATGATAGGTGTCTCAATAACATACCCATTGACAGTGATATTTGATTTTGTTGATGTAATGTTCAGGACGTCCTTTTCAGTTATTATCCCGATTACCCTGTTCTTTTCATCCACAACTGGTAATGTCCTGTGGTGGAAATCCCGTATAAGCTGACGTGCACGTGTAATAAAATCAGAAGCTTCAACGTATACCGGATGTTTTTTCATTATAGCACGGACAGTTAATTTGTCCATCGAAAGCCCCCAGGTAACACAATAATACTATTCTATTTCCCTGCAGTATTCGCACATCAACGACCCATTGAAATAATCAAGATTATCCGTATATTTACCGCAGTTCTCACACACACCCATGCTGATCATTTCAGGGATCTCCTTACTGGTTGTAATACTCCTTTCCCTGTGCATGTTGATAAGTTCGGAAAAAATGTTTCCCATCTCCACAGATACCGAAACAAGGTCCGTATCTGTCACCAGCCCGACAAGTATCTTATCCTTGACGATCGGTATGCGCCTGATATGCATGTTAAGCATAAGGTCAATAGCTTTTTGCATGTCTTCATCAGCATCAAGAGTTATCAGTGGAGTTGTCATGACCTTTGTCAAGCTGAGTGAGTCAGGATTTACATTTTTGGAAATTATCTTCTTGACCATATCATGCTCGGTAAGGATACCGATCGGATTATGACCTTCCATTACTATCAGGCTGCCCACATCAAGTTCGACCATTTTTTTCGCAGCATCTGATATTTTAATACCTTTATCGATGGTAATGGGATCACTTGTCATGATCTCCCTGACTGGCATTCCGGTTTCCATTGTATTGTACCTCCCTTGAAAATCTGATGTATTATAGTAAACTAATCTATTTGATTGAATATAAAGAATTGGTACTAAGGGGCTTTTGGACCTAAATTCACTTATCCTCCCCTTAAAGCTTAATGGGGTTGCATATCTGATAACTTTGTCCAAAGTCCTTGAAATGGCAAACCATAAAATAGCATCAAGATAATTTTCCAGTATGTCAGATCATATTCCGGAACTTGTGGCTGGTGTTAGAAATCCTGCCACTTTATCTGTTTGTAAAGACCATGCAGATGCTATTTATTTTTCCATCGACAGGTTCAGTCTCAGGGCCCGGGCCAGGGATATAACCCTGGACTGCCTTGATACGTTTGTAGAGCAGGTACAAGACAGCGGCCTGAAAGCCTATCTGGCAATCAATACAGTAATTTATCCGGAGGATCTGCCTGCTGTGGACATCGTAGTGGAGGCGGCTGCCAGTGCCGGGATTGATGCAGTCATTGCCTGGGACCCTGCCGTCATCGGCAGGACTGTGGAGTGTGGCCTTGAGTTACACATATCCACCCAGGCCAATGTGTCCAACTGGCAGACGGTAGAGTTTTACAGGAAACAGGGCGCCAGTCGTGTGATACTATCGCGGGAGCTGACCCTTGAGCAGATAAAGGATATCAGGCAGCATACAGATATGGAACTGGAGGTGTTTGTGCACGGTGCCATGTGCCAGGCAATATCAGGACGTTGCTACCTGTCGGCCTACCTGCTGGGACGCTCAGGCAACTGCGGGGATTGTACCCAGCCCTGCAGGTGGCAGTGGACCCTGCACGGTGAGGATGGGGGGGAGGTTGAATTGGGCGGGAAACACCTGCTGAGTGCCAGGGACCTGTGCATGATAGAGCATGTGCCAGAATTGATAGATGCGGGAGTGGATGCGTTCAAGATAGAGGGCAGGCTCCGGAACCCGGGTTATGCGGCTGTGGTGTCACGGTGTTACCGTGAGGCACTGGATGCCTGCCGGAATGGTTCATATACCCGGGAGCGGGCACAACAGTGGAAAGAACAGATGGCCCAGGTATATAACAGGGGCTTTTCAACTGGCTTCTATTTCGGTACACCGGGACCGGACGGGCTGGCTATTGAAAAGGACATGAATGCTTCATCGGTGCGCAGGCAGGCAGTGGGTGTGGTGCAGAACTATTTCAAGAAACAAGGTGCTGCGGCGGTAAAGCTAATGGAAGATGGGCTGGCGGTAGGGGACAGTATTGTGATCGAAGGGACCAGTACGTACATGGAGCAGGAAGTGGAGTCGTTGATGATAGGAGTAGATCTGGTACAAGAGGCAGGGAAAGGGCAGGATGTGGGTATGAAGGTGGCAGGCAGGGTCAGGAAGAATGACAGGGTGTTCAGGGTGGAAAGAATATAAAGCAGTACCATAGTAATTTAATCTGAATCCATTTCACGGGAGCTTATACCTTTGACCGGCATACACCAGATACTCACTTTAATTGATGAGGTCGTATGGGGTCCATTCATGATGTTGCTGCTGATAGGTACCGGCATCTTCCTCACATACAGGTTGAGGGGGCTTCAGGTACGCAAACTTGTGTACACCCTTCGTCTTGTATCCGAACATGATGGAAAGGAAGAAAAAGGCGATATCTCCCCCTTTCGTGCTTTAATGGCCACACTATCCGGCACAATAGGCACAGGGAACATCGCAGGTGTTGCAACTGCCATTTCAATGGGCGGGCCGGGTGCACTTTTCTGGATGTGGCTGACCGCAGTGGTGGGTATGGCCACCAAATTCGTGGAATGCACACTTGCCCTGCATTTCAGGGACGAACTGCCTGATGGTACAATGATCGGCGGGCCGTTCTATTATCTTGAGAGAGGATTGAAATACCGCAGGGTGGGTATTGTGTTGGGTATGTCCTTTGCAGTTTTTGGCATATTCTCATCCTTTGGTATAGGCAACATGGCCCAGGCCAACTCAGTATCCATTGCCATGAACGATACCTTCAATGTGCCTGGGATGGCTACCGGTCTGGTACTTGCATTGGCTGTTGGGACTGTTATCATTGGCGGGATCAAGAGACTGGGATTTGTTGCAGGCAACCTTGTCCCCTTCATGGCTATCCTGTATATCCTATCCGCCCTTACCGTTCTGATCTTCAACTATGATAAGGTTCCGGCGGCCTTTTTACAGATAATAGATGGTGCATTCTCGGGTACCGCAGCAGCAGGTGGATTTACCGGAGCCGCTGTTGCCAGTGCGATGCGTTTTGGTATTGCAAGGGGGATATTTTCCAATGAAGCAGGGCTGGGCAGCGCACCTATGGCACATGCCACTGCCAAAACGCCTAATAGCGTGCGCCAGGGTTTGATCGCCATGCTTGGGCCTTTTATCGATACTATTGTGGTGTGTACTATGACAGGTTTGGTCATTATTTCAACCGGGGCATGGGAAACAGGCAAGACCAGTACTTCGCTGAGCATCCATGCATTCAACTCGCAAATGGGATATGCCGGTGATGTGATAATTACAATAGGCATGGCAGTGTTCGCATTCACGACCATACTTACGTGGTCTTTCTATGGCAAGCAGTGCCTGTCCTACTTTGTGGAAAAGGTATCAGATGATGTGAGATTTTACAAGGGATTTTTAAGGGTTTATTACTCCGTATTCCTTGTGGGAATAATGGTGGGTGCAGGGGTGGTGGATCTTCCGCAAGGGGTTGGGTACCTGGAGGATATCTGGCTGTTCTCTGATATTACTAATGCCCTAATGGCAATACCGAATCTTATAGGGCTGCTGTTAATGCATGGGCTAGTGATCGGGCTGTTGAAAGAGTATTTCGGGAAATGAAAAAGGTGTTTACACGAAATGCTTCGAATTCAGGGCCGCCCTTGGGCCATTCTTAGGCTGTTATTAGGCTGTTATTAGGCCGTTCTTCGGGCTTTATAGTTCAAGTTCTGCCAGTCTACTTTTATAGGATATCCGTACAGTAACGCCGTCTATAACTGCCAGTGCCGCATCCTGCATAATATGGGACATTTTTTAATTATGTTTGTATTTCGTTAAGCCATTCGTAAATTGGCATTACTTGAATTTCCTTTTCATCGATGTTCAGTGTTTCTGAGTCTTTTTCAGTTATTATCAGACCATGCTTGAGATTATGGGCATTCATAGCCTCAGTTAATCCTCTTATTTCTCGTTGTCTCGTTTTTTCATCTTTTAGGGAAAGGGTCACCTGGATGGCTCCGATGATTGTGAGATTATCTTTAATAAGAAAATCACATTCATATCTGCCTTTGTGGTAGTATATTTCCCTGTTCTGTTTTGTCAGTGTCATATAAACAAGGTTCTCCAGTAGCCTGCCCCTGTCCTGTGAAAACTTGAATGAGATAGAATTCACCAGCCCTGTATCTAAGCAATATATTTTTTTAGGGTTGATAAGCTGCTTTTTCACTGATCTGTCATATTTAGTTAATGTGTATATCAGATATGAATCTTCTGCACATTGGATATATTCTTTTACCGTTTCACCGGTTATTCCCAGGGTTTTTGCGATGTTTGAGTAAGAGAATGGTTTTGCTATATTCGAGATGACAAAAAAGAGCAGATCAAATACGTCTTTGTTATTCCTCAGGTTGTTGGGGTAGATGATGTCTTTCAGGTAGATGGTCTGGAAATAATTCTTGAGGATTTCCTGTTTTAGTTCGTTATCGCTTTCCAGTACAACTCTTGGATAGGCCCCGTATTCCAGATAGTTATTGAAGTGCTGGAGTTTCTCAACAGTTGTTGGCTTATGGACATTACTGAAGTTTAGATATTCCTTAAATTATAGCGGATAGACTGTTAGGGAGAAGTACCTGCCTGAGAGTTTTGTGCTGATCTCTTTTTTAAGCAGGCTGGATGTTGAACCTGTGAGTATTATCTTGATGTTTGTTGTGGTCCCCTTCTCTCGCATCACCGCCTGACCGGCTCGCTTGTCTCTTCATTTTCCCCTAGCCTTTTTACCATACCTGAACATATGCACGCCTTCCCTTTTTTCCTCAGGGAGTAAATCTGCTAACTGCACCCTCACCTCTTTCTCGCTTTTTCCGGATGCTATTACAACATCCTCAAAGATAGCAAACCATCCAGATACGACACCTATTTCAGAGAGACGTTTTGAGATATTTCTTGCATTTGACTTGCCGATCTCCCTGTGATAAACATTCGCAAGTTCAGGTTTCTCTATCAGGATATCCTCAATTTCGCCCAAATATGTTTCCCGATTTAATCTGCTCCTGGCATATAACTTCAGCAGTTCCTCATAAGAATCTTCTTTTTCCCTGGCAGGTGTATCCAGGGAAGTGATTATCCCAAACCTTCTTTTTGCCTTCTGGTATTCAGCCTGGATACCGCCCCTCATGCCACTTCCAATCCGGATATTATAAAAGCCAAAAAGTCCACAGTAAATAATTTGTCCCTTAAAAGGCAGAAGAGTGGTTTCAACATACTGGGGCAAAAATGGAGGCACAACATCCTCTATCTTCTCAAATATACCAATAACACCATACGCCTTCTGGTCTTTACCAGTGGTCATAAATACAGAATATTTCTTTAAATGAGCCACAATCAAAAACCGGTCTTTTATATGATTTTTCCAGCTTTTGATTATACTGAGTTCTTCGCTGTCAAAGTTAAACGGGTTTTCAGCGATAAATGAATCAATAAGTTCCGGATTGTTAAACAATATATCATTAAGCTTATTGACATCTTCAAGATTTTTATCTTTTAAGTACGGTTCACTCAAACCCTCTATGATCTGGTACTTCAGGTTCACAAAGAATAAAAGCGACCAGTGTAACCTGAAAAACATATCAACATCTTCTTTATTCAACATCATAATAACACTTCAATAGTTTTTTGTTAAATATCTTATATAACCGATGCTTCTATTATTTACCATTCACGCCCACCCCTGAGCGCCCCGCCTGCCCCGTCATTCCTTATACCAAAATAAAGTTCGCCCTTCTGGTGTTTATTAAGGATTGCAGCAATGGAAATAACAGCTTCTTTCAACTCAGAAGTTGACCTCTTTAGCTCAGATATTTATGATACTATATACCACAAATGTATGGTTGCATCGTCATCCATACCAATTATATTTCAGGTAGTATCTGCCTTTTGATGGGCCTTCGCTAACCGGAAATGTTCTTCAGCTTCCTCATTTCGTCTAATTTCCTCAAGGAGGATCCCATAATTAGAATGACTCATGGCATCATCAGGGTCAGAGGCAAGTGCCAGCTCATACTGTTTCTCAGCTTCATCTGTCAGGCCCATACGATATGCTGCCACACCCGCATTACAATGTGCAATGGATTTCATTTTGCCTGTTGACATACCAGCAGCAGCATCGGCATAAATAAATGCTGCACTGAATATGTTATTCGACAAGTAGATGTTGAACCCTTCCAGGAGAACTTCTGGCGGAATGGAGTTCTTGACAGAAAAATCAATTGCTTCATCTACAACCGACTGGAGATCAGACTCTTCACCATTTTGAATGGATCTAAGCCTTGTAAAAACAGCCAGGGCAAGTTTTTCGATAGTGTCATTATTATCAAAATCCATACATTCCACTTTTCCTATATCAATACAATGTCAAACACTAATCCGACATCGCATACATTACAAATAATTCTAATAGGTTTACTTACTCCAAGATAACTATAAATTATTATATTTTCCGATTTTAAATAACTATCGTGGAAACGAATTAGGACAGGTCAGAATGGGGAGATAACGCTGTTGAAAGTCATTGCCATTCTCATGGTTAAGAAAATGCCCACTTCGTTCATATTATCTAAGCCTGCAGGAAAGAATATACTTTCCTATACGTCAATAAAATGGGAACATGAAAACATAGTCTCGCTTTTCATCTTTTGATGGCATTGGGACAAAATAACAGTAAGTATTATATTGATTGCTATTTATTTTAATTTTATGGCACCACGGTTAGACATTGATCCTGAAGAGACCACAAAGAGAATTACTAATTTTATCAGGTCATATGTGAAAAAGTCAGGTACCAAAGGATGCATAGTGGGACTAAGCTCAGGTATTGATTCTACTGTTACTGCATACCTGGCAGTGAAAGCACTGGGTAGGGAAAATGTACTGGGCCTGATCATACCTGAGAGGAACCTGACACCTGCTGAGGATGTACTTGATGCTACAGAGATTGCAAGTATATTAAATGTTGAATTTTCAGTGGTAGAGATCGCAGATATATTGAATACGTTCTTTATCGCCATACCAGAACTAGTAGAGTCTGACCTGGCAGCTACCGGGAACCTGAAGGCAAGGATACGGATGTGTGCCCTGTATTATTATGCTAATATCATGAACAGGATAGTGGTGGGTACAGGTAACAGGACCGAACTCCTGCTGGGTTATTTTACCAAATACGGTGATGGCGGCGTTGATATTGAGCCCCTGGGTAACCTTTACAAGACACAGGTAAAGGCACTGGCAGAATACCTGGAAGTGCCGCGTCATATTATCGATAAAACGCCAACTGCCGGACTGTGGCCGGGCCAGACCGATGAAGAAGAACTGGGTATGTCATATGAAAAGATCGATACTGTGTTCTTTAACTTACTTGACATGAACAAACCAATGGAATACCTGGTAAACCGCTACGGGATTGAAGTATCAGCAATAAACGGGCTAATGGAGCGTATAGAAAAGAATATCCACAAACGCAAGGTGGCACCTACTCCTCCTAAATAGGAATATGATGTTGGGGGAGAAGAAAAAATTGACTTGTCAAAGGTGGGTTATAGATTATCACACGTCCCGCACAACAGCATCCGCAGCCTCATACCCAGCCCTGACTGAACCGTTCATGCTGCGCTCTGGATAATTAGCCTCAGAGAACATGCCTGCAAGGTACAGCCCATCAACACCGGTCCTATACGGCAGTATCCGCTCAGCATACCCAGTCTCATACACCGGAGCAGTCTGTGCATCCCGCCCCAGTTCCCACCAAAGTACCGCAGACCTGTCAAACTCAGGGTACAGCTTCTCAAGCCCATCCAGGAACATCCCGATAACTTCCTCCTCGCTTTTGGTATACAGCGGGTCATCATGGTCCTGGAAATACGAAGCAATATAGAGCAGGTGCTCTCCTGCATAATCAGAGGTTGGCATAAAATTAGTATGCTCGATCAACGCCCCGAACGGCACATCGGCCTTGATGTTCAGCCAGTAAGTACCATCCATCATCAAAGGCCTTGACATCCCCAGCAGGGCACAGCATGTACCCTGGTAATGGATGGCGCTCGGGTCAAATCCGGGAATGCCCGGTTCTACCAGAGATGCAAGGGTTAGAGGAGGTACTGTGGATATCACAGCATCACACGACAAAGAACCTTCTTCAAGCCTTACACCCGAAACCCGGCCGCCTTCCATCAATATCTCCCTGGCACCGTTACCTGTTATGATACGGCCGCCCCGTTCCCTTATTGAATCAGCCAGCGCAGCTATCAGATGGTGGAACCCCCCCTTCATATATCCCAATCTCTCACCTTCTGCGCCACGGTCTGAGCGTATCTTTACCCTGCCCAGTAACCAGGCAGCACTGACCCTGTCAGCGTTCGACCCGAACTTGCTGTTCAGGAGCGGCTGGAAGAAATTATTGTAAACCCCACTGCCTGCGGTCTTCAATATCCATTCACCTGCAGTGATGTCATCGTATGACCTGACATCCCTGACAAGCTTTGTACGCAATACCAGTAGCCCCAGCCTGAATATATCTAACATGGACATGGGCGGGAACTTTAGTATCTCCAGGGGAGTGTTCATGGGATATGCCCTGCCGCTCCAGTAATAGCCAGTGGTACCCTTGACCCACTGCAAGCGCTCTGCCAGGCCCAGTTCGTCAATTAGTCCCATCAGTTCGGTATCGCTGGAAAAAAAATGATGGTAATATTTCTCAATATAATAATCATCAGTGTGGTTATCAGTTTGGTTATCAATGTGGCCATCAGTATGTTCATCAATGTGGTAACTCTGTGCCATACCCCCCAGTGCATTGTCTTTTTCTACCACGGTTACCTGATGTTCATCTGAGAGCCTGTATGCCGCTGCAAGTCCGGCCAGCCCGCCGCCAATTATTACTATCTTGCCCATGTTTTCACATCCAGCCCTTATTAATTACCATATTGATCATTATCTATAGAAAAGCACTACCCCATACTCACTCTGGGGCCTGTCAAGCTGGCGGTACATAATGAACCTGTAATTGATGTCACCAGGCTTAAACCAATACCATGCCATCTTTGCACTGTCCAGCCGCTGGTAGTCATCACCCACTACCTTCATCACATAATCAGCATCCTCGTCATGAGCTACCACAATAGGTGCATCCAGTGCCGGATCATTTTCCAGGTTCACCCTCCACTTTACATTTTTATAATGGCGTATCTGCCATAAAAACTGCGTATCCATCTCATTATCCGTGACCTGTATCTCAGTATAAAAGCCTTTGTGCCTATCGGCAGTTTCATGCAGGGTGGCCATGAAGTGCTGGAATTTCTGTGGAGGCTGGCTGGCCTGTATCAATGGTTCGGCAGGGTCTGAAAAGTTCTTGTAGTTCAGGTTATAGCTGGTATGCAGGAAAAAAGCTGAACTGAATACCAGTATGACCACAAAGGCAGCCTCAGCCCATTTTGTCCGCTGTTTCAGGGAAGGCACGACCTCACCCAGGTATGCGCCTGCGATCAGTACTGCCGGAAGAAGTGGATGCAGTATCAGCCAGGGTACCTTCTCACCTATATAGGCATAGGCTGCAAGGCTGGCAGCCAGCCAGTAGACCAGAAAGACCATCATTGGATTTTCCCTGCTTTTAATGAACCGTTTAATGTAGTCTATACTTCCTATAAAGGCGAACAAGGCTACAGGAAGTTCATACAGGAAAAGCAAGGGGAAATAGTAATATAGCGGCCCTCCGATACGTTCTATCTCATGCATTTCATACCAGTGGGAAAAGGCACTGAAAGTGGCACCCTTTACAGCTTCAAAGTCTTTAAAGAAGTAAGAATAGAATATCACGTAAATAGCAAGGAACACGACTATGAACAGACCGGTATCCATCAATATCCTGAACATGTTCTTCTCAAGTGATGCGATGATGTCATGCTGCTGGTGTCGGGTGCGGTAGAGCAGCCATATCCTGTACAATACATACATTCCGACAGGAAAACCGAGCAGTGCAATGGTAACGTATGCATTCTCTTTTGCAGTGACTGAAAATGCCAGTGCGGCAGAACCCAGTGCTACATATATGAGCCGGTTGGGATTATTTCGTTGCTCAAGATATTTTACCGCACACACCACGGCTGCCAGCGTGAAGAATGTGATGAATATGTCGTTGCGGAAGAAACGGGAATAGTACAGGAAGGATGGTGAGAATGCAAAGAACGCTGCCGTGATAAGCCAGCCCGGGCGGCCGAGGTGATGCCTGAAAGGATATACCAGCAGTACCATACCAACGCCGGTCAGTGCAGGGACCACACGGGCTGCAAAATCGGTATCCCCTATGATGTTGAATACACTCACTGTAAGGAAATACAAAAACGGACCGTGAAATACCGGGTTGTATTCATAATTACCGTTTGTGAATAATTTGTAGGCAAATGAGCCTACAGCAGCCTCATCATGGTGGAAGGGGCGAACATCAAGCTGGTACAGGCGCAGGGCCGTGGCTGCTATTGCTATAACAATAAAAATGATAAAGTCCGGGTCCTTAAAAAATGGTCTTTTGTTTGTTGTTTTAGCCCCTGTCATGTTTATCCCGCTTGGTGTTTAGGTTTTTTAAGATCGATTTTATGCCAGACCAAACAGTTTTCGCAGTTTGTTCGCTACTTCATCCTGCATTTTGGGCGATAATTCTCCCAATTCCCGCCTGATAAGTGAAGTCGTTACTGTCATCAAACGGTGCAGCCGGAGCGTGGATGTCACTCGTAACCCGGTCATGGCGAAGAAAGTCCTCGATCCGTAAGATGGGGGCACGTTCCAGCTCCTGTTTGGAATGCTCTCCGCCCATTTCAAGTTTATCATTTTTGGCATTTCATCTTTTTTAATCGCATCCAATTTAATCGGGTGTGCTCATTTTAATTGCTCGCGCACATTTAATTTAACATATGTTATGATGTTAAAACCCAGCTCACAGCAGCGATTATTAACCCAATGATGGCACCCACGCCAATATTCCTCAAATCCAGCAATCGGCTTTCTTTTTTCTTTTTAGAATCATATTCTGCAAGTGCATCTACACTATCTTTTATTTTTTGTCTGATATCACTTAAATCCTTTACAATTTGAGTGTATTCAGACAGAGCATCATCATTTATGGAAGCTATGTCTTTTTCTGTCCTGAGTGCTGTGATACGTCTTTCATATTGGGGAAGCGCGGGTCTTATTTCTTTGTAATAAGTTGGCATGACCTCTTTGATGGCTTCATGAGAAAAGGATTTTAAATCTTCTTTAATGTCCTGTGTTATGTTTATACTCAACCAGTCCAGAGCATCATAACATGCTCTATAGATATGACCAAGTGCTTTGTCTAAAGTTTTAATCGAGTAGTCATCGCCCCGGTTTTCAGTTATTTCCAATTTTTGAGCTAAAACCCGATTGAAGTGATCGTAGGCATTTTTCAGTTCATTTATAATTTGTGGAAATGTATAACTATCAGGATCTATAATTTCGTTGTAGATCAACAGTTCTTTGACAAAGAGATACAATTCAACTGTTTCTCTAATCTTTGCTGTTTCTTGCTCATTGAACGAGATAGTATTCATGTTGTAACTTCAGAATAGATGTATCTAACAACGTTCAAGGCAAAGGTTCTTTGAAGATTTTCTTTTTCCTATCTTCAAACTCTTCTTCAGTGTAATATTTCCCGCTGGAGAGTCTCACACTACCCCTGTGTCTTAATGAGAATTTCTTTACTTGTTCCCTATCGATCCGCATGGGGCCAAAATCAGCTTCTACAATGTCCCTATCTTTCACAAAAAGGCCGCTTTTCGGGAGGGTTAATACCAATTATCTCACCTTCATTACATATCTTAAATCAATTCAAAGTTATATATGTTTTTCTTCTTGCTACTCATACCCACTTGGACCTTTGGCAGTATCAGATCCGTTTCCAGTTGATCGACTGGCATCCGGCTGCTGAGAAAAGCCATGATAACATGGCGATGTGGACCGACGGGGTCTGTCAGGCAGACTGCGGGTCGTACTTTGGTGGTCGAAAGATCATCGAACGGAAAAGGCACCAGGACAATTTTACCCTTCATCATAGAACGGTCTCCCATCGGAAAGTGTGTAGATGTCCTCTTCAGGATCTTTCAGAAAATAGAAGGCAGGGTTAGCGGCTGCTGCATGAAGCCATTCAGTCTCGCTTATGTCTGAGTCTTTTGGGAGCAGGTGACTTACGCGAACGGCTTCGGCAATCGCATCTCTTGTCAAGGTTCCACGCCACTCTTCAATGATCGCCTCATAAGCCATACCGCTGGCTACTTGTTCCAGTACATCCGCGACCATGATGCATGTGCCGCAGAATGTTGGTTCGCCATGGCCGATAGTGGGATCGGCTAAGATGTATCGCCCCATGTTTTTGTTTCCATGATGTTGTTCTCCTGATTGGTTTTTCGCTGTATTTTCAAGCCGCAGCCAGATATTTGGCACTTAAGACTTGTATGAAGTTTGCTACATTGGTAACCTTCTTGCCAAAAACGAAAATCTTTGTCATTTCTCAAGCTCCAGTGTGCAGAATTTCATAAAATCTTCACCTAATGAAGAAACTCTGCCACTAATAATGCCTACTCCACTGCCAGCCGTTAAAGTGCCAAATATACTTCGATCCGTATTTGTAAAACCCATCTGGTAAAGATCGCCAAAAACGCCTTTCAAAACATCTAATGGGACATCTCTAAAATAAGCTTGTAGTGTTCTAGAAAAATCATGGTCTTTGATGTCTTCAGGTTTTATTCCAAGTTCTGCGAAACAATCAGCAGGAAAGCTCAGAAATCTTAGCAAACCTAGATGAAGTGGAGATAATGTCTCAATTTTTTTCAAATAGTACTCCATCGTATCCGCTTTAAGATCTTGACCTCGTAATGAATTTACAAGTAGTGCCAGTAAGGAGTCCAATTTTTCTTTTTGATAATTTTCGAGAACGAGCTTGTACGTTTGCTCAAATAGATATGCGAATTCGTCGGTTTTTACGAACTCTTCGTCAATTTCATCTTTGAACATTTCAATATTTTCAGAAAGCTGTTTGGTAAAATCGAGAAGTCTTTCTAGTTTTTTATTTGGAATATAATCGTTGACAAGCGAATTGATACCCCCTCCGATAATTGGTATGCCTGAAATTGCAGCCTTGACTACATTTACAATATGGTTAGAAATAGGCGTTTTTTCTAAATCTGCTGGAACAATGGTTTTTTTCGAAATTTCAATTTTTTCACTCATTTATTTACCATATCCTCCGCCCGTACTGTCGATTCACATCCAAGCCATCAACTACTCTGTTTTTTCAATCGTCTCCGCATATTTTTTTAGATCGTTTCTTAGATCAGGGTCTGGTTTTATCTCAACGGGTTCTTCAGTGGTTCTTTTTATTTTTGTTTCTTCTTCGTTTGCCATTTTCTCACTCCACGATTATACTTAAGGTTAAAGCGATCAACGCTATGAATAAGAGTATGAGGGAATAGTTAATATAGCTAACTTTCTTCTCTATTTTGATTTTGTTATCCTCAAAAGACTGAATGAAATTATCGATGAGTTGCTTCTTAACCTTTTTATCACCCTCTCTCATATATTTTTCAGTGAGTGTTCTGGGTCCTGGGTCGCTTCTCCAACTTTCGACTTTGTAAGCATATAACGTGAAGAAAATAGATGTTAAAAACAAAGTCATAGATGAGCCAAATAGATATGAATTACTATATGAATATAAATTTAGTGATATTCCAATTATCACACCAACAAATCCAATGATAACACTTGCTTTTGTATTGAGTCCATCCAGTGACTGAAGCTGTGTATTTAACGCATCTTTCACTTCGTTATAAACTAATTCAAGCGTTTCTGAAGGATAATCATCTTCGTTCATTTAAATTGCACCTTCCACAACTCCAATCTCCTCCTCCGTCACCCAATACAAATCATAAACCAGCCCGTCAATCTGCGCATCAACAATCTTTATCTGCCGTTCATAAAGCTCTTTATCTCGCTCCATTTTCGCCTCGTGATATTTCTTCTGGAGTTTGAGCATGTTATCCACCAGAGAAACAAGTTCATCGTGCTTTGCTACCTCTTCAGGATTGGAGAAGTCTATGGCCCGAATTGGAAAATCTTTGAAAAACACATAACTGGGTTCATAAAAATCACCCCGCAATTTGGGTAAAATCGTTCTAAAGAGGAAAAAATTCACTGAACTATTGAAAATCCCAAGAAGATACTTATCTGTCGAAGGAATAATGAAACATTTTTGATTTGTATATTTTTTTGATTCATCAAAGGCAAATTCCGGTCTTTTGCATATATTTGGGTAAATAATCTTTGGACTTTCAAACGCATCATAGTACTCACAAGCACGCAGTTCCCACCAATATTCGCCTTTATCATAGCGTTTCTGAGCTTTTTCAGAAAAAGGTTTCAGATGAGAAGCAATTCCGGGATAGTTACTTTGCAACCATTTCCAGGCGTCTTTCACACCTCCTGATTTTTTGTTTGTCCAACCCTTTGGTATCAGTATCAAGTACCGTTCGCTGTACGACGGTTGATATCTTTTAATGTCCTTGCCGGCAAGAAACAGCTTGATCAGTTCTGCACTTTTGGGGTCGTCTGTGATCAGATCATCACGAGTTGTGGAATCGATGACAAAAGCCTCATTTAGACCTGTTTTTATGCCATAGTATATTTTTCCATCGACATATTCACCCAACGGGACACCTATTTTACGCAGTTTATCCAGTACTGCCTGAGTCTGCTCATCAACCAGCGACCAACCACCATCATCCAATCCATCCTGATTCACAGCATACTGATGCTCTTCCACATAAGCCCCAAGATCAGAAAACTCCAGCGTTTCGACCTGCGTCACTTCAAATATTGAACGAGGTTCCCCGTTGCAAATCCGCATAATACAGGGGTAAGTTGTGGCATTCTTAAACACCGAAAGGTCGCCAAAATCAACAATCTCCTCGATCCGCTTTGTCTTAAGCCACTGCCTGAGCGGTTGGCCATAATTCGCACGCATCCACTTATTCGCAACAATATACGAGAAGAAACCGCCAGATCTGAGCAGTGAAACCCCCTTCTCAATAAAGTAGGCACACAGGTCAGCAGTTCCCTGATACACCCGATAATGATCCTTAAAATATTCCTTCTGCTCTTTCAGCAGTTCCTGCCGCACATACGGCGGATTCCCAATCACACAATCAAACCCGCCCCTGCCCATAATCCCCCCGAACCCCTTCACCTCATCAACCCAATCGAACACATTGACCCGCCGCATCTCATCCTCATCAAAAAGTCTCATCTGCCCCGCATCGTAAAAATCCGGCCCAATAAGCGAATTCCCGCACTTAATATTCCCCCCAAGATTCGGAAGCACACCCTCCATCCCCAATTTCACCTGATGGTCAATGCTCTCCCTGTTTTCGTTCTCAAGCACCTTCAACTGTAAACTCAATTTCTTGAACTCAACCGCCTGCGAATCAATATCAACACCGTAAATGTTGTTCAGAAGAATCCTCTTCTTCTCATCTGTTGTCAGATACCATTCATCATCCCTGACCTGGAAAACAGCCTTCTTGTGCTTCTTCGGCTTGTTCTCCATGTACCAGTCCAGGTGATACTGTAAGAGATACGAGTATGCACCAATAAGAAAACTTCCAGAGCCACATGCAGGATCCAGTATCGTTATCTCCGCAATCTCTTCCGGCGTCTTCCCCTCCACCAGTTTGCCAACCGTGTTCCTGACAATATAATCAACGATATACTGAGGCGTATAATACACACCACCAGCTTTTTTAACCTCTGGCTTCGTTTCCACCTTTGCCTGATGTCCCGCAGTCAGCCTGATGACCTTACCCAGAAACTGCTCGTATACGTTGCCCAGGATCTCAACACCGAGAACTGAGAACTCATACGGCGATATTGGATAATACAAACTCCCCATAATCTTTTTCAAGACTTTATCATCAATTCTCAATGTTGGCGTTATCTTATCATATCCAAAATCAAATATACCGCTGTTGTATTTGGATTCTGCGAGTTTGAAATGATTCAGCAAGCGCATATAAATGTCAGTGGATTCGGCTGCCGGCTGCAACTGCCCATAAGGTTCGATCCCCCGGTCTTCGCAAATTCGCAGGAATATGATCCTGTCTATTATCTTCTGCACTGAATAGTTCAACTCGTAGATAGACACATCCGGATTACGAAGAGCAATGTTTTTAGCCAGCAGTTCACGCCATCTTTCGATCTCCTTTAGAAATTCGCTATCAACTTCGGCTGTTCCCCTCTTGCCTTTCGTTGATTGTGCATACCGGTCAAAGCTTCCTTTAAGGATCGCTTCTTTTGAAAAAACATCGTATATCTCATCAAACTTATCAAGATATTCTTCAAACGTGTAATAGGCGATCCTCCCCACGCTGACTTTGTCTGTTTGATTGGGCTTGATCCGGCAATCGAAGACTGAGAACTCCTCGAAGTCTGTTACGATGGATAATGGCAGTTTTGCACTCCATGCATACCTCCTCAATTGGTATGATGGGTTGACGTCTTCTTTTATGTTCACAGAAGGTTTCTTCGCTTCAACAAAGAACTTCCTTTGAGGGCCAATTCTAAAACTGTAATCCGGCGCTTTGGTCGAACCCCCTATTTTTATCGTATCCTCGTGAACAACATCCTTGTATTGCTCTGCATGACCCTGTTTATTGCCGACATCCCATCCCATAGCTTCAAAGAAGGGGTCAATGAATTCTATTCTCACTTGTGTTTCACAGGGATTTCCACGTAAATATATATTTCCCAAATATCTACAATAATTAACAGAAATCACATACGTTAGCCTTTCTCCTCGTTATTTTTGTAACTTATTTTATGTCACTTCAGTTGAAAAAATCTTATCTATATGCTGCC
>JAUWRA010000002.1 GCA_030610815.1 Methanosarcinales archaeon
CGCCTGAGGTATCGCTCGTATAATACTTCAGCAGATCATACCGCTCGTCTGTCCCGTGATTGTCATGACACGCCTTACATGCAAGTTTCCCATCCTCGAGCGGGTGATGGGTCTTCTGGCTGAACTCGGTCTCCTGCTGAAGCCGCGGCTGTGTCGCACTCGCGCTGTGGCACTCCAGACTGCCGGTACTGCCGGTGTAGCATAATTGCGGACTTGGATAGTACAGCAGATCCTTCCCGCTCTCAGTACCGTGCGGAATGTCAATGGAATCGTTCTCATCATGGCAGTCTATGCACCGCCCAGCTGTGTACGGATCGGTCATATTCGTTATATTGATTTCATACTTCGTCCAGTGCTTCGTGTTTGTAAACGTAAGTTTATCCACATGACAGTAATAGCACTTACTGTTCGGGGTGTAGCCTGTGTCTACGAGAATGGTAACGCCTGGTTCTGTGATCGTGGTCGTGACGTTCCGATACGACCTGCCATATATCTCCTGAAGCACATCCCATCGATTGATTGCGGTACAGTTCATCGGTTGGTATGTGGTCTTCCCGCTCACATTCTGTTTGTACTCGATAATCAGAAGCCAGTTATCACTTGATGTCGGCGGTCCCCAGTAACTGAATGGCTTACCGCTCAGTCTGCCGCCCTGCACCTCCTGCTCTCCATCTTGAGCTCCTGCTGATATTTCGCCATCCCAGCAGAGTGCTCCATTGGCATCACTGAGATCACTGTACCGCACCGTGAGATTGGACCACATCGATTCCTGGTGGTAGTTATCCCAGCAGACCACATCGATCCTCCACATCAGTGTCAGATTCGATGTATCCTCGTAGCCGACCTTTGTTTTGTCAAAGACGGTATCAAGTGTGTAGAGTCTGGTGTCATTGGTGAGGTAGAATATGTAATTCGCTGCTGTCGATCCATTGTTTGTGAAAGTTGCGCCGTTTGAGTCATTGATCCTGATATCGAACTCTGCCCCGTTGCGTGTAAGATCGTTCCCGATCATCGTTGTGTTCGTTGAGTACTCCTCAAGGAGGATGCCGATGCTCGTGTAGTTCGTGATAGTGTTTGCGGTGAGGTTGTGATCCCTTGATGTGTTGAGGAATATGCCCCGCTCTATGGCATCAATGGTGTTGTTCGTGAGATTGCCCCAGTTTGACTCTAACATATAGATGCCGTCTGTACCCGCTGTGATGGTGGTGTCGATTATGTCTGTGTGGTTTGAATTCGTGCAATTCAAGCCTGTGTTGTTTGCGGTGATGCTGCCGCCGTCCCGGATGGTTACGTGGTGGGACACAGATAGGCTTATGCCATCGCTGGATGATGAGGTGATCGTGACGTTTGCAAGGGTTGTGTAATGGGCACTGTTCGTGTTTAGTCCGTAATCATCCACAGACGAGATCGTAGTGTCGGTGATGGTGGTGTGATCGGATGAGCTTATGTCCAGTCCCTTGTCGATTGTGCTTTCGATAGTGCTCCCTGTGATGTTGTTGTAATGCGAACTCGTTTCGAACCGTGCTCCTTCGCTTGGACTTACCGTATCGAGATCAGTGATGTTGTTGCTGGATGAAGCATATAGCAGGATGCCATTGAAGTTATTCGATAGGGTGTTGTTGGTCAGAGTGTTACTATTTGAATCCCGCAAAAATATACCATAACCGGATTTTATATTATTTGAAAGTTCGCTGTCTCTTATGGTGATGTTAGTACAATTTATAAGCGTGATCTTTCCGACATTGCTCACATTGTATTGCAAGAGGTTCTTCGACTCGATTATGATGTCCTGTTCTTCATAGTAATAGCTCACATTTTCGCCGTTTGCTGTGTTGTTGCGCCAGATGTGATTTTTATAATATGAGTACTCGAATTGTAATGCAAGATCACTGTTCCCTGATATTGTATTTTCACTTAGATCATTGTTATCCGAATAGAAATAAACTCCATTGCCGCTGTTCGAGAGTATTGTATTGTTTCGTATGGTGTTATCGCCTATATGTTCAGTGGTAGAACCTATGCAGATACCGTCGCCACTATTCTCTGATATATTATTGTCTGTGAAGTTATTATTTCCACTTCCTGCTAAATAAATGCCTATACTATTGTTGATGACGCTATTGTTGATGATGCGGTTGTCACTGCTTGTACCGTCTGATCGAATACCATTACCAATGTTATCCAGAATTTGACTGTCGTTTATGAGATTATTGTTCGAATCGGTAAAATATACCCCGTGTTTTACGTTGTTCTCGATAGTACTTCCACTAATTCCACTCAATGAAGATCCCACGATCCGGATGCCATCCCCGTTGTGTATCGTGCAGCCCGTGAACCACAGATCGTTGCAATTGGCGATTGTTATGTGCCCGATGTTATTGTCGCCGGTAATCATGCCGCTGTCGCTGTAGTTATAGTATACCAGCCCGCCGTTTACGGTGTTGGTGGTGTCGATATCCTGATCATAGTCTCCTGTGACGTACAGGCTGTAATCCCCATTGTTGTTGTTCAGACTGTTATTTCGCAGGATATTGTTCTTCGAGGAATCTATGAATATGCCGTTCCCCTGGACGGTGTTTTCGATGGTGCAGTCTGTGATGTTGACATATCCTGAGGTCGAGGTCAGGTAGATGCCACAGTTCTGATTGTTGCCGATGGTACAGTTATCAATGGTTATATTATTGATGGTCCGGATGTTCAACTCATTGCTGTACTCGACGGTGCTGTCGCTCAGATTGCCGTAGCTATCGTCATTGTAGTTGAAATTGTAATAGCCGGAATCGTTTCGGGTGATGGTTGAACCACTGGTCACGTTCATGGTTGCGCCGCTCTGGACATTGATGGAAGTTAAGTTTTCCATCCGTATCGTTGCGTTGCTGAGGTGCAGCGCGCCGCTTTCGACATCAATTTTGACGGATATAACGCTCTCGTTGTTGCTCAGATTCGTACTCCATTCCGCATAGTTCGCATCAGTAACAATGATCGTGCCATAATCCACAGCCTCTGCCACCCCGCACATCATCAAAAATAGCACAACCAAGCACGTGCAGGCAGCAAGTAAAGACATAGCTCGAATAGGGTGACTAGTATATGTACGTCCAGTGGATACAGCGGGGATCATAATGTTTATCTATTTATTTCATGGGGGGCAACTATTTTATCCTTGATGGAAAAATATCTTAAATTGCCAGATTGTATAATTCAAATTTTCAAACCAATTTTTTTAATGGATAGTAAATTATAAACACATTTCGATATAGATATCGGTAATTTTCTTAGTTTCAATCATATCTTTTGACAGGATTTGCAGGATATGCAGGATTGGATAGTATCCTGTTAGTCGCAGCTGCCTGAAATTTCAATTTTCTTGAGAATTTCATAAAGAATTCACACTCCATATATGTAAAATATTCTTTTATATTGTTTTCATTATTTTATATATCTTTTGGACTCATATATTCAACATTTGTATAAAGTCTGAGTACGAAATCATTATATATCGAAACAAGAGTATACCATATTAGGATTGAAAGTAATATCTATTCCATTTGTATAAATTGATATAGTATAAATATTTTAATAAGTTAAGGCCATGAAAGATAAAACTTACATTACAATAATTGCACTATCAGGCATTCTACTTATTGTAGGTGTTGTATACCTGACACTAACTACAGATATTTTCGCATCACAAAATGACACTGATGTAGAAGAAATTATTATACCGGAATTCGAACCAATTCCAGAACAAACAATTGACTGTGAAATGTGTCATGCTCATCCGGAAAAAGAAAAGAAACATATAGATGGCGGCATCTATTGTGAACCATGTCATGGAACAGATCTCCACGACCTGCACATCAAAGAAACTACAGCTAATCTCTCATGCATTGTCTGTCATGGTCTAGAACCGATCATCCCGGAAAAACTACCAGGGCATGATAAGATCTGCGATGCATGTCACGACTACCCTGACGCGATCCAGCCAAGCTATGGAAATATTATAACAATACATATGACCAGAGGATACTCCTGCACTATCTGCCATATACAGGATATTCAGAGTATCCATACAAATTCCATGAACAGCAGTTAAGGTGGCATCTATTGATAAATCCTCAGTAAGAAAATCGAAAACCCAATAAATCTAGTGGATTGAATGATCCACTTAAATACAAATTTACAAAAGGTTTAATTATGACTTCGGAACTCACATCTGAACAGGGGTGTATGACACTGATTGCAGGATTGCTTGATACACTCAGGGAAATAAATGGCGATGAAGTTACAGGTGATTTAATTTATATGAATTTTTTTCGAAGAGGGGAAAATTTCGGGGAAAAAATCGGAACAGGCAAAGATCCCCAAACTGCTCTGAAACAATTCATTGAATATATCAAGTTTTGTTTTGATATAGAAATTATAAGTGAAAACTCAAAAGAAAAAGAATATACAGCAGACATACGGTTTAAAAACTGTTTGATAAAAGATCTGTGCAGTAACCAAGGATCATCCATAAAAAACCCTCTTTGCAGAAGTACTCAAGGTTTAATAGAAGGAGCACTTTCCTTTATGACTGGCAAGCAAGTAGAATTGGACATATCTATTATGGAAAGGGATATTTGTCAGGGTACTATACGATTCAAGAAAAAACGTGATATATTTCATTTCATATAATTTTCATTATTCACATCACATAAAAAAATGCTATTTTTTTTATCCAGAAAATTTTTAACTATGGGCTGACTGTGGAGATTGCAAGGAGGCAGGGGGATCCATGCCCGGTTTATGATGATGATTTCCAGCAGCCCGTAAATGTCACCTTTACTTTTTTCACCGGAATTCATTGAAAAATTTACGTCCGTTAAATTTTTACTTTATCGATTACATTATGAACTCACTTCATCCTAAACCATTCAATATTTTATTTAGAAGGAAAACCAATATGCCATTTGAGATAATTGAAAAAAGCCAGATAGTTCCAACAATACACAATATGATCATTTCTGCCCCCAGGATAGCAAGAAAAGCCCGGGCAGGCCAGTTCATCATCCTGAGGATAGATGATGCCGGAGAGCGAATTCCCCTGACCATTGCTGATTTTGACCGCGAGAGTGGCACAATAACCACAATCTTTCAGGAGATGGGAAAGACCACAGCCCAGTTATCTAAAATGAACGCCGGAGAAAGCCTGCTCGATTTCGTGGGCCCCCTCGGCAATCCTTCAGAGATAGAGCCGGTAGGTACAGTAGTATGTGTGGGTGGCGGCGTGGGTGTGGCCCCTGTTTATCCTATTGCCCGGGCCCACAAGGAAGCCGGCAACAAGGTAATATCCATTATAGGCTCCCGCAGTGCGGACCTGCTGCTCTGGGAGGAAAAGATGCGGGATGTAAGTGATGAGCTGTATATCACAACAGATGACGGCACCAAGGGGCAACACGGTTTTGTTACAGATGTGCTAAAAGAACTGCTCGAAGGCAGTGGATCCATTTCCCTTGTGGTTGCTATCGGACCCCCTATAATGATGCGCGCCGTGGCCGGGGTAACTCATCCTTTCGGTGTGAGAACCGTAGTAAGTCTAAACAGTATCATGGTGGACGGCACTGGCATGTGCGGTTCATGCAGAGTGCTGGTCGGCGGCGAGACCAAGTTCGCATGCGTAGACGGGCCGGAATTCGATGCCCATGAGGTCGATTTTACTTTGCTCATGAACAGGTTGCAGATGTACCAGGATGAGGAGCAGCTTGCTATGGAACACTACAAAAAATGTGAACGGGAGGGATGCCAGTGTTAGAACGACAGGACATGCCAAGACAGGACCCTGAAAAGAGGCGTTCCAACTTTAATGAAGTAGCCCTGGGATATTCCCATGAACAGGCTGTAAATGAGGCCAGCAGGTGCATCCAGTGCAAGAAACCTTTGTGTGTGGCCGGGTGCCCGGTAGAGATCGATATTCCTGCTTTTATTAAGTGTATAGCAGATGACGATATGGAAGGTGCCATTAATGAGCTGAAGTCCATGAATGCACTTCCAGCCATTTGCGGTCGCGTATGCCCTCAAGAGACCCAGTGTGAGGAGGTCTGCGTGCTGGCAAAGAAGGGTGAACCCGTTGCCATCGGCAGACTGGAGCGTTATGCTGCTGACTGGGAACTGGAGAACAAGCTGGGGGAAGCGGAAAAACCTGAATCGACAGGTAAGAAGGTGGCTGTAGTGGGTTCAGGTCCGGCAGGGCTGACCGCTGCTGCCGAACTGGCAAAGATGGGGCACAGTGTGAACCTGATGGAGGCCCTGCACAAGGCCGGAGGCGTACTGGTCTACGGCATACCAGAGTTCAGGCTGCCCAAATCCATTGTCCAAAAGGAAGTCGAATACATAGAAAGACTGGGTGTTGATATCCAGCTTAATAGTGTGATCGGTATGGTAGAGACCGTGGATGAACTACTGGATGAGTATGATGCCGTATTCCTCGGCACCGGTGCCGGGTTGCCCAGCTTCATGAACATCGACGGTGAGAATCTCAGTGGTGTTTATTCTGCAAATGAATTCCTGACAAGGGTTAACCTGATGAAGGCATACCAGTTCCCTGATCATGATACTCCTGTCAAAAAGGGCCATAAGGTAGTGGTCGTGGGTGGAGGTAATGTTGCAATGGACGCTGCCAGGTGTGCGGTTCGCCTGGGTGCCGAAGAAGTGACTGTTGTGTATCGTCGAGGAGATGATGAAATGCCGGCCAGGCGTGAGGAGATTGAGAATGCAAAAGAGGAAGGCGTTATTTTCAGGCTCCTGTCAAACCCCACGCGGATACTTGGTGATGAGAAGAACTGGGTAAGGCAGATGGAATGCCTGGATATGGAGCTATGCGAGCCCGATGAATCTGGACGTTGCAGGCCCGTACCTATAGAAGGTTCTGAACATATCCTTGATGTGGATGTAATAATAATAGCAGTAGGGACATCTCCAAATCCGCTTATCCCGAAGACCACTTCAAGCCTTGAGACCTCGAAATGGGGTACTATCATAGCCGATGATAACGGTGCCACTTCTAAAACCGGGGTATTTGCCGGTGGAGATGTGGTAACAGGGGCTGCTACAGTCATAAGTGCCATGGGTGCAGGTAAGATTGCTGCTAAGGCTATTGACAAATATCTTAATTCGAATAATTTATAATGTGGTATGGGTAGAAGTATTTTTTTTAGATTCTAATGCAAAATCCGAAAACTTTATATATCAAATCTGAATAAATAGGAGCTTGTGAGCGGGAACAACGTTTTTCTAACTAACCCCCACTCCCCAACCCGCTCACACAAAACACCTCTTATTTTACTTTTCACGATAAACCTAATTTGCTATTAACCATAATTACAACTAATGACAAAGAAAGTGGCTATTATTGGTGCAGGTGCTGTGGGGATGACTGTAGCCACCTATTTGAAACGGCATACGGATCATGATGTTTTGGTATTTTCATCGGACACTTACACTGCGTACAGCCAGTGCGGGATGCCCTTCGTACTGGAAGGTATTATATCTGATTTCCCTGACCTGATAGTAAGGCCGCCAGATACCTTTATTGAAATGGGTATAGACCTGCATATGGACACAGAGGTCAGGCACATAGATGCCGGAAGCCAAAAAGTGATATCAGATTCTGGTGTTTTTGAATATGATCATCTGGTGATCGCTACTGGCAGTACACCTTTTATCCCGCCCATCCCCGGAATTCACTTAAGCGGCGTGTTTACCCTGCATACGCTATCGGATGGGATAGACATCAAGTCCAATATTAATGATAACAGCAGGGTGGTGGTTATTGGTGCGGGCGGGATAGGAATCGAAGTTGCAGCATCCCTGGCCAGGAGAGGGATTAATACCACATTGATCGGAACCCTGGCCCAGGTGCTTCCACTGACCCTTGATCCTGATATGGCATCATTTGTAGAGCAGCATCTTATCTCGATGGGTATCAGGGTAATGACAGGTACCAGTGTGGATTCTGTGAATGGACAACAAAGGGTAGAATCGGTCAGTTATGGGGGTGAAATACTGCCGGCTGATGTTGTTATCGTCACTTCAGGACTCAAGCCATTGACATCGGTTGCCAGGGAGGCTGGCTATGATATAGGTCCCACAGGCGGCATTGTGACCGATGAGCGATTGAGGGTGAGCATGAATGGAGTGTTCCAGGATAATGTTTATTCAGGTGGTGAGTGCGCCCAGGTCTTTGATCTCATCACGGGTTCGCCTGTCATCAGCAGGCTGGGTTCGGCTGCCCGGAGGATGGCACGGGTTATTGGCGAGAACCTTGCCGGCAAGGATGCTGTCTATCCACCTACATTAAGCCCAGGTGTGGTGGTGGCGGGGCATCTGGTGGCAGGTTCGGTGGGTATTACATCACATACGGCAAAAGTCCACGACATTAACATAATCAGCGGTAGTTCAAAGGGATATACCAGGGCCGGTTATTATCCGGGTGCTTTGCCCCTGTTCATTAAATTACTGTTCTCAAAAAAGAAGCTTGTAGGCGCACAGGTGGTGTCGGGCGAGGGTGTGAAAGAGAGGATAGATGCTCTTAGCTTTGCTATGCGTATGGGTGCCGAAGTGGACGACCTGCTGGATTGGGAGACCTCATACTCGCCGCCGGTTGCCATGGTCATTGACCCGGTAACGTTTGCGGCCGATGATGCAAAAAATAAGATGGAAGGTATAGCTTGATCAACATCGACGGCTCCTACGGTGAAGGCGGCGGCCAGATCATACGCACGGCTGTAGCACTGTCCGCTGTTACAGGAACTGAGGTAACAATCAGCAATATCCGCAGCAACAGACCGAAACCCGGACTAAAGGCTCAGCATATGACTGCCATCAGGACGGCCGCTGACATGACCGGTGCCAGGTTATCGGGGCTGAAACCTGGTTCCACTGAACTCACATTTAGCCCTGGTGACATCTCGGGCGGTCATTACAACATAGATATCGGTACGGCAGGCAGTATCACACTACTTCTCCAGTGCCTGATGCCTGTCGCCTCGGCAGCACAGGAACCAGTATCACTGGATATCACCGGCGGCACTGATGTGGCATGGTCACCTCCTATTGATTATATAGCCCATGTGCTGCTGCCGGTACTTGCAGCTATGGGATTAAAGTGTAATATCAAGCTTCAACGCCGGGGTTACTATCCCAGGGGCGGCGGAAGGGTCACTGCTATCATTCACCCGTCAGCATTGCGGGCTGTGGACCTGGATAAAGAGAAAGTGACGGATACGGAGAAGGAGGAGGAGATGGAGAAGGATACGGAGAAGGAGATAGAGAAGGAGTGGGAGGGGGGGAAGGAGAAAGAACCCTGTACAGTTTCAGGCATTTCGCATAGTTCAAACCTGCCGCCACACGTTATGCAGCGGCAGGCAGATGCAGCGGCAGCAGCACTGGAAAAGGCAGGCTATAGTTCATCCATTGATACATGGGCGGCCAACTCCCCATCTACCGGCAGCGGAATAACCCTTTGGTATGGGTATACCGGCGGCAGTGCCCTGGGCAAGCGGGGGCTGCCTGCCGAGAAGGTAGGCAAGGCTGCTGCTGGAGAGATAATTACAGAACTGGGCTCGGGGGCTGCGGTGGACGTGCACCTTGCCGACCAGTTGATTCCGTACATGGGGCTTGCCGGGGGCGGTAGCTTCACGGTTCGGGAGGTGTCCGGGCATACCAGGACAAATATATGGGTAGTGGAGCAGTTTTTGGGAGTGGAGTTCAGGATAGAAGAAAAAAAGGATGTTTTCAAAATATCATTATGATTCCGGCTCGGTGATTTCCAGGTACTCGGGCGGTAT
This sequence comes from Methanosarcinales archaeon, assembly GCA_030610815.1. Lineage (GTDB taxonomy): Archaea > Halobacteriota > Methanosarcinia > Methanosarcinales > Methanocomedenaceae > Methanocomedens_A. The sequence continues at coordinate 9,828 of JAUWRA010000002.1, forward strand.
CTCCTCAGACAGCACGATATACTTGTTCACCACCATCATTTCCACACCACCTTCCATAGCAGCAAAGGCATCCACCCTGAAGATAACCGGATTCTCAGTATGTACACTGGCAGCCTCCACGGCCTTCTCATAAGTGGAACTCTGGTGCACATATCTCTGGCGCACAGGCCTGATTCCCATCTCCTGTATCATATCTGCTTCTTCCTGGCTGGCACCGTAATATACAAACTCCAGGTCGTTCTCAGGAAAATCCAGGTCAATGTTAACCGAGTGTCCGTATCTGGCCCTGATATTTTTGCCTGATAGCTGGTATCTGTCCTTCTTATCAGATTCCACCATTGCCATCAACCTGTTATGGGATGCCCAGGGATATCTTGTCATCATAACATCCACCAGCACATCAATATCTACCCAACCATGCTGGTTCATGGCCAGCCCAAGGTCATCCGGAAAATGCCGCAATGCTCCGGAAAGGAACCGACCCATTCGTTCAGTGCGCTCATCATCCAGCACATAACTGCCAGCCTCGCCGCATTGACATACTTCTCCTCTGAAAAAACCATGTTTCGGACACTTTCGTATCATACAACCAGCAATATTATTAATACATCTTATAAACCTTATTAATCGTTTGAAAAAACAATGTATATTTTAACATTGTAACAAATATAACATTGTAATAACTGCATGAACTTGTGGATGTGAGATTCCCCTGACTATCAAAAAATGGGTCTAATATCGACCGAACGTGAACTATATGGAGAAATACAACTGACGTTAAAAGCAATATTCGAACCGGAATCTATAGCCGTTATCGGGGCATCGGCAACACCAGGTAAATGGGGTTATACCATACTGAAGAACATGCTGGGCAATGGGTTTCCCGGTCCTGTATATCCTGTGAACCCGAAGGCAACGGACATACTTGAGCAGACATGTTATCCTTCTGTGCTGGATATACCGGGTCCTGTTGACCTGGCAGTTATCGTTGTACCCATATCCCATGCACTTGCAGTAACAGAAGAATGCGGCAAGAAGGGAGTTAAAGGCATTATCATGGTCACCGCAGGGTTCAGCGAAGTGGGTGGCGAGGGTAAGCAGCTTGAAGAACAGTTGATGGGGATTGTTGACCGATACGGCATAAGGCTGATCGGCCCGAACACATTGGGAGTGGTCAATGCCCATGCAGGCATGAATGCCAGCATTATCTCCAAACTACCTGCAAAGGGTGGGATATCCTTTATCACCCAGAGCGGTACACTGGGACTGGCCCTGGCTGACTGGACAATGGAGATGGGGATCGGCCTGAATATCGTGGTAAGCACTGGCAACAAGGCCAATGTTGATGATGTGGACTTACTGGAATATCTTGTTGATGACAAACAGACAGATGTGATCGCAATGTACATTGAGGGTATCGATCACGGTCGGGAGTTTATGGAACTGGCCAAGGGCATATCCAAACCCATTCTTGCGGTAAAGGCTGGCCGGACCCGGAGCGGTTCAAAGGCCGTATTCTCACACACAGGTAGTCTGGCAGGCTCGGATGATGTTTATAGTGCCGCTTTCAAACAGGCAGGTATTATCAGGATCGAGAATATTGATGATCTTTTTGATTCTGCACTGGCCCTTTCGGTCCAGCCCGCACCCGTGGGCAACAGGGTGGGAATAATTTCCAATGGCGGCGGTGCCAGTATCATAGCATCTGACACATGTGAACGTCTGGGTTTGACAATACCGGGCCTTGAGCCAGGGACAAGAGCCAGTATCAAGGAACTGGTCCCAAAGTTCGCATCATACAGCAATCCGGTAGATACGGCCGGACTGGCATCCTACGAGACCTATAACGGTATCGTCAAACATATGTTGCGTGACCCCAATATCGATGCGTTGATCGTAATCTATGTGCATACCGTGATGTGGGATTCACGCATTCCGGCAAATGCCATTGTAGATATTCACCGCGATAGATGTATTAAACCAGTAATAACATGCTGGCTTGGAGGTGCGGGCACAGAAGCGGGGATAGATATTTTAAAAACTGGCGGTCTTCCCAATTACCCTGTACCCGAAAGGGCTGTTAAGGCCCTGGCATCCCTGGTCAAGCATCATGGGTTTTTAGAGAAGGTGAAGGAATGAACGGGAATGAGGAACGGCTCTGGAAATTGTTAAGTGACTGGAATATTCCCGTGCTCCCAACGGCTGCAGTATCTTCACCCGGGGCTGCAGTGGAAGTGGCCAAAACCCTGGGTCATCCTGTTGTAATGAAACTCCTTTCTCCTGATATCACTCATAAAAGCGATGTGGGTGGCGTTATACTTGACCTGGGTTCGGATAAGGAGGTAAAGGATGCATATCATGGGATGATGAAGTCTGTGAAACAGCACCTGCCGGAAGCCAGGATCGAAGGAGTAGTACTGCAGAAGATGGCCGAACCCGGACTTGAAGTGATTGTCGGTGCTAAACTGGACCCTCAGTTCGGTCATGTGATCATGTTCGGCCTGGGTGGTATATTTGTGGAGATATGCAGGGATGTTTCCTTCAGGGTTACACCAGTGGACAGGGAGATGGCACGGGAGATGGTATTGGAGATTAAGGGCAGTCCTATCATTGAAGGTACGAGAGGCAGGGAACCTGCTGATCTGGAAGCCATTATTGATGTGATCACTGTATTATCCTCTATGCTTGAGAAGAATCCTGATATTACTGAGATTGATATTAACCCGTTGATCGTGTATTCTCGGGGCTCGGTAGCAGTGGATGCAAGGATGCTTACAAAATGATTAAATATTGGTTTTTCAATGTATAGGAAATTATATCTTTTCTTGAAAGGTTTCATCAGTAAAATATATGTAGAATAGCTGAAAATTATTATTACCCATATTGATTTCAGTGAGGTGGCGAAATGGAAAATGACGATGTAGTATATGTCGGTAACAAACCAGTGATGAACTATGTACTTGCAGTGGTAACCCAGTTCAATAGTGGTACCAATAAAGTAACTATCAAAGCACGCGGCAGGGCCATTTCAAGAGCTGTTGATGTTGCGGAAGTGGTGAGGAACAGGTTCCTTGATAATGTGGAAGTGAAGGATATTCTCATATCCACAGAAAAGGTAACATCGGACCGCGGCGAAACCAACGTATCAGCAATGGAAATAACAATAGGGAAGTAGTATTATTTTATATTTTATTCGCTCAAAGCATCAGGTTCCATGAAAATAGAGATACTATCCGGCACCCTGGATTATGACGGCTCCCAGATAGAGCCGCTGTGGGCATATTCAAAAGATATTCCCGGGGACAGCATTGTGTTGTTCAGGGGGGCTATGGATATTCCGGATTCAAATATCAAGGACCTGGAAGACCTGCAAAATAATCTAGCTATCAAGGGCGGGGATATGCTGCACTTCATAGTTGAGCGGTTCGATTCTCCGGGCAGCATAAGGCTTGCATATTATATGCAGCGCTTGCTGGTTGTCTGTGCTAAAGATGTCTTATTTCACCACGGCATAGAATCGATACGCAACGGTGATGATCTTTTTATTGGTAGTGGTAAATTGACTGTTAGCATAGCATCTGCGGGGATTTCCTCTGAGAAAATACATTTAGGCATTAATATTTCATGTAATGGCACGCCTCCAGATGTGGAAATTGCCTGTCTGACAGATCTGGGCATTACTGATTTTATGGGCATGGGGACGGAGATTGCCACTGCTTTTGCAGCCGAAGTCGATGATATAGAGTCTGACATTGTGAAAACAAAGGGACTTTGACCTGACCATTTCAGTACATAAAGTATGACTTTGTATACTCAAGTTAATCCAACTGACAAGAGGATTTTCTTGTTGGGATTATAAGTTTAACCTGCTATTCTCGATAACGAAACACGGGACCATTAAAATCTCATGAACATTTCATAACATTTTTATACATAGAATTTAACTCTCAATATCGAAAGGACATATAGGTGATGATATGGAGGAAATTATTGATAATTTTATACCTGTAGCTATTTTCATTCTATTTGGTTTAGTAATACCCTTGGCAATAATGTTTATTGTAAAGCAGATATCGCCGAGGAGCAAGACGCTAGCTAAGTTCACAACCTATGAAAGTGGTTCTGTGCCCACCGGTAGTGCGAACATGATGTTCAATGTCGAATATTACGCATATGCAATACTTTTTGTATTGTTTGATGTTGAATTGTTGTTCCTTTATCCATGGGTTACTGTTTATGTGAATGAAGCTGTGATTACATCTACACCAGGTTTTACTACAGGATTTAGCATTTTAGCGATGGTATTGTTTATGATTGTTGTACTATTAGGACTTATATATGAATGGAAGAAGGGGGTCTTGGAATGGGTGAGATAAAGACAGAGCTTCCACCGAATGTGGTGGTCACTACTAACAGTGCAATAAATGAGTTCATTAAAAATTCACCGCTCCAGAAAATTGTAAACTGGGGTAGAAAGAACTCGTTATGGTTTATGACCCATCCAATGGGTTGCTGCGGAATTGAACAAATATGCGTAGGTGTAGCCCATTATGATACAGATAGGTTTGGTATCATCCCGAGGTGTTCCCCGAGACAGGCTGATGTAATGATGATCAGTGGTTATGTTAGCAAGAAATATCTACCTGCTCTAAAAAGGGTATGGGACCAGATGTTAGAACCTAGGTGGATATTGATGATGGGTGAGTGTGCAATCTCCGGTGGTCCCTGGTGGGAATCATATAGTACAGTCACGCATCTTGATGAAATATTCCCTGTGGATATTTATATTCCCGGTTGTCCGCCAAGACCCGAAGCCCTTTTGCAGGGATTCATTGAACTTCAGAAAAAGATCGTGGCTGAGCAAGACAGGACTGTAATACCAAATCCAGGAGAAGGTGGTGAGTAAAATATGGGAGATGAAAAGATCGATAAAACCATCATGATTGAACTGTCAAATACGTTCAAGGATGCAGTTTCTGATGTGGATGTCCCCTCACCTAACAGGGCGGTAGCAAGAATAGATCCAGGTAAAGTAAAAGAGATCATGCAGTTTTTACTTGACAACGGTTTCGACCATCTTTCCTGTATATCAGGTGTGGATTATCCTCCTGATAAGATAGAGGTGGTATATCATGTCACATCATATTCGGCACCGTTGGTCATAACATTAAAAGCTTCAGTACCAAGAGATGATCCGAAAATAGATTCACTATGTGGTATCTACTGGAATGCAAACTGGTATGAACGGGAAACGTATGAACTTTATGGGATCAAATTTACTGATTGTCCGTATATGAAGGTCCTATTGCTGATAGACGAAATGGAAGGAGAATGGCCACTGCGTAAAGATTACGCTGGGTATCCCGATCTAACATAGGTGATGAACAATGACACATGAAGCAACTCAAATCACTTCCCCACCCAAACCATCTGAGATACTCCTGCATCTCGGACCACAGCATCCGCTGCAGCCTGGTCCTTTTTTGCTTGATCTGAAGATAGAGGGTGAAACAATAAGGGAAGCCGAACTCAAGATAGGTTATATTCATAAAGGTATGGAAAAGGTGTTTGAAGACAGGACATATCTCCAGATCCTTCCGCTGACAGACAGGATATGTTATCTTGCCTCTAATTCCAACAACGATGTCTACTGCCGTGGTGTTGAGGAACTGTTGGGCATAGAACCTACAGACCGTGCCATGTATCTTAGGGTAATAACCAATGAGCTTTGCAGATTACAGAGCCATCTGTTAGGAATAGGTGAATTTACCACAGATGTAGGCTTTTTGACCATGTTCATCTATATGGTCAGGGAGCGAGAAGGGGTTGTATCCCTGCTGGAAGCTATTACAGGTTCAAGACTGAACCACAATTATGCAAGGTTTGGCGGGGTAGCGAACGACCTGCCGCCAGGCTATAAGGAGATGGCATTAAAAACCCTGGGAGAACTGAAGAAACAGGTCAAATCCCATGATGCGATGCTGTCCAGTGATTCGATCTACCTCAGAAGGACTAAAGGTGTAGGAGTATTAACTGCTAAAGAAGCCGGCGAACTTGGAGTGGCAGGACCGCCTTTAAGGGCCGCAGGCGTGGAGTATGACCTAAGGCGTATGGAACCTTATCTGGTATATGATGATCTTGATTTTAAGGTAATCACCCAGACTGATGGTGATGTATTTGCACGGGTCAAAGTAAGATTACTGGAGATGCTTGAGAGTATCTATATTATTGAGCAGTGTCTGGACCAGATGCCTTCAGGTCCGTATAAGCAGGATGTAACACCATATATCACGCGCCCCAAATCCGGAGAGGTGTATCCCCGTATTGAAGATCCGAGAGGAGAGATGGGAATGTACATAATTTCTGATGGTTCCGATAAACCATATCGTTTCAGGATCAGGGGTCCTGCTTTTGCTACGGCACAGGCACTTCCGCCATTATTGGTGGGAACATACGTAGCTGATGTGGCAGCCATAGCAGCAAGTATGGATTCATGTACCAGTGAGGTAGATCGGTAGGGAGGTGTAATTTATGGGAATTGTAGAAATATATGAAATTATTATGGATACTCTTGTTTTTATTTTTGCAACCAATCCATTTTCGCCCTGGATCAGGGGTGTTCTTGGCGGGCTTGTGATAGGAGCTGTGTTCGGCGGAGCTCTTGTAATGGTATATCTTGAGCGTAAGTTCCTGGGAGATATGCAATCCAGGATTGGTCCTAATCGGGTAGGCGGTCGATTTGGTGTATTGCAGTTGATAGCAGATGCTATCAAACTATTCACTAAAGAAGATATTATACCTGCCAAGGCCGATAAATGGTTATTTATAGGTGCACCGATTGTTGCACTCACGTCAGGTTTTTTGATGGTGGCAGTAATCCCCTTTGATCTCCTAATAATCAAAGGGAACGAATATGCAGTAGCAGTATCCCGAATGGATATCAGTATCCTGTATATTGAAGCTGTATCCGGGTTGGCCATCTTTGCTACATTTATGGCAGGATGGGGTTCAAGCAGTAAATATGCAGTGCTTGCTGCGTTCAGGAACGTAGCAAAGATGATCGGTTACGAAATTCCAATGGGTATTTCTATTCTTAGTGTGGCAGTAATGGCGTATTCACTGGATATCGTTGAAATAGTGGAAGCCCAGTCAAGTATATGGTTCATTATTGCACAGCCGTTGGGTTTTGTAATATTCTTCATAGCCTTGTTGGCTGATGTGGGACGAATACCCTTTGACCAAACTGAAGCAGAAGAAGAACTCGTCGCAGGATGGGCTACGGAATACAGCGGGATGAGATGGGGGCTGGCATTCTTTGCTGAATATCTCCATGCAGTTGTGGGCTCCTTCATTGTTACCCTGATATTCCTGGGTGGATGGAATGGTCTCCCGTTTGTTGGCAATCTATACATTCCAGGAATCTTCTGGGTGATTGCCAAGACAATAATAGTGATGATGCTTTTCATATGGATCAGAGCTGCCCTGCCAAGATACAGGATCGACCAAGTCATCGATATAGGTTGGAAGGTATTAATTCCACTTGCTTTGCTGAACCTTGTATGGTCAACTATCATAGGATTAATGTGGGCCTAGGAGGGGAAAAAGATGGTATTAAAAAATTTACAAATAACTCTTCGCACTGTATATACAAAATCTGTAACGAGACTATATCCGGAAGAAATTATGGAACTGCCTGATGCATTCAGGGGGCAGCAACATTTGGATATGGATAAATGTGTAGGATGCGGTATATGTTCCCAGATGTGTCCCAATGATGTTATTGAGATAGTTAAAAGCGGAAAATGGTATCCACAATTTGATAACGGGCATTGTATGTTCTGCGGACTATGTGTTGATTTTTGTCCGAATGGGGCATTGTCTATGACAAAACATTTTGAGATGGCTTGTTGGACCAAGGAAGAAACAATCTACAGCCCTGACCAGCTTGCAGCTCCGAATAAAGCCGAACTTGAAGGCAGGACAGGGGGGTATACGAAATGATAGACCTACAGATCATACCATTTGCAATTATATCAATAATCATGATCGGTTCATCCATCATGGTGGTAAAATCAAAGGAAGTAGTACACAGTGCTTTCCATTGTGTTATAACTATGATGGCTGCTGCCGGATTTTATGTGTTGCTTAGTGCGCAGTTCATAGCTGTAGTGCAGATACTGGTGTATGTAGGAGCCATTGGTGTGATGATACTCTTTGCAGTAATGCTTACTACGAGAAACCAGGAGGTGGAGTGATTATGGAACAATTACCAAGTAAAAGTTGGAATATAATTAACCTGGTGACTGCGCTTATGTTGATGGCAGTATTAGTATTTGCGATTGTTAGTGTTGTCGGATTAGGGCCTTTAGTGCCAAGCACTCTGCCAGAAAGTGTACCTATTGATTATACAGTCTGGGAAGACGGGTCAAGGGATGCAAGTGGGATTGAACATGTAGGAGGACTGTTGTTCACCAAATATGTAATCCCGTTTGAGGTCCTTGCACTGGTCCTGTTAGCGGCACTCTTAGGGAGTCTTTACATGGCCAAGAAGGAGGATGAGTAATGTTACCGGTCAGTTATTATCTAATTGTTGCAGCCATTGTGTTCTGCATTGGTGTTTATGGTGTGATGACATTAAGGTCAGGAATTATGATCATGATGTGTATAGAACTGATGCTTAATGCAGCTAACATCAACCTGATAGCCTTTGCATCACATTTCAGCCAGGTGAACGGTCATGTTTTTGTACTGTTCAGCATTGCTTTGGCAGCGGCTGAAGCAGCTATTGGTTTTGCAATATTAATGAGTATATTCAGGTCTAAGAACAATGTCAATATCGACAATATCAACATCCTGAGGTGGTAAGATATGGCTGTTGATAATATAGTATATTTGATACCGGCACTTCCGGTGTTAGCATTCGTACTTACCCTTGCTTTTGGCAAGAAACTTCCCTCAGGTGGAGGATATATACCGATACTGGCAATCGCCATATCCTGTATTATATCTGTAATGGCATTTTTACAGATATATAACACGGGTATACCCATTGAGGTATCTGCTCATTGGTTTTCAGTATTGAACGTTGGTATTTTGATCGATCCTCTGGCAAGTGTAATGTTGATGATGGTCACTTTTGTGAGTTTGCTCATCCACATCTATGCTATAGGTTATATGGCACACGACCCAGGCAAACCCAGATATTTCGCAGAGACCGCATTGTTCACTGCTGCTATGCTGGGTGTGGTGCTGGCAGATAACATCCTCCAGTTCTTCATTGCTTGGGAACTGGTAGGTCTGTGTTCATATCTGCTGATCGGGTTCTGGTTCAGGAAACCTACAGCTGCAGCCGCAGCTAAGAAGGCTTTCCTCACAACCCGTGTAGGTGATGTGCTGTTCTTAGCTGGTATAGTAATATTATATTCCAGTATGAGAGATGTTTTTTTGGAGCGCTTTCCAGCTGGTATACCCGACGGGACCTATTTACTTCAATTCAGTACGATCTTCGATAATATATCACATATAGATCCTACTAACCTTACTATTATTACACTGCTCTTCTTTGGCGGTGCGGTAGGTAAGAGCGGGCAGTTCCCGCTGCATGTATGGTTGCCTGATGCAATGGAAGGTCCCACTACGGTTTCGGCCTTGATCCATGCAGCTACAATGGTAACTGCTGGTGTGTATTTAGTTGCCAGGACGTTCCCGATGTTTATTGCATCTCCTGCGGTTGAATTAGCGGGAATTACAATTCCTGCAACACTTACTGTTGTAGCTTATATAGGCGGTTTTACAGCACTGTTCGCATCTACCATGGGACTGGTAATGAACGATATCAAACGTGTACTTGCCTTTTCTACGATCAGCCAGCTTGGATATATGATGCTGGCACTTGGAATGGGATCGGTAATAGGTGTTGCTGCAGTAGGTTTTGCCATGTTCCACCTGATCAATCATGCATTCTTCAAAGCATGTCTGTTCTTGTGTGCAGGTAGTGTCATTCATTCGACTGGTACAAATGATCTGCGTGAAATGGGTGGTCTGATGAGTAAGATGAAGATCACAGGGATCACCATGTTATTTTCTTCACTGGCACTTGCCGGTATTGGTATACCATTTTTGAAAATTATTGGTACGCCTATTGGTACCAGCGGCTTTGTCAGTAAGGATGCGATCATTTTGGAAGGTTCATATGTATTTGCTAATGTGACACATGACTGGATCCCATTTGCCTTTGGTGTATTAGCGGCATTATTGACAGCAATATATACATTCAGGCTGTGGTTTATGGCATTCACAGGGAAACCCCGCCAGGAAAGACATCCTCATGAGTCGCCAGCAACTATGACAGGAGTTTTATCAATTCTTGCTGTGTTTGCATTGGTATTTGGAATGCTCACCTTCATTCCGTTCAATATTTTCGTCGGTCATACATATGATCACCATGAGATTGAAGAACTTGCTGGATTAGCTGGAAATCATGTTATAGGTCATGATGAAATTCTTGATATCGCCCATCATGCTTCCCCAATAATAACCCTATTACCGGTTATCGTTGGTGTAGGTGGACTACTGTTAGCATGGGTAATCTATAACAGGCGTTGGATAAGTGTGGCATCGATCGGGAATATGCGAAATCCGTTATTCAAGATTCTTGCCAAGCGGTACTACCAGCATGAAATATTCATTGAACTGATATCCCTGAAGTTCACTTATGGAGTACTTGCCCTGGCCGGTGAGTTCAGTGACCGTAAGATAGTTGATGGTATCATTGACGGCATAAGTTCATTTATCATAGGAGGAGCAGAAGTCTTGAAAAAGATTCAAACAGGTGTGGTGCAGAATTATGCCACAGCAACGGTTTTAGGGGTGGGCTTGATAGCCCTTATCCTTTCATTAAGGTGGGTGATCTAAGTGGTGGATTATGTACTTTCGTTAATACTGTTCATCCCACTCATAGGTGCTGCCCTAACGCTGTTATTTACCAAGAGCCGTGAATCAGCCAGAATGGTTGCATTTGTCTCATCAGCAATATCATTTGTACTTACAATAATGATATATCTCCAGTTCGAACCAGGTATAGCTTTCCTGGGATTCCAGTTCGAGGAAAAAATCGGCTGGATCAGCAGTATGGGAATAAATTACCAACTTGGTGTTGACGGAGTCAGCATGCCGTTGATTTTATTAAATGCAATACTGTGTCCGTTAACCATTGTTTATGCATGGGGAGAGAGCAAACTGCCCAACCAGTTCTTTGCTTTGATACTGGTGCTGCAGGCTGGAGTGTTCGGGGTATTCATGTCCCTGGATTTCTTCCTGTTCTACATATTCTGGGAACTGACACTGATACCATTGTACTTCCTGATAAGTATCTGGGGCGGTCCTAATAAGGACTATGCAGCCATTAAATTCTTTATTTATACTCATGTTGCCAGTCTTGTAATGGTCCTGGGTATATTTGCGCTGTATTTCAGTACTGGTGTCAATACATTTGAAATACCGGTATTGTTAGAGGCATTTTCTGACATAGTATCTGCTGAGATGAGAGTTGGTATTTTCCTTGCCCTGTTCTTTGGGTTTTTGGTGAAGATGCCTACTGTTCCATTCCATACCTGGCTGCCAGATGCCCATGTGGAAGCACCCACTGCAGGCAGTGTCCTGCTGGCCGGTGTGCTGCTTAAGATGGGCGGCTACGGGCTGTTCAGGGTATTGTTACCAATGATGGATAGCCTTGGACCATATCGTTCAAGTATAATCACATTAATGGCGGTGCTGGCTGTGGTAAGCATATTATATGCTACATTTTTGGCACTGGCACAGAAAGATCTGAAAAAGATGGTCGCTTACAGCAGTGTAGCCCATATGGGTTATGTGATGCTGGGAGCTGCCGCATTCAACTATATGTCAGTTTCAGGAGCCATGTTCCAGCAATTCAGTCACGGACTGATCACTGCCGTGCTTTTCATGAGCGTAGGTGTGATACAGCACAGTGTTCATACCAGGATCATACCAGACCTGGGTGGATTGGCTGACCGGATGCCAAAACTGGCCTTCTTGATGATGTGTGGATTCATGGCATCACTGGGACTTCCGGCTATGAGTGGTTTTATTGCTGAGTTTATGGTACTAACAGGAAGTTACCTGACTCTACCAGTATATGCACTGTTGGCAATGGTTGGTATTGTAGCTACGGCTGGTTATCACCTGTGGGCAATGCAACGTGCCATGTTTGGCAGTTACAACGAGAAACTTGGTGAACCTCATGACCTGGCTAACTTCGAAATGATACCCATGGCAATACTGGTGTTGTTGATAATATTGTTTGGAGTATATCCGGGATCAGTGATGGAAATGTTTGAACATGCCAGTAAAATCATTCCAGGAGTGATGATATGAATTATATAGAATTAGCGTCAGAATTCGCTCCGGAATTGATATTGACCATCGGGGCTCTTGCCATTATGATGATCGGTCTATTTCTGGCAAATTCACAGAAAAAGGTACTGGGATATCTTGCCACAATATTCCTTGCAGTGGCCAGCTTGGTCATTGTGTACAGGGGAATATATGATATACAGATGGAAGGCATATTGGCAGATTCCCTGACCATCGACCCCATGAGCCAGTTCTTTAAGCTGACCTTCTTAGTGGTATCCCTGATTGTGGTTATTGCATCGATAAAGGAGTATGATGGCCATTCGAATCAAGACGAGTATTATACTCTAATACTACTCGGGACCATCGGAATGATGGTAGTGGCCTCAGCGATAGATATTGTGACTATGTTCATCGGGTTTGAACTGGCCAGTTTATCCACTTATGCACTGGCAGGATTCAATAAGAAGGATCCAAATAGCCTGGAAGCGGCAGTCAAGTACTTCATCATAGGTGCCCTGTCATCCGCATTGCTGTTGTTCGGTCTTTCATACATATATGGTATGAGCGGTGGCCTTACAAACATCAGTGAACTGGCTGTTTTCTTTAACAATAATCCCGCGGTCCTCCAGAGTCCAATGGGTATAATAGCTTTAATGCTGATCGTGGCCGGATTCGGATTTAAGATGGCATTAGTACCGTTCCATATGTGGGCACCGGATACATATCAAGGTGCACCTACCGTTATATCAGCATTACTGGCAGCAGGGTCCAAGAAGATGGCCTTCGTTGCAGCCTTCAGGATATTATTGATTGCGATGATAGCCATCAAGATCGATATAGCAATGGTGTTCATGATTCTTGCAATAATTACCATGACCCTTGGGAATGTGGTTGCCCTTAGCCAAAGGAGTTTAAAGCGTATGCTTGCTTATTCTTCAGTGGCACAGGCAGGATACATTTCCATGGTGTTTGTAGTAATGTCGCCCGAAGCATTGACTGGAGGCATACTGTATGTTATGTCTCATGCATTCATGAAGACGGGTGCTTTCATTGCAGTAGCAGCACTGGGATATATGTTGTTGAAGGAGAACAGTAATGCAAAGGACGTTGATCATCTGGATAACTTTGCCGGACTAGGTAAAAGGTCTCCATTTTTGGCATTCAGTATTATGATATTCCTGTTTGCCCTGGCTGGTATTCCATTCACGGCAGGTTTTGTCAGTAAGTTCATACTGTTCTTATCAGTGCTGGAAGGAGGATTTTATCTCCTTGTGATCTTTGCCATATTGAATAGTGCATTGTCCCTGTATTATTACGCCAGGGTTGTGAAATATATGTATGTACTTCCGCCTTCGTCCGATGAAAAATTGAAAGTACCCGGAACATATGCAGTAGCTATACTGCTGGCAATTATAGGCGTGCTGGCAATAGGAATTGTTCCTGAACCATTCATCAACTGGGCAGCAAGTGCAGCTAATGTACTGGGACTATAATAGGAGGTGAAAAATATGGCAGATTGTGATCTATGCGGGGTAGGAAGACCTACTCTATGTCCTGTGAAACCAGATGTACCGAGATACAGAAACGCCTACCCTACAGGGATGTGGATGGCCATTTGCGAGGAATGCACCAACGCCTCCCACGACGCCAATAAAATCCGTACAAAGGCAAAAGGTTCCAAATGCAACCTTTGTGGAAGAAAGGGTGATCAACTGTATGCTGTGGAAACAAGAGTTCCTGATTTCAGCGAGCCTTATTATAAGGAAAAAGTAGCGGAGATCTGTGAATCATGCCTGGAAGCCACCGAGAATGCATACAACAAACGGCAGGCAGAACTGGCATCCCATAAAGGCCACCATTGATTGAAAAGGGGTACTTTTAACCCCTGTTCATTCTTTTTTATCTGTCTTTTTTTTATTTTTTAATTTCACCTATCAGGTAAGTGATAGTAGAGCCTGTTATTTTCACATCGTACCAGTTACCTAACGGTAAATCCTCTTTAACTACGATGTTATTGTAATAGATATCCCGTCCTATAGTAGAATTATCCTTACCCACCTCTGTTGTCAAAACATGTGTAGTATCCCCTATCCTCTTTCTGAACAGTTCCCTGTTAACAGTATGATGTACTTTTGTCAGTCTACGTGAACGTTCTTTTTTATTCCATGATGGCAGGTCACGCAAATGGGAGGAATGTGTGTTCGGTCGTGGTGAATATCTGGTAATATTGACCTTCTGAGGACGAATTTCCTTTAGCAGTTCCAGTGTATCAATAAAGTCCTGCTCGGTCTCTGTAGGATACCCTACAATAAAATCTGTTGAGATTACCATGCCAGGAAAATTGTTCCTGAACGTATCTATGATATATTTGAACTCTTCTGATGTATGCTTGCGGTTCATGTGTTGCAGGACCTTATCTGATCCGGACTGGATGGGAATGTGAAGGAACTTGAAAATATGCGGGCTTTGAAAGGATTCAATTACATCGTCGATAATATCAATAACCGTGAACGGATTCATCATGCCAACCCTTATCATATAATCCCCTTCAACAGCGGTTACGTCACGTAGCAGTTCAGGCAGTCTTACACCCATATCCATGCCGTAAGCCGATGTGTCCTGCGAAGTAATCTGGATCTCTCTGGCACCACGCTGTACAAGTGACCTTATTTCATCAACAATATCTGGAACAGGGCGGCTTACCAGTTTGCCCCTGGCCTGCTTTACGATACAGTAGGAGCACTGTCCTGCACATCCCTGCGAGATGCTAACAATACCTGTTACACCATCCAGTATTGGAACATCATAGGGGGCAGGGGCAGTAATGCCATTACTACCAACAATATTACTATCTATAAAATTACTACCTACAATATCAGTGATATCATCCAGTGAAGCAGGTGTTACTGACGGGCTGTCAATACCAGCCAGGGTATCGGGCTGGGCTGCAGGTAAACACCCTGCTACCACAATGTCCTTATCCAGATCAGATAGTAAATTGATATACTTCAGGACCTTTTGCTGGGTGGTCTCTGTAACAGTGCATGTGTTAACTACTATCAGGTCGGACAAATCCGGATTGTCGATAAAAACATGACCTTGCGAGGCAAGCAATTGCATGATCCTGTGACTATCGGCTTTGTTAGCCGTACAGCCAAAGGTCTTTATATGTATTTTCATCCCTGGAAAAGGATTTAGGTTACAATCATATCAAGTTTACCCATCTCAATGGCATTGCGGATCTCCATTGCCAACCGTCTGCCCGTGCTCATGGGGATGCGCCAGGTGGTATTACCGTATGGGTGCCCCACTGACATGTGGACATTTGTTCCGCCGCCCACCCTGGGAGCCACGTCATAGATGTAGAAGTTAAGGTCCTTATCCACGCAGGTCTGGAGACAAAAGGGACCGATTATGCCTGGATCGTAGTATTTCTGGGTGGCTGATACGTACTTCTCTGCCAGTTCAAAAGCTTCTTCGAGTAGCGATTCCCTTAGTGTGGCTGAGTTGTGGCCGCAGACCGTGTACTCGGGTGTTACCTGCCCGGGATCAAGCGTCATCTGCTGGGGTGCGGGCAGCCTGACATGTCCGTCGAGACTTGTCTCGAACCGCCAGTCGATACCCAGTAGCTCGACCGGGCTTAGGTCTTCCTCGATGGGTGAATAAAAGAAATCAAGATTAAAGACCGGGCCGATGATATAGCGTTCGATGCGGGCGTTGTCAAGAGCGGACTGGGTTATGACGTTCTGTGCCAGCAGTGATTCTGATTTTTCCAAGTATTCATCATAGGTTGCGGCACTAAAGAAACCCCGTTCAAGTTTCTTGACAGCATGGGGTAGTTTTACCATGACCAGTTCGTCTATTTCCTGTGGGTCTTCCAGCTTTTCAGGATAGGGCAGACCGGCTTTGTCCAGCAGCCAATAATAGTCCTGTTCTTCGCCTCGCTCTTCGCTTCGCAGCAAGTTCCGGCTGCCCACAAGCGGTACCCTGAAATCATCTTCGATGGCGTCTATTCCGCAGTAGGATGTAAAGGAGCGGTTAGGTATGAAAAGTATGTTATTGTCGATGAGTGATTGCTGTTCTGCAGGCAGGAGAAGTTCATCAAAACTGTCATATACAACCCAGTCGTCCACCACGCCGCGTATGACGCAGCCGTTCTCGTCACACTTGGTCCTGAAGTAATTGGTATAGGTCTGTTCACGGCCGCTGCGGCATATGGCATAGGTCTGGAAACCTTCTTCCACTGCTCCGTCAAATACATCCAGGGCTGAATGGGATGCTACGGCACCGATCTTGTAATCGGTTGGGTCGTATTCCTGGAGTACTTCGATAATCTCGTTTCTGTCGATCATGTTAGTTTGCCCTCGCAAAGAATGAATGTTGAATAATATGGCTATAAAAGGGTAGGAGATTATAAAAAGGTGATGTTTTCGTTATGTCCTACGGCGGGAGCATAAGGATTAATAGGCAGTAAGGCTTAGTGGTTAGCACCGAAATAAGTTAATAATTGACAGATATTCGGCCGCGGTATAGACGGCCCGAGTCACGCCACTGGAGGGCGTGTCCCACTCGCCTCCGGCTCGATGGGACCTGAATGTGAAAGAATATAGCAATATGCGGCCGTGGTCTAGCGGTATGACAGTGGCTTCCCAAGCCTCTAATCCGGGTTCGATTCCCGGCGGCCGCATTACAATATTTTCTTTCCAGGACCTATTTTTCCGCATTTTTTCTAATGCAATTAACCCTTCTTCTTAAGATATCATCCCTGCACGAAATAGGTAATAAAGTAGATGAGTACTGAAAAGTGTGGAAGTATTAGTTAGTTTAAGTTCTGGCATTGCATGGATATCATCGGAAACAATGAAATCACATTTTTTCTGAAGCGCAACTTCGATGAGTTCTTCTTCCCCTGTTAATCTTTGTGATACTTCCATGATTGTTATTGTATGTAACAACTTCATTATTTCTCGTGCGGCTGCAGCGTCATTATCTGTAAATTTCCAAATCTCTTCAAGTTCAGAATGAATTTTTTTTGTTATTACGATATCTACCGTTTCGTCAATTGTACTGAGGTAACCGCTATACTGGAGTGCTATCAATGAACGTGTATCGATGGCAAATATCATCATTCACCAGACAGTCTGTCGATTTCCTTTTTCCCTTTTTGTGTCTTCTCACTGATCGTCCTGACATCTTCAGCCTCACGACCTACAGCGGTCTGTAATTCTTCGAATGATATATGGCCCATTGTATATTCCATAGCCAATGCTTCGCGATATTTCAATAGATCTTCTTTAACAGCTTCTGCTAATTTCATACTTAGCCAATCTGACCTTGGAACATGGAGTATGTGTGCCAGTGTATCGATTTCCTGTAAAGGATGTTCATTCAGCCTGATATTTATTTGAGTAATCATAATGTATCAATTGATATCATATTGATAGTAAATGCTATATATTTTTTATCTTTAGAGATTATTAAAATAATTTTAAAAGCAATAGCAGCCCCTCCTCTCCCTGCTTTCATAACCCGCCCTGACATTAGTTGGCAGCAACCGCACGCAGGCACTCGTGCAGGAGGGGGTAGAACAAGTGCAAAAAGGAAGCAGGCCGGTTAAGTGCACAGAGCGGGAGGCAGGAAATTGGGAGAACGGTTTGGAACTGGAATTATTTTAATACCAACCACAGGGTCGACAGAGGAACACAGAGAAAAGCAAAAATGCTCTGTGTGCTCTGGCCCTCTGTGGTTGAATATCCCTTACTCTATCCTCACCAGCACGATTTATCCCATTAACGAACTTGATAAAAATGTCATTACAATCCCGAATATCAAGAACAACAGCGGTAAAGCTACAGCGATCAAAGCCTTGCTGCTACTTAAACCATGTATGTGCCTGACACCCATAAATACCAGGCCGATGCTCCAGAATTTAAATATTGTACCAGAAGCTATGGAAGCCTGGTAGAATGGGTTGGACATAAAGTCAGCCATGGAATTGTTAGAAGCCCCGGTGGATGAAATAGAAATATTAATCGGGTCAACAAAGTTCATTAATATAATTCCTACAACCGTACTGATTATAATGGGAATATTGGCATAACCATACACCACCAGCATCTGGATGAACTTGCCTTCCCCACCCAGGGCTACCGATATCAAATGAACGATACCTGCAGCAATGATCCACATAACAAATACGCCTATCAATCCCATAATAATAGGTGCCACCGTGGTTATCAATTTCAATGTTTCCAGACCACTGACATCCATATCCCCATAATCATAGATGATCTTGCTTTGCATCAGGTATGCAGAAATTGCAGAAATAACTGAAGTTATTCCAACAATGAGGACTGCATCCTCTATGTAAGGATTTTCAGATATGTCTTCTATTGTTTCTTTGGGACGTGTGATCATCCCGGTAATTCTTTCCATCAGGTTCATTCTTTTCCCTCCTAAATTCATTATCTATAACAATAACAATAACTATTATTCAGCTCGCAATGCTTCCACAGGGTCCAGCCGTGCCGCCCTTGAGGCAGGGTACACACCTGCTACTACGGATGTGACCAACCCGAAGGTCAGACCTATTAACATCGATGTAAGGGTCACAGTGCTGGGGAAGTTACCCAGTACCGATATCAGGTATGCCAGCCCCCCTCCGAGGGAAACCCCGATCAGGCCGCTGACCAGCCCCAATATGCCGGATTCGATCAGGAACAATGTCCGGATATCACCTTTATTGGCACCCACTGCTTTCATGACACCTATCTCCTTTATCCGTTCAGTAACAGTAAGCATCATCACATTTATAATGCCTATGCCACCCACTGCAAGGGCCACAGCACCTATGCCGCCCAGTCCGTATTTTATCTGGATGAGCAGTTCTGTTAGACTTTCCAGAATCCCGCTCTGGTCAAAGATAGTATATTTTTCATTCCTGTGGGTCCTCTGGAGACTTTTGTCCATCCGTTCAATAGTTTCAGCAATCATATCCTGGTCTTCCACCCAGACATTGATCGACGAAAATGAATACTCTTGAATATCAAGTAAATTCTTCATGCTCGGATGGGTAATATATATCTGGGAATTGCTACTGCCTCCAAGTAAAGACATCTGTTCCACATCCTCAAGGACACCCACCACCTTATAATCAATACTGATATTGGTCAGGCTGTTCGTAAGTACAATATGTGACCCGGGGTTGATCTTCATATCAAACATCTTATTGGCAATATCATATCCCAGCACCACACTGCTGCGGTCCGAATCACTCAGGAACCTGCCAGCCTCGATAGTATCTGCTATCTTTGATTCTTTCGATGGTGTTATGGCAACAACGCCTACGTTGCGTTCATCACTACTAAACTTCATCAGAGCCCCGGTAGAACGGCGCGGTGAGACACCCTCAACACCAATGACACCTTCCAGTATAGAAACATCCCTGTCATCCAATACTGCATTCTTCATGGGTCTGCCAGAACCACTGCTATGTTGGTCAAAACCCCCTGGTATGACCTGCACCATGTTCAGGTCCATATCGCCAAAAACACCAGAAACCCCGGTTATCAATCCTTCACCCACAGAGAGCATGACCACGATAGCTGCCACTCCTATGATAATGCCAAGACTTGACATTACGGTCTTGAACTTCTCACCACTAAAGCTCAGAAATACAAATTCCAGGGCATCGTAGAATTTCATATTTCTTCTCTGGAACTTCTTCGCTTTCGCATCACGACAAAGAATATTATTATTACCGCAAACAAGCCGCCCACTATACCGAATACCAGCAAGGGATTTGAATCCTCACCCACAACGATCAGGGGCTTTGAGTTGTTCACATTGATGGTCTGGATCTCAGATTCGTGCCAGTTGTTCCCGTTCTTGAATATTGCCTTAACTCCCATCTGCTCAACACCGTCCTCAGGCTCGATATCGAACTGGATGGTGAACATCTCGTCCGAATCCATTGTTCCAATGAAATACTGGGCAGGCCGGAACTCCACATTATCTGTTGCTGGAACAATGGTCACTGCTTTTACCGTGTTTGGTCTTACATTTGCAATATCAAGAACAATAAAATCCGAGTTCCTGCCTACCTCAGAATTGATCAATTTGATCCCTGAGGAATCCACAGTCACCGGGATCTTCCATTTGACATCATACATATCCCCTCCTCCAATGAAAATAAAATCCAGGAAACGGATACTATCCGGGGCATCCTCGCTTACCTTTATCGAATATGTAAAATCTATAGTGTCACCCGGTCCGAGCAGTCCCACATCATAATAGGAATTGCTTGTAACCTGGATATGACTATCTCCTGATAACGAAGCGTCTAGTACCTGGGCTGAAAGGTCGAATATCTCGGTCTTGTTATTCACAGGCACAGAATAGGAATAATCCTTTGCTGCATTATTCAGTGTGATCGTCACTGTACCCACATCCCCGGGCATAAGATATGCCGGATCCACTGAGTAATCCACCATTACAGATGGCCTGACCGTAATGTCACTATCGGCAGCTGAGACCTGTATCATTATCAATATCAATAAACATCCGATTATTCTTGTTATTTTCATACTATTATCCTGTCCCTTATCCTTGTCATTTTCATACTATCATCCCGTCCCTTATCCTTATTATCCGGTGGCATGTATCTGCAATATCCTGCTCATGAGTGACCATTACAATTGTTATACCCTGTGAATTAAGTTTTTTGAAAATATCCATGATCTCTTCACCTGTCCTGGAATCAAGATTACCTGTGGGTTCATCTGCCAGGATGATGTCGGGCCTGTTGACCATTGCCCTGGCTATGGCAACCCTCTGCCGCTGTCCTCCCGACAGTTCGGGAGGCTTGTGTTTCATACGGTCCTCCAGTTTTAGTTGTTCCAGGAGTTCTATAGCCCTGGCCTTTCGTTTTGCCTTTGGTATATCCTGGTAGATCATGGGCAGTTCCACGTTTTTCAGGGCATCGAACCTGGCTATGAGGTTAAAGGTCTGGAACACAAAACCTATCTTTTTGCCCCGTATTTTGGCAAGTTCCATGTCAGAAAGGGCTGAGGTATCTACACCGTCAATGAAGAACTTGCCATGGGTGGGCCTGTCAAGCAGACCGATGACGTTCATTAGTGTGGTCTTTCCACTGCCGGATGGACCCATGATGGCAACGAACTCACCGCGCTTAATGGAGATGTTTATATCTTTAAGTACCGGGACTGCAAGTTTTCCAAGGTGATAGGTCTTATCGACATCTTGTGTGGATAGTACATCTTCCATTTTTTACCTCGATCATTACCTCTAACCTGTTTTCATGTACCGGACGATTTCGCCAATAGCAGGCCGTTTTCCATACATCAATAGTCCTACTCTGAACAACCTGGCAGAGGTTATTATTACGAAATAGACAGACACCATTAAAATAATTAAGCTTATTGCTATCTGGTAGACAGGTACATCAGAAACGCCCATACGTATAAGCATGGCAATAGGAGACGTTAACGGGAACATGGAAAAGAACATCGATAACTTTCCCTCTGGTTCGGTGATCAATACCTGCATGAACAATATGGGTGCTATAGCCGGGAAAGTGAAAATTGGAATGAGCTGCTGGCTTTCACGCATAGAACCACTTATTGCTCCCACAGCCCCCATCATACTGGCAAATAACAGGAATCCAAGTATGAAATATGCCAAAGACAGGATCAATAAAAAGGGATTGATAGATATGGCAAAAACATATATCAATCCGGCAAAACCCACTGACAGCCAGATCGCTATCTGCAGCAGTCCTACCGATCCCAGTCCGACGATCTTTCCTGTGAGCATTTCAATTGGAGTTACTGAGGATAACAGTATCTCGATTATCCGGCTTTCCTTTTCCTCTGCTACACTCTGCAGTAAATATCCGGAGGAAGTAAAAATTGAAATTAACAGGAGTATACCGGTAATATATGGCAGGGCAAAATCTTCAAGCATGTCGGTTAGTCCTTTTTCACTGACCTCACCTGTGGCCTCAATAGAAAATCGTTTAAATGTTATAGGATCCTTGACCCGCTGCAAGGTTTCTTCATCCACTTTATCCCGGAGCAAGTTGTTTACCAACAATTCAGACAATTCTTCCTGGGGAATGTTTGTTCCTTTCCCCATCACATAAGATTCGACAATTCCAGTCTTGATGTAATCTTCAGGGATGACCAGGTATCCTGATAATGTCCCGGATCCAAGGTCCTGTTTAGCTTCTGCAACATCTGAATATTGTGTGAATTTTATAATTGGATATTTTTCATTGTTCGTGCCATCCAATTCCTGGTTATTTGTCACTCCCGGAATTCCATTTGAAAAGATCATAGATCCTCTTACTGTGATCTCGGCAGGGAATTCAAATGAATTTGATCTGTCAATGTAACCCAGGTTCAGGTCTTCAGGTGATGATGTACCAGCCAGTAGTAAGGGAACTAACATAATGAGGATAAAAAAAAGCGGGAAGCCTAATGTCATCAGTATGAACTCTTTGCGCTTTACGGTTTTCAGGAACTCGTATTTTGCTATCATTAGGGATTTATTCAACTGGATACCCCCTTGACAATTTTAATGAATATCTCATTCAAGGACGGGGTAGATCGTTCAATTCGCAGGATCCTGACCCTTGTTACAATATCTTCGATAAGGGACTGGACATCATGTCCATCTTTTAAGAATATCTCAACATAAGTTCCATGTTGGATGATATTTTTAATCTGGTCGAGTCCTTCAAGTGAGCTTAGGTTCCCCTCAAATTCCAGGAAAATGGAGTTATTGCGGTGTTCATTCTTAATATCCCCGACCTTCCCATTAAGGACGATCATGCCGTTATTGATCATAAGTATACGATCACACATGGCTTCTGCCTGTTCCATCATATGGGTGGAGAGTATGATGGTCTTACCACCTTTTTTTTGTTCGAGAAGAATGTTCTTGATGATCTGGGTATTTACAGGATCAAGACCAGAGAATGGTTCATCTACGACTATGAGGTCGGGACCATGAATTATGGTGGCAATGAACTGTATCTTTTGCTGCATTCCCTTTGAGAGCTCTTCGATCTTTTTGTCTTTATGCTCCAGCATTTCAACTGACTGCAATAGATCAACAGTATTTTCCATTGCCCGGGTTTTTGTCATTCCTTTGAGTTGGGCCAGGTAAACCAGAAGTTCAATGACCTTGGACTTTTTGTAAAGACCGCGCTCTTCCGGTAAATAACCGATCCTGTCTTTCGAATGTGTATCAATATCTTTTCCGAATACCTTGATATTTCCTGATTCTGGTTTTATGATATCAAGCATCATTCGCAGTGTTGTAGTCTTACCTGCGCCATTGGGACCGAGAAGTCCGAATATTTCTCCTTGATCTACTGAAAAAGATATGTTGTTAATAATCTTTTTAGTATTGTATGATTTTGAAACATGTTCAAGTTCTAATATTATCATTGAGATCAGTCCATTTATGTTATAGATGTGTTTTTTAAATAAAAGGTTTGCGCAAATTAAATTAGAATTTGATATATATTCATCGACCAGTAAACTGTGAAATAAAACTTAATCCTCGAAAATAAAAACCTCTTCGATTTTTGATTCCAAAACTTTAGCTACATCATATGCAAGTTTTAATGATGGATTATACTTTCCTCTTTCTAAAAACACAATGGTTTCTCTTCTAACACCTACTTTATTGGCAAGTTCTTCCTGTGTCAGATCATACTTTGCCCTTAGTTCTTTCATTCTTGTTCTCAGCTTACTCACCTGTCTTATTGTAGTACCACCTGAATGTAATGAAAATCCATACTACGAGAATCCATATATTCCGGACTCCATCAGTTAATTCTATCGAAGGGGTTAATGATGGAGATAATTTCAGCATTCTGAGAAGCACGATCATTGTTGCAATCAACAGCATTGCAATAAACGCAGAATATCCGGCTTTTTCCCTGACTCTCACAGACCTTTCATCTTCTATTAAATCACATTTGGGTTTCGTAGCTACGCTTAAACCAATTATTAATCCTATGAGTCCACCTAAAATTAGAATAAATCCAAAAACACTAACTGGTTCGATAAACAAGATAATAATAATTCCAGCCAGAATAGCGCACAAGCTGATTCCAATAAATTTTGTTATATCCTTGTCTTTCCTGAATTTCATTCAACCTCACCTTTTTTGTTATAAAACCATCGAAGAAAATAAAGTGAAAAGATGCCTATAAGGATAATCAAAGTACCTGCAGTATTATATTCAATAGATACTGAAGTAAATCTGTCTATCAGATTAAGGATAATAACAACATTTGCCATTATCCAGAATGCATGATGGCCTGCCTTGTCCGTATTTTTATTAATCCTCTCATCATGCATAAAATATTCTACCGGTTTTGTTGCTACATAAACACCCGTAACACTCAATATTGTGCCAGCTATAATTAGGAAAAATCCTACAAAAAACAAAGACGGCATAAGATAACTCAAAAGGATGCCAGCAATTACCATCCCTATACTCATTGACAAGGGTCTCAAAATGTATTTATCTGTCCTGAATTTCATTCCAGATCACCCTTTTTATCAAAATAATATGCCAAGATGCCCCATGAAAATATTCCAATATATAACAGCACAATTACTGCTAAGCTGAAGTTTATGTTTAGCTGTAAAATGCCAGCAACTGAAGCAGAAGCAATCAATAATCCAGAAAGTATTAAAAGTGCGTATAGTCCTGCTTTTTCAACAGCTCTTTTAGTCCGTTCATCTCCCACAACTCCTGTTCTTGGTTTTAATATCCTGAAAAAGGAAGACATGGCGACGCCCAGCCCGATAAGAACTGGGAAGATTACCTGGAGGACAGATTCCGGATCTACTTCGGAGATGTTTTGGAATATTCTAATTATCCCACTTGTTGCTAGCGCAAGTCCCACGAGAAGGATGCACAAATTCAACAAAATTTGTGTGTTGTTTTTAATTTTCATTCAAGATTACCTTTTTAGTTAGAAACCAATTTCGTCTTTCATTTTTGAATAATATAACTGAAGTGAAACCTTTGATACTAACATCACAGCCAGAATGATTGCTAATACTTCAAATGCATCAAAAAGTGTTGGAAGAAAATGTAACACTATTGTCAATGATCCAATTGATATGATCGATAGATAGAATGCAATATCCGACGACTGGCCAGAAATTCTTTTAACCATCTCGTCTTTTTTCAATTCATTTTTGAATATTAGTTTTCGTATGATATAAGTTATGAATAATCCAATTGAAACACAGGCCATCATATTTCCCCCAACCATATCGCCATAAGAGTATAGAACAATTGCAGCAATTCCAAAAAGCGGAGTCAATATCGGGAGTGTTATTTTATATTTATCCATTGTGTTAATTCTCCTTGTGCTCGTTATTTTAATAATATGTTAACTATATCTAACATTAAACTATTTAAATTAATCGTTTTTGTTAGAAATATATCATATAAAAAACATTATGATATGGCTGATGTGCTGGGCAAGTAGGGGCACGCTGCTACGGGTATGATGGCGGGCGGCGAGAGGGTGTGAGAATGTGGTGGAGGCTGGACAGCAATTCAATGTGAACTGCAGAGGTACGCTGATACACGCTGATTGACGGCTGCCGTTAAGTGTTTCACCGCAAAGAGCGCAAAGAGCGCAAAGACATGTAACCTTAACTTTGCGTCCGTTGTGGTACAGCATTTCATTAATTTTATATTTTAACAACCATGCCCACCACCGGCAGCACCAACAAACAACCGAGGCCACCGCCAGCACACATCACCCCCAACCCACGCTCAGCGCATGTGCAAAAAGGAGGCAGGCTGAAATTATTTCTATTTCATTATTAACCGCAGATGAACGCAGATAGCGGTTAGTATGAGTTTTAATTTTGATTATATGGTTGAAATCAATGTATAATCTAATTTTAGCTGCAATATCTGCGTTCATCCGCGTTTATCTGCGCTTTGAAACTCGCATGAATCCACAAGGCTGGCTGCCACCCTGCCGCCCTTACGGGCTGCGGTGGCAGGGAAAGTGTAGACGGTGGGGCGGTGGGAGAGTGTGAGAATGGGGAGATGAGATCGCTATTCATGCTATCAGTGGCGGCGATGTGGTGGGGGATCATACGGTGTTGTTCTTTGGCGATGGTGAGTGTATCGAAGTACGGCACCAGGCTCACAGCAGGCAGGCGTTTGCTGGCGGGGCTGTGAGGGTTGCACATTGGGTGATGGAGCAGGGGGGGCCGGGGTGTACGGTAAGGCTGGTGTGTTTTTGTGGGGGTGGGTTGGATAACTTAATACAGGAAAATGATAAAGAGTGTAAGTGATGATTGAAGTTCGTCTGGATTAATGTAGATGGACCATGTTCGGATATACAACTTTAGACGCCATTTCGGCTGTGCTTGATAAAGGTGAAGACTTATTAATAACATTAAAATCTTTGAAAAGTATGCTCGAGAATATGATGAATGGTTTGATGCAAATAGATTTGCCTATGAGTCCGAAGTCCAAGCTTTAAAGAAGTTCGTTCCAGAAAATAGAAAGGGTTTAGAGGTTGGAGTGGGTACAGGAAGATTTGCAGTTCCTCTTGGTATCAGGATTGGAGTGGAGCCAGCAAAAGCAATGGCAGATATAGCACAAAAACGTGGGATAGAGGTCTATAAAGCAAAAGCTGAAAAACTTCCTTTTGATGATTCTTCTTTTGACTTTGTATTGATAGTTGTAACAATATGTTTTGTGCAAGACCCTATACAAGCACTCAGGGAAGCAAAAAGAGTTCTTAAACCGGGAGGCTATCTCATCATAGGTATGATTGACAAGGAGAGTTTTCTTGGCAAATTGTATGAATCAAAGAAGAAAGAGAGTAAATTCTACAGGCATGCCAACTTTTATTCTACCAGACAAGTTTTGGATTGGCTTAAAAATTTTGAGTTCGAACATATCAAAACCTGTCAGACAATCTTCAAAAACCCAAAAAAAATAACTGCTATTGAACCTGTTAAAGAAGGTCACGGAGAGGGAGGTTTTACTGTAATTTCCGCACAGAAGTAGGTATAAACATTAAAATAGGAATCGTAGTATATTCAAACGACTCGGAAACAGTTTGGAACGCATTTCGGTTTGCAAATTTTGCATTGAATGAGGGCGACGAAATAAATGTGTTCTTGCTTGGTAAAGGTGTAGAGTGCGAATCTCTGGACACGGATAAATTTAAGGTGACAGAACAGATGCAAACGTTAGTTGATAATGGTGGAGAAATATTTGCTTGTGGCAGTTGTCTCAAAATCAGGCAGTCCGAAGGTTCGGAAGTGTGCCCATTATCAACGATGAAAGATTTGTATGAAATTGTCAAAAAGAGTGACAGAATTGTTACATTTTGAACGCACAGCCAAAATATGCTCACTTTGTTCGTTTGTGTATAACGGTGTATGCGGTTCGCTTTGCTCACCAAGATTCCGCATTCGGGGGAACTTTGCATACACTAAAAACGTTAGTAAAAATCCATCTGCCTTTAGTGAACACACACTTACCCACCCCACATCTTCATGCGCTCACCCATGCACACGACTCCTATCTTGCGGATGCAGCCGACTTCAGTCAGGGGTGGGAAGGCTGAGGCTGTAGAAATGGGGCGTTAATATTCGTATAAGTTGAAGAATTTTCAAGGCAACTTTTATAGATCAACATCACGGAGAAATCGATGACCCGGACTTAAGCGATTTCAAAGTTCGGAATCATTGATCAGCTCAGCATAATCCCCATTACCTATTTAACGCCCCACATTACTATAACACCCTAATGCACAAACCCGAACTATTAGCACCAGCCGGAAGCAAAGAAGCCCTTATCGCAGCAATTGAAAACGGAGCCGATGCCGTATATTTCGGCGGACCAACCTTAAGCGCAAGGCATGATGCCGCCCTTACCCATGATGAACTTGAATGGGCTATTGATTACGCCCACATTAACAAAGCTAAAGCATACGTAACAGTCAACACCCTTATCAAGGATACAGAGCTCGAAAAAGCCACCGAATACCTGCAATTCCTCTGCAATGCAGGAGCAGATGCAGTACTTGTTCAGGATATCGGTATCGTGCGATTATTAAAGGACCAGCTCCCCCAGCTTCCGGTCCATGCCAGTACACAGATGACCATCCACAATATAGAAGGTGTACGATACCTTGAGGAAATGGGAGTAAAACGCATAGTGATTGCAAGAGAGCTTTCCCTTGAAGAGATCAGGAGAATAAAATCCCAAACCAACACCGAGATAGAAGTCTTTATCCACGGTGCGCTGTGCTTTTCATACTCAGGCCAGTGTCTTTTCAGCAGCATGATAGGCGATAAAAGCGGGAACCGCGGCTACTGTACCCAGCCCTGCCGCAGGAAATATATAATTGATGGAGCAAAGGGCCACCTCCTGAGTCCAAAGGACCTCAACATAAGCGAGCACATCGGACACCTGATAGAATCAGGCATCGATTCTTTCAAAATAGAAGGCAGATTGAAGCACCCTGAATATGTGGCAGGTGTGGTACGAATTTACAGTAGTCTTATAGAGAGATATCTTGAAAACCCAGGCGATTTCCATGTATCCTATAATGAACAGCACACACTGCGCCAGCTTTTTAACCGCGGGTTTACACAAGGGTATTACTTTGGAAATCCCGGCGGCAACCTAATGAGCAGGCAGCAGCCGCATAACCAGGGAACGTATCTCGGACAGGTTGTCAAATACGACTGGGAAAGGAAATTTGCCTACATACAGATCGAGCAGCCATTAAGGATAGGCGATGGAATCGGTACCCAGGGGCGGGGCACAGGAACTACGGTACGAAGTATGTACATCAATAACCAGAGTGTGGAAAGCACCCCTGCCTGTGCAACAGTTAAAATACCCATGGAAAAGACCGTTTACAGAAATGAGACCGTTTTAAAGACGTATGACTTCAGGCTTATGGAATCTCTTGGGATTAAAGATGTCATGAAAAGAATTCCCATCAAAATGTCATTTACAGCAAAACATGGGGAACCGGCAGCACTTTGCATTACAGACGGCGAGAACGAGGTCATGCAAACCGGAGATATTCCACAGCGTGCAAAGGGAGGCCAGATATCAGAAGATTCTATAATCCGGCAGTTGAAGAAACTTAGCAATACCATTTTTGAGCCGGAAAACATCAAGGTCAATCTGGAAGCAGATATTTTCATCCCAATTTCCCAGCTAAATACTCTTCGCAGGACAGCCGTTAAAAGGCTTGAAAAAGAACGCACAAAGAACTGGAAACGAACATGCAGCAAACCCTGGATTATTTTCGATGGCCAGAAGATACAAAATAAACCCCTCTCCCCTCTCCTGTCCGTAAATACTTGCACCCTGGAAACTTTTAAGGCGGCAGTTGACGGTGGTGCGGATGTGGTTTATTTTGGTGAAGAAAATTTCACAGGGCATTTGCTTACAATAGAAGATTACCGGTTTGCCATTGAGTATGGTAAGGAGAAAGGAGTGGAAGTCTATCTAGGTACACCAAGAATAGCTAAAAAACCAGAAGGATTTGATTCATTCCCTGACCACACTGGATTTCTTATAGCAAACACGGGTGTCCTGCATAGTCTTCTTGACTCTGGTAAAAAGTCACTTGTCATTGACTATCCGCTTAATGTTTTTAACAGGCTTGCAATGGCTCATTATCTGGAGCACTGCCAGAGGGTGACTCTTTCGCCTGAGCTTACACTGGATGAAATAAAACAGATAGCTCCCCATGGTATGGTGGAATGTATCGTTCACGGTTTTTTCCCTGTAATGGTATCTGAACATGACCTTTTGGGAGAGCTGTTCCCTGATTATAAAATTCATGGTGCCCTGCTGGAAGATGTAAAGGGTTTTACTTTCCAGGTGAAAACCGATGGGGACGGACGTACTTATATTATGAACTCCAGGGAACTGTGTATGCTCGACCACATTCCTGAACTGATTGAAGCAGGTGTCAGCTGCCTGAGAATTGAGGCAAAAACGTATGACAGGAAAACTACTGGAAAGTTGACAGGACTTTACAGGAAGGCTATTGATAACAGGACCAATGGTCACTGCGGCGGCGAATCTACTTCAGGGCATTATTTCAAGGGTGTTTTGTGAAAGTATTTTTAGCTATTTTATTGTTTAAATGAAGACCGTTATTCTTAATTACAGGAAAGCTCTACAAGCTACCAGACCATAAAATCCAAAGGGGTAATTCCATTGAACGTGCTTGACACATCAAAACACACAAAAGATGAATTGACCGAGATACTGAGAAAGGAACTGGCAGATAACCCTATCTTAATTCTCACCGGTCCGCAGGGCGGCGGCAAGACCACCATCAGTGTCGGAATGGCAGATGAGAATGTTGGTGCCATCTATGAGGGACGGGCACGTTCTGCCCAGCCAGTAATAATTATCCGGAAGGATATAACAGATAAAATGGAACAGGAGATTGTGGAACGGCGCAAGCTTCCGATCTTTGATGGGGATGACCCCATATATGTGGATGTTAAAATGCTGGATAAGCTCAATTACATCATTGAAGATGTCTTCGATGTAATGGAACTGGGCGAAGAGCAATTATTCAATGAGATATCACAGTTGGCAGCCAAAATAGGGGTTAAACCCAAGCAGATCGAGATCATTGCTGATGAAGATATACTGGTGAGGCGCAGGCTTCAGCGCCACATGGATGCCAAAGAAAGGCTGGAAGAACTACTTAAAAAGGAAAAAAAGTATGGTATAAAGTCCAATATGTTGGGTATCCAGGGTGCTAAGGTCCTGGATATATTGAACCGGGAAGGGGTTGGAAACTACGATGACAGCCAGTTCTCAAGGACTGTGAAGGATTTTGACCGGATACTACCCACCCGGGATATGACCCTTGGCCAGTGCCTGCTTAAGGTAGTGGAGATCTCCAATGAGGAGCGGAAGGAATCCGGTTTCCTGGTCCTGCATACTGATGATGACAAGCAGAAGATCATCAGCGACCTTGTTGTGGGAAAACATGAGAATTCCATGATCGGTGTAACACTGCTGGAAATATATGTAGGGTACAGGCAGAGCCGGCATATGTACCAGACCTATAAAAGCAACCTGGAAGGAAAGGTGGAAGTCATACACTCCTTCACACCTGAATTGCAGCTTGAGGTGGGATTCAAGCAACTCGCGGACATGAACCTTGATCGCATTTCCGAAGAGGATGACACCGGATTAGTGTCCGTTGCCGACAAGGCAGCTGCTGATAGGTTTGGAATTATCGTCAGTGTAGTGGATACTGACGGTAATATTGAATCATCAGAACCTGAGAGGATAGAGGAACTTGAGCGGATAATGTTCGAGGCCTACCAGGAATTCAAGGCTGCCCAGGGTTTGAACGAATAGAATTTTTTGCAATATAATAATAATTGATACTAATGTCTAAACACTTAAATCTTCAGACGATTATAATTTAACCACAGAGGACACAGAGAAACACAGGCGTGCCGAGATAAATTCATACTCGCCAGTTGGTGCAAATCCAACCTGAGGAAAGGCTAGCCACCACCTCTGAACTGAACCCCGCACCCAGTCTGGTAACAGACTGTTGTGAAGCTGGGGGGATGGGATAATAG
>JAUWRA010000023.1 GCA_030610815.1 Methanosarcinales archaeon
GCCTTTGTGCTGAACGGCTTCTCCAAACTCTTTGCCATGACAGGGTGGCGGCTGGGCTACCTTATCGCACCGCCCGAATACATCAGGCCCCTGCAGAAGATACACCAGAACTTCTTTATCTGTGCCAACAGCTTTGTCCAGCATGCAGGCATTGCGGCACTAAAAGGACCGCAGGACTATGTACAGGAGATGGTGGCAACGTACGATAAACGCAGGAAGTACATCCTGCAGCGGCTAAAAGGTATGGGGTTCGGGATTGGCAGTGAACCTACCGGGGCGTTTTATGTGCTTGCCAATGCAAAGGAGTTCAGCGGGGACTCACTTGAACTCAGCCGCCGTATACTTGAAGAAGCAGGGGTGGCGGTGGCTCCTGGCATTGACTTTGGGGAGGGGGCTGAAGGATACTTGCGTTTCTCATATGCCAACAGCCTTGAGAACATCAGGGAAGGCCTGGACAGGATTGAGGAATATCTTAACACCTGAAAGATAATTAGCAAATATTATTTATGGTAAGCACTTATTGTTTTTCATGATCGACCCGATTGAGGAACTTATATCATTAACTGATAAAAAAGGATTCATGGCACACAAGATCGTTCTTGAATGCCAGGATTGCGGTTGTATTAAAGAATCTAATTATTACGATCTGTTAAAGGATAAGCAGTACGAATTGCTGGAACCCACAACAGTACCAAATCCCTATATCCAGGAGTCGTATTATGAGGAAGATGTAACTGCTACTCCAATAAAGTTCAAGATAGAATGTCCTGAATGCAAGGGAGAGATGGTAGGTTTTTCTCCTGTGCCCATGGAATATATACTGAATCATCTCAGTTCCCCACCGCCAGATGATATGATATATGGCTGATATTTTGTTTTAATTGGAAAAATAATAACCAAATTACTGCTACTAACAGCATGAACAACCATAATCCCAGTCTCAGTAAGATCGAGAAGATCATAGGATACCAGTTCAATGATAAGCAGTTGGGCACGTCAGCAATAACTACCCGCGCCTATTCCAATGAACACCCACAATGCCCGGACAATCAGGCCCTTGAATTTTTAGGGGATGCTATTTTATCCTTTGTGACAGCTGAACTGTTATACGAAAAATGGTCCCAGCTTAAAGACAATAAAGTATTTAATGAAATGACACCCGAATTTGTTATGACAAAGATACGGCAGGAAGTAGTAAATAACCAGTTCCTGGCAGACTGCGCTAATTCTTATAACCTCTGTGATTTTATTTTCGATTCCGCAGATAATACGAATGTTGAATGTAATAGCTCAGGTACCGGCCCGGGTGACGATATAATTGAGGCTTTGGTTGCGGCAATTTATTTTGATAATGAACGATCCATTGTCCGGGCAAAGGAATTCATCATAGACTTTCTCAATCTATCCGATCTTCTTAAAGATGAAAAACGAATTATCGAACTGGTTACCCGGAAGAATCCAAAGGATAGGCTTATCCATAAATACCAGGAATTGAAAAAAGTCACACCTTCCATTGAATATCCTGTTATAGAGGATCGGTTAGTAGGAAATACACACCATTTTGTATTGGGTCTGCTCATCGATGGCAAATTGCTGCCCGGGATAACCGGCAGTGGACCCAACAAGGCCCTGGCAGAATATGAAGCAGTTGATAAGGCCTATCAGTTCCTGGAAAAAATTGACTGGGACCTGACAAGCATCCGGTGATTCCAGATAATTAAAGGAGTGGCTGATCAAACTGAAATCCTATAATTTATTCCAGTCTAATATCCCCGCCAAGTGATTTCATAGCTTCAAAGAAGCCAGGATAAGAAATATCAACAGATTCGGCTGTATCGATAACCGTATCCCCGGCAACCATTCCGGCCACAGTCAGCGCCATTACGATCCGGTGGTCGTGCCAGCCGCTCACCCGGGCACCATGCAGGCCACCGCCCCTTATCACCAGCTGGTCAGGCTCCTCTGTTATATCCACTCCCATCTTGGTCAGTTCCACTGTCATGGCGTGCAGGCGGTCGGTCTCCTTATACCTCACATGTCCGGCATTCTCTATCACCATCTCGCCTCCTGAGCGCGCACCCAGTACAGCAAGTGTGGGCACCAGGTCAGGTGTCATCCCAACATCAACAGTAACACCTGTCAACCGGCTTTTATTCACCCTTACCTCACCACGCGCCCGGTCCCATTCCAGGTTCGCACCCATATCCTGCAGGATAGGGATTATAGCAGCATCGCCCTGCTTATTCGGATATAGCCCGCCTACAGTAATACCGCTGCCTGCACCGCCGCCTGCCAGGGCACCGGCCGCCAGCAGGTATGATGCTGAAGAAAAATCACCGGGCACCGTGTAGACCGTGTATCCGGTTAATTCGTATGACTGCTTCGGGGGAATGATAAATGACAGGTGCCCCTTGTCGTCTTCAACCAGTTCTATCTCAATGCCTGCACTTTCCAGCATCTCAATCGTGATCTCCACATACGGCCTGGACTTTAATTCACCATCCACTTTGACCACGGTCCTGGTCCGGCACAGCGGGCAGGCCATGAGCAGGGCCGAAAAGAACTGGCTGCTGATACTTCCGTCCATTACCGCCTCACCTCCGGTCATGGGACCTTTTACTTCAATGGGTGCCATACCGTTTTCCCTGGTGGAAATGACACTGGCCCCAAGCTGGTTCAGGACATTTATCAATGGTGTATTGGGGCGAGTGCGGATGGAGTCGTCCCCGGTCAGTACTGTTGTACCGTCACACAGGGCACTGACAGCCATCAACAGCCTCAGTGTAGTACCGCTGTTGGCAACATCGATAATGCTATCAGGCACGGAAGGTTTCCCCTTCACACCATCTACAATGAGACTGTCACCTTTCTCCCGTATCACGGCACCCAGTGCCCTGCATGCCCTTATTGTAGCAGTAGTATCGGCTGATAGCAGAGGACGCTTTACAATGGTCTGCTCTGCCAGGGATGCCATGACCACAGCCCTGTGGGTATAACTCTTGGACGGGGGCGCAAGCACCTCACCCTTAAGGACAGATATGCCAACTTTTGCTTTCATATTGGTCATAATATCTTAACACTTTGATTTTCAGACAATTATAATCTAACCACAGAGGACACAGAGAGCACAGAGAAACACAGAGAAACACAGAGTTTGCATCTGATTTTACTCTCTGTGTCCTCTGTGCTCTCTGTGGTTTATTACTTATCACTTATCTGGTGTGCGTCAGTTGTTTTTCTTGAACATGGCCTTGACAAAACCCAAAAACGGTGGTGAAGGCCTGTTGGGTCTGCTCTTGAACTCTGGATGGAACTGGCTGGAAAAAAAGAAAGTATGTTCAGGGATCTCTGCAATCTCCATCCTGTTCTCGTTACGTCCTGTGAATTTCATACCTGCCTTTTCCATCTCATCAATGTACTTT
The DNA here is from genome assembly GCA_030610815.1 of Methanosarcinales archaeon. GTDB lineage: Archaea > Halobacteriota > Methanosarcinia > Methanosarcinales > Methanocomedenaceae > Methanocomedens_A. The sequence continues at coordinate 3,423 of JAUWRA010000023.1, forward strand.
GGATTCACTTCATACCTGTGGCGGTGCCGCTCTATTATCGCGTCAGAGCCATATAGTTTATTGGCAAGGCTTCCCGGTGTCAGTTCAGCAAAATAATCACCAAGCCTCATTGTGGCACCCATGTCCACATTTATCACGCCTTCCTGTTCAGGCAGCAGGTCTATCACCGGATGGTCAGTAGCAGCCAGTTCCGAACTGTTTGCATCCTCATACCCCAGCACATTCCTGGCAAACTCGATAACCGCAGTCTGCATACCCAGACACAGACCCAGGTACGGTTTATCATTTTCCCTGGCATATTTTACAGCAGATATCTTACCCTCAGTGCCGCGTACCCCGAAACCTCCGGGCACAAGTATTCCGTCATACTTTGCAAGCTGGCTGATAGATTCGGGTTCATTCTCGAAATCCTCGGCATCCACCCATGAAGCATTTACCTTGCATCCCACCTCAATACCCGCATGCTTCAGGCTCTCCCTGATGCTCAGATATGAGTCTTCCAGGTCAGTGTACTTACCTACCACGGCCACTTCCACTGAACCAGTGATCGAGCGCATCTTTTCCACCATCCTGTCCCACTCTTTATTGTCATCCTTAGGGGTCAGTCCCAGTTTGGACAGCAAGTAATCAGCTGCACCTTCATTTTCCAACTGCTGGGGCACCATATAAATATCCTCGGCATCATGGGCGCTAATCACCGCCTTTGCCGGCACATCACAGAACAGGGCGATCTTTTCCTTGGTACCGGGCAGTATAGGCTTTACACATCTCGTAACTATCAGATCCGGGTGAAGACCTAACTCACGCAGTTCTTTAACCGAATGCTGGGTCGGTTTTGTTTTCTGCTCTCCCTGGGCATCCATGGGCACCAGGGTTACATGGATGAAAACCACATCATCCACAGCCTCTTCATTATGCAACTGCCTGACAGCTTCCAGAAACGGCATACTCTCGATATCGCCCACCGTACCGCCAACTTCAATGAGACATATCTGGGCACCGCTTTGTTTGGCTACATTCCTTAACCGTTCCTTTATCTCGTTGGTAATATGAGGAATTATCTGTACGGTCTTGCCCAGGTAATCGCCCCTGCGCTCCTTATTGATGACTGCCTGGTATACCTTACCTGTGGTGATATTGTGCTCCCGGGTCAGTTCGATATCCAGGAACCTTTCATAATTACCCAGGTCCAGGTCAACTTCGCCGCCGTCCTTTAAGACGAATACTTCGCCGTGCTGGAAAGGACTCATGGTCCCTGCATCGATATTGATGTAAGGGTCGATCTTGATGGCCGTAACATCGTAACCTTTGTTCTTCAATATCCTTCCCATTGATGCGGCTGTTATTCCCTTACCAAGTCCGCTCATCACACCCCCGGTAACGATGACATATTTCATGTTCTCTAATACCTCATATTTTTCAATTATTTTTTGCCAGCAAATGCAGTACACCATATACCATAACTATTATTGTTAAAATGGAAACTGCCAGGGCTCCATACATCATATCTACCAAGTTAAAGATAAATGTGACCAGCAGAATAACCACCACAAGCAGTATCATAAGCAAAGGCAGGATGAACTTATCTGGAAAACTAAATGATATCTCTCTTTTTCGGTTCTTATCCCGATTTTTACTTGGATCAACATCCCAATCATCCCTGGATGATGTCCGGTCCTGCCCATAATTCGGGAGGGCCAGTTTTTCATCAACATCGATAACTGACCTGGGTTTGGACAGTTCCGGTATTTCACCAATGACTACCTTGAATGATTCTGTGAGGGAGCCATATCCGGTTGTAACTTTTATCTCACCTTCCAGTGTGGTGAGATCAGCAGGAAGTTTGATCACAACAGGTGCATATTCCTGGTTGGCCACATAGACATGATCATATAGGAACCTGACGTTTTTTCTAAGTGTATCGCTGACTGACAGATACACATGGGTAGGACTACCGTAATTAATAATTGGCAGTTCAAAGCTGCATTCATTCCCTGGATCAAGCGGTATAGTGATATCAGGTTTATCGAACTCGATCGAGTTTATCCGGTTCCTGTTTATGTGTATCTGCTGCACTTGCAAGTACCTCTGTAGTTATTCTCTTAAATCGGGCGGTAGCATGTTGGGAATGCCATCCTCGATCGGGTAATGTTCATTACATTTCCCGCAGAAAAGAGATCCTTTGATAATCTCTTTATCGTCCTCTTCATCCACTGTAAGCACCAGATCACCCTTGCACATTGGACAGCATAAGATTTCCATTAATTCATGTTTCATATAGTTCAATCCAGAAAACTTTTTTTATTGTTCAACATTTACGACATAGTTATTCATCAAATTATCGGTATTTGATGGGATGAGTATTAGGTGAGAAGTATATTTGGTGAGATGTGTATTCGATGAAAAGTATATTCGGTGAGAAGTGTATTCGGTGAGAAGTATATTCGGTGAGAAGTATATTCGGTGAGAAGTGTATTCGGTGAGAAGTATATTCGGTGAGAAGTGTATTCGGTGAGAAGTGTATTCGGAAAGAAGTATATTCGGAAAGAAGTGTTTTCGGTGAAAAGTATATTCGGTGAGAAGTATATTTGATGGGAAGGACATGCACACTATAAAATCGAGAAGACCCAGGGACATCCTTAACGAGATCAAATGGAAAGGATTGGATATCAAACATTGTACCATATACTATATACACAGAGGCGCACCCGGTGACACAAAGGCAATACCGGGGTCGTCCATTCGAATCATTGGCAGGTCTTTTTTCGAGACCATGGACGGTACATCAATCCCATATCACAGGATATTAAGAATCGATCATGACGGGATAAGAGTGTACGATAAAAAATGAATCCTTCAATCTAATAAAGGACCATTTCATGGAGCACATCAGTCTTACTGATGATCCCTATATGTTTGCCGCCATCGGTGACCATGATTCTTCCTACCTTATTTTCATCAAAGACCTTGACAACGTCATAGAGTGGTGTATCGCCATCCACTGAAATGATATCCCTGGTCATGATCTCCCTGACCTTTAGATTCATCTTTCCGCTGGCAAGTGTTCTGCCAATATCGGAATATGTGATTATACCCACTATATTACCCTTATCTTCCACTGGCGCACCATGAATATCATTCCTGGTGAATATCCTTGCTGCCTCCTGGATAGTGGAATTGGCAGGAACGATTATGGTCTTATCAGGTACGAAATCCTTTATAGGGCTTTTTGGCAGCGAAACCATCTCTGTGATAGAGAACAGCAACGCATTGGATGAATCGTCCCGCCCCATTATTTTTCCGCGTATAACAAGTTTATTAACAGGAGTGGGGCCCACCTGAATGATATCACCTGTATCGAAATCACGGATATCCCCTAGTATGCGGATAATACCGTTACAGGTGTCAGGATGGCGGACAGTGGTAAAACTGATCTCTGCAGCAGTTAAATTCTCCATATGCTGCTGGTTTTTAAAAATTGGTACCACTACCTCTTTATCCATTTCAGCAATACTTAACGCCTGGTAGGTAGCACCTGTGGCTTTATAACCACCTTTCGGGCCGGGTACACCTTCAACAAGCCCCAATGCCTTTAGCGATTGCATCTGGTTCCTGACCGTGCCCGGATTACGGTTGATGATCTCTGCTATATTTTCCCCTTTAACAGCTGTTTTTTGCTTGCGATAAAGATTAATTAAAGCAGTTAAAATTTCTTTCTGAATAGGTGTAAGTTCCATATTAACATGCCCCTAATAAATAACTAATAATTATAAATACTAAATATACATGATATTTATTTTACTTAAATTCATGCATCCTATGTTTCATACTAATTTTTTATTCAATGTATAAGAAAGTATATACTTTCCAGCAGGCTTAGAAAATGCGAACGGACTGAGCTTTTTCTTGACAACATGTATGCCTGTCTGATAAGTGTTTTAATTGTATGTTATTAACCATTAATGTTTCCGCACACACTTATTGAAATTATATATATGTAAACTGTATGAAAAACTATAAACTTATTATAAGCTGACCATCCTTTTGATATTCCAGGAACATTTCAGCCACTTCATACGACTCTACAATTTCAATCCCCTCTATCAAATCATAATTGCATATCCCCATCATTGAACATGCCAGATCACAACATTTGAACCTGACTCCCATATCTATGCATTCATTAACAGATTTATCATATGCCTGGGCCCCGGACTTATCCTTCTTACCCAGCAACACACCCATAGGCCCCCACAATACCACCATCACATCCAGCCCTTTTTTTCGATAGTATTTTGCGAACCTAACGGTCTCCTGGGGACTGGTGCTCTCATAGACCATATTTTTCAATAACAACAGGACACGATTGATCTCTGTCAATTCACTACCTCCTCATAGCAGATGCTCGGCTATGTTTTCAATAATAACATTCTCACAATAAATACATCTCAATTGTATAGGGTCTTTTTTTACTTCGAACTTTGAGGTAACAGGTTCATTTGTGTTCGATATACAATTAGGATTGATACACTTCACCATACTTTCCACTATTTCCGGCAGTTCTACCTGGTATTTATCTGCCACTTCGAAATCCCTGATAATATTGATAGTGGCCCCGGGAGAGATCAAGGATATCTTGTCCAATTCTTTTTCTTCCAGTTCCCTGTTCTCGATCTTAACTATATCCTTCTGTCCAAGTGCCTTGCTGGGAACATTCATAGCCATGGTTACGACTTCACTATATGCACCTTTTATCCCAAGTATCTTAAGTACGTTCATGGCCTGTCCTGCCAATATGCGGTCAATGACAGTACCGTTGTGAATGGGTCGCACCCTCAATTCTTTTTCAGCACTCATACCTCTACCCCCATTACGATGGTAAGCAGGGCCATCCTGATGGGTACGCCATAGAACGACTGCTCAAAATAACGGGCATGGGAAGAAGTATCCACTGAACTATCAATCTCATACACTCTTGGGAGCGGATGCATTATTATCATACTCTCCCTTACGTTCTCAAGATGTTCGGTCGTGATCTTATAGGCACCTGCCACCTTTTTATATTCAGTAGGATCGGGAAAGCGTTCTTTCTGGATGCGGGTCATGTACAGCACATCAATGCTGTCCAGTATCTCCTCAAGGTTCTCTGTCTCACTGACCCGGGCACCCCTGGCCTTCAGGTCAGCCTTGATCTGGTCAGGCATATTCAACTGTGGTGGTGAGACAAGAGTGATGTTTGCGCCATATAATGACAGGGCATAGGTCAGGGAATGGACAGTTCGACCATATTTCAGGTCCCCTACTATCGCAATATCCAGGTTGTCAAGATGGCTCTCCTTCCTGATCGTGTACAGGTCCAGTAGTGTTTGCGTGGGATGATGCCCTGCACCATCGCCGCCGTTTATAATGGGAACGGATGAGAATTCGGCAGCCATTAGCGCCGAACCTTCACTGGGATGCCGCTGTACTATGGCATCGGAATAAGTACTGACCACCCGGATCATATCTGCAAGTGTCTCACCTTTTACAATACTGGTAGCCTCTTTGGAGCCAAGGTTCAGGACATTCCCTCCAAGCCTGAGCATGGCGGTCTCAAAGGACATCCTGGTCCTGGTACTTGGTTCGTAGAATAATAGTGCAAGTATCTTACCGGACAGAAGGTCTGACCTGCCGCCCCTTGCCAACGGTTCAAGTTTAGCGGCCCGGTCCAGGATATAATCCATCTCGTCCCTGGTAAAATCCTTCATTGAGATTATATGGCAGCGCTCAAACCTCATCGGAAGTAATATAGCGATGTCCTGATTTAAACTTATTGAAATGAAGCATGACCTTTATCAGATATTTATCAGATCTTCATCAGGCATCTACGCCGATCCCAAGTATATGTCCAGCTCCATTAAACACATCTTCTGCAATGCCGGCACACCCTTTTGCAGCACTCCATATCCCAAGGGACTTTACCTTGCAACTAATATGGTCCTCAATTTTCTCTTTTATATATTGTATCTCACTGACCGAACCTGAGATAAAGACTTCCGGGCTATGCACACCCATTTCTTTTAAGGGAAGGGTCATTGATACGATCTCCATGGATGCGAACAATGCAAGAGTATCAACTGCCAGGACAGCTTTTTTATCACCGTTGTTGAAATCGTCCAGAAGCTCATCAATGCCGGAGTGTCCGGTCATCCTGGTCACACCCGCCCGCGTGAAGGCTTCATTGGCTGTATACAGACCGACATCAACGTCCCTGATAGCTGCAAGGTCCAGTGGTCCATGGTGTATTCCGGGTGCAAAGATGCAGGCATCGATAGCACCCAATAGCCGTCCATGTGCTGCTGCCAGCGTTACCGTGTTTGAACTGATATCAGAGACTATGAAATTATCATATCCCATTTTATGGGCATGGTAGGTAATACCCAGCTTTTCGGGACTGGCCCCGTGGGAGAATACATTGAATCTGGCATCCGGTGTGTTGCCCCTGTGTAGCCCCGGGATCACAACGGCAGGTATGCCTGAATCCTTTATTATATCATACACATGGGTTCCCCCGCCCACATGAAGCCCTGCACCGTCACGACTTGTAATACCCCTGTCGGGCACCCGGTCAATGGGTGTGATGCGGTCTATGCCATCACCCATGGAATAAGTAACTGCCATCATCCGGATATCGTTCTTTGACACTTCCAGGCCCTGCAGGATACTGTGCAGCAGTTCATCGCCGGGCATTGCTGCAGCATCCTGTCTCAGGATACTGAATACTTTGTCATCCGATGATGCAAACCGCATGAATGTGGTACCGTGGTCAATCCCTACGAACATATTAATCTGGAATTTCTAATGCTTATTAAGTTAATTGATTTTGCCGTTTGATTACAGGAAATTTTATGTGAATTTCTTTGTTGTGCCATATAAATTTCCTGGATTTTGTTAACGTATAGGAAAATATATACTTTTCTATACGCTGAAAAAGAAGAAGATCAAATGTCGTATATATTGGTATGCCGTTGAAATGGCAAGAGATGATGGCAAGCCCAAACAAGTATGGCAAAAATACCTCGTAACTGTAGAAAAGATTGTAGAACTTAACATAAAGGTAGCAGAATTGCTACACATCCAATCATAAACCGCACCTGAAAAAAGTCACCGAAGGCTTTATGACTAATAATCGCTTATCTAAGCCCTTACCCTTACCTTATTCAGTACCACAAAAGCGGGGTGGGGTAGTCAGGAAATCCCGACGGGCTCATAACCCGTAGATCCATGGTTCGAATCCATGCCCCGCTATGTTATTTATCAGATAAATTTTTAAGTATACAAACCAAATACCAATTAAAGTTAATAAAAGTGGGTTAATGAAGCAGTGATTGATCTAATAACATTAATTGAGATTTTATCAGTCATAATACTGATAGGATTATCGGCTTTTTTTTCATCTTCCGAGACCGCTTTTATTTCAGTAAACCGAATTAAGATGCTCCACCTGGCTGAGAAAGGGGATAAGAATGCCAATATCATCCATAAGGAACTGCAGCATCCTGAGAAGTTCATTACCACAATTCTTGTGGGTAACAACATCGTGAATGTGACTGCTTCCGTGCTTGTCACTGCCCTGGCATTGAATTATTTTGGTAATATAGGTATTGCCATAGCTACCGGTGTAATGACAGTGGTTATTCTGGTATTCGGGGAGATAGTCCCAAAGACATTTGCCACCCGGCATGCTGATACATATTCCCTGAAAATTGCAGGGCTGCTGGAACTACTTACCAGGATACTATACCCAGTTGTCTTTATTTTCACCCAGATCACCAACATTGTACTGAGAATTTTAGGGGTAAAGGAAAAGATCAAGAACCCCTTTATCACAGAAGACCAGATAAAACTCTTACTCAAGGTCGGGGTGGAAGAAGGCGTGTTCGAGCGTCATGAGCAGGACTATATCCATAAGGTGTTCAAGTTCACTGACGAGAAAGCAAAGACGGCCATGACCTATAAGGCCGATATGGTGACGGTTGAAAATACCATAACACTTGATACAGCACTTGAAAAGATCAATGAGTCCGGTCATTCAAGGCTTCCTGTCTGGAAGGATGATTTTGACAATATTATAGGCATGATATATGCCAAAGACCTGCTGAAATACCGCGATGAAGAACTTGAAAGAATGAATGTTGAAGATATATTGAGACCCATATTAACGGTCAGGAGTGACCGCAAGATCGCTTCCATATTCAAGGAACTCCAGTTCAGGAAAATCCAGATAGCAGTAGTGGTTGATGAGAAACAGAATGTAGTGGGGCTGTTATCCATGGAGGATATCATTGAAGAGATCGTAGGGGAGATCCTTGATGAATATGATATCGAAGGAATGGGTAACAGTATATTGCCCAAACCAAAGAACAGGATACGTTAGTATTAACCATTTGATCTTCGAGACTTTTTATTATTTCCTGAAACAGTTTATTCTACATCGCCTGGGCAGGATATGAAGCGTCCGGTGCTGTTGTGCGGTACGTGCAAAATTAGCAAATAATTATGTGGTACCAGTACATCTTGAACTGTTATGGAAACAGATATCGAACTTCTTGTTAAGAAATACGCGCTCCAGAATGCTGTCAAATACGGCAAAGCCCCGCAGCAGGGTGCAGTCATGGGAAAACTCATGGGAGAGCATCCCGAGCTGAGGCAAAAGGCAAAGGAAATCTCGCCGCTGATCGGCACATTTTTAAAGGATATCGCATCAGGGACGCCGGATGAATGGCAGGTTGAACTGGAAGCAGTAGCGCCCGAACTGATTGAAGAACTTACGCAGCGCAAGGAACCGGACAAGGGCCTGAAGGAACTTCCCGATGCCGAGGGCGGTGTGGTCATGAGGTTCGCACCCAATCCCAACGGCCCGCCCACACTGGGCAGCACCCGCGGGATTGTGGTCAACAGCGAATACGTGAAAAAATACGGGGGCCGGTTTATAATCAGGTTCGATGATACCGATCCGGTGACCAAGCGGCCTATGCCGGAAGCCTATGACTGGTACCTGGAGGATTGCAAATGGTTAGGTGCCGAGCCTGATGAAGTGGTAATGGCGTCGGACAGGCTCCCCATCTATTATGAATATGCAGAGAAGCTTATCAAGGCCGGGCATGCCTATGTATGTACCTGCACCCGGGAGGAGTTCAAGAAACTAAAGGATAACAAGCAGGCTTGTCCACACAGGGATACTTCGCCTGAGCACCACCTGCATGAGTGGAAGCGGATGCTTGCAGGGGATTATGAGGAGCGCACGGTGGTGCTGCGTATCAAGACCGATATCAAGCACAAGGACCCGGCGCTGCGTGATTGGGGCGCGTTTCGGGTGGTTAAGACACCGCACCCCCGCCCGGAAGTGGGAGATAAATATGTTGTCTGGCCGCTGCTGGATTTCGAGGGTGCAATTGAGGACCACCTGCTGGGTATGACACATATCATCAGGGGCAAGGACCTGATGGACAGCGAATTGCGGCAGAAATATGTTTACGATTACCTGGGCTGGACCTATCCCCATACCTCACACTGGGGCAGGGTGAAGATGCACGAGTTCGGTAAGTTCAGTACCAGCGGCCTGAGGGAAGCCATTGAGGCAGGGGAGTATTCCGGTTGGGATGACCCCCGGCTACCCACGCTTCGGGCACTGCGCCGCAGAGGAATCCGGCCTGAAGCACTGCGCAAGTTCTTTATTGACATGGGTGTGGGCGAGACCGATGTGAGCCTGAGCCTGGATAACCTGCATGCTGAGAACCGCAAGCTGATCGATGCTGATGCTAACCGTTATTTCTTTGTGTGGGACCCGGTCAGGCTGGACATATCAGGATCACAGGTCACAGACGCGAAACTGCCGCTGCATCCATCTGTGGACAGGGGCTTCAGGGAGATCACTGTGGAAAGTAGCGTACTTGTGTGCAGCCAGGACATCAGTGATGCAAAACCCGGCGACCTGTTCAGGTTGAAAGACCTGTACAATATCAGGATCACGGGAGAGGGCACGGCCGAGTTTGCAGGTCGTGACATTGAGACCATGAAGAAGGAGGGAGGGCGCATCATACACTGGGCACCTGTGGACGGTATACCTGTAAAGGTGCTGACCCCAGATGGCGAGATCACAGGGATTGGCGAGGCTGGTATTGCGACCGAAGTGGACAGGGTGGTGCAGTTCGAGCGGTTCGGGTATGTGAGAATAGATAGTGCAAATGGTGAAGTTATCGCCTATTTCACACACAGGTAAGATAGAGCAATGGAACGAACAAGAAGTCCCAAGTTCAGTAAACCGGTGTTTACCTGCGGCGAAGGAGTGCGGTTTGCCACGCCTGAAATTGTGGCAAGTTACCGGGCCGGGCGGCTCAAGGTCGGGGTACTGGCTGACATTAGTTGTGGTATAGGGGGGCAAACCATTTGCTTTGCAGAGGAATGCGACAGGGTCTATGGAGTGGACATAGACGGTGAAAGACTGGAGTGTGCCCGCCGTAATGCAGGGGTGTATGGGGTTGACAATATCACCTTTATTGAGGGCGATGCCCTGTCGCCGCAGGTGGTGGAGCAGGTTGCCGATGCAGATGTTATCTTCAGCGACCCGGCCCGTCCCGCAGAGGAGGATGTGCGGCAGACTGACAGCCTGCGGCCTGGAATTCCTATGGTGATGGAGGCATACAGGGATGTGACTGGCAGTTTTGCTTTCGAGGCCCCGCCCCAGATGCCGCCCGGACGCATAGATTTTGACTGCGAGCGCGAGTACCTGGGCGTGGACGGGCAGTTGAACAGGCTGACGCTGTACTTCGGGCCGCTGAAACGCTGCGAGAGGTCTGCTGTGGTGTTGGAAGGGGACAAGCATTACAGGCTGGAGTCAAGCAGGGACACACTGGCCGGGATACCTGGGACTGACGAACCCCGGGTCTATGCCTTCGAACCTGACCCTGCGGTGGTGAAGGCGGGGCTGTTGGGTGAACTGGCTGGTGGGTTGGGTGGTAAGGTGGAACTGGTGAAGATTGATACCAGACGCAGCCTGCTGACATCTGATGCATTGCTGGAATCGCTGTTCTTCAAGCACAGGTACAGGGTGCTGGACAGGGTGCCATTAGACTGTGGGAAGGTCAACCGTTCGTTAATGGGCCACGGTATGGGTAAGGCTGTAATACGGTTCAGGGTAGCGCCTGCGAAGTACTGGGATACGCGCAACCGGATTGAGAATGGACTGGTGGGGGAGGAGATAGCGCATCTGTTTGAGATAGCAGACCAGGTTTATGTGTGTGAAAAAATTTAAAGGGTAATAATTGTTTTACTAATATTGCATGCTATAGGATAAAGTAACTCACTACAGTAATCACAGTCTGATAGTAGATTGTGGTACTGCTTGTTCTTTTGGTGATAATGCTTTTGCTGAAGTGGTACAGAGGGAATTAATTTGCTAACTTTATTGGAAATATTATTAAGTATTATACGCTGTGGGGAAAGTGTCACTTGAAGACAAAGGAGGTACACTTAAGTAAGTATAAGATTAACTTCCAAATATGCCTGAAGTGATCGACTCAAAAGAAATAATACATGAATTAAGGGCAATCAGAGAAGACCTTGATTTCATTAAGGGTCATATGATTGATGTAGATTCAATTATGACTGAAGATGATTATCTTTCTTTAAATGAATACAGAAATGAAAAAGAGTCTGGCAAGCTTACTTCTCATGAGGAACTCAAAAGAGAAATGGGATTGTAATGTTTGACATTCAATATTCCAGACAGGTTGTCAAGTTCCTGAAATCACTTGATAAAACTCTTGTTTCCAGAATCCTTACGAAGATTGAGAAACTAAAACACAACCCGATTTCACATGACTCCAAGATTGTTGAGGGGTATAGCGAGAAATTATTTCGGGTGAGGGTTGGGGATTACAGGATTTTATATGAAGTAGACTACAATGGCAATTTAATCGGTATTGTCAAGATAGACAAGCGGTCAAGAGTTTATTGACATAATTGCCTGTCATCATATTTTTTCATCTGGTAGTTGTTTTGATTATTTTGTTGCGTGACGGGAATTATTATTAATACAAGTATACAATCATTCCACCGTTGAATTTAAATACTTTACATACGATTATTATAATCGTGAGTAAAGTAAGTACATTCGTAAACAGAAAAAAGGAACTATCATCCTTAAATAATTTTTTGGGTTCGAGCCGGGCTGAATTCATAATTATCTATGGAAGAAGACGTATCGGGAAAACCGAACTAATAAAAAAAGCCATCGAAGGACAAAAAGCAGCATACTTTTTCGTTGAACAGGCATTAGAAAAAGACAATCTGGATTCCTTCAAAAAAATCATAGCAAAAGCCGTTGACAATCCATTGATTGCAAAAGCTGACTTGACTTGGGAAGAACTATTCCAGCAGATTGCCAGAGAAGACAAATTGATCATTGTTTTGGATGAATTTCCAAACCTCATATCAGAGAACAAAGCCCTTTTATCCAAATTCCAGAAAATATGGGATGAAATTCTAAAGAATACCACAATCAAACTCATATTATGCGGCTCATCAATATCAATGATGGAAAGTTACCTGCTGGACTCCAAAAGCCCGCTGTATGGGAGAAGGACAGGACAGTTATTGATAATGCCGCTAAAAGCCGTACATATACTGGACTTTGGTGTAAACTCAATTGAAGAGGCAATAAGAGTATTTGGTATTACCGACGGCATACCCGAATATATCAAAGATGTATGCTACCGGCTCGATAGTGGAGAGAAATTAGAAGAAGTATTCCAGCAAGATAAAAACCTGTATGCAGAAGCAGAAATATTAATAAAAAGTGAATTGAGGGACCCGACCAGATATTTCAAGATACTCAAGGCCATTGCCTTCGGTAATACTAAGTTTGGCGAAATCGCTAATTATACGGATTTTCCGGCACCTACGATCTCAAAGTACCTGAGCAACCTGATCAAACTGCATATTGTAAAAGAAACCGATCCGGTTTTAAGTGATAAGGAAAGAACACGAAACCGGAGATACCATCTTTCTGATAACTATTTTAACTTTTATTTCAGATTCATTTACCCGAATAAATCAGAGATTATTTCTACTGATGGTGTGGCTGGTTTTGAAGCTGACTATAATCGATACCTGGGCAGGATATTTGAAAAGGTCTCTGAAGAGTTCCTTGAGATGAATGCAGATAGACTGCCTTGTAAGTTCACTAAGATCGGGCGGTGGTGGTTCAAGGATAAGGAAATCGATATTATCGCATTGAATGAAAGCACGAGAGAGGTTCTATTTATGGAATGTAAATGGAGCAGTTTGAACCAGAATAATGCAAAAAACATCCTTGAATTACTAAAGGAAAAATCAGGGCATTTGAAATGGAACAATGATAGACGAATTGAACATTTTGGGATAATGGCAAAGAAGATACAAAATAAGGAGATGTTCAGGGAACAGGGGTTTGTGGTGTTCGACCTTGATGATTTTGACATTTAACGACAAAGAAAAGATTTTACCTCCCTGAGCTCTTCCTCTACCCTATTCTTGTCCATAGGCGCTGACAAGTTTTTCCGGACCAAGTCTATACTCCCCAGGCTCTGTAGTTTACATGATATTGGTAACCAGCATCCACATACCATCCGTCAGCATTGCCTATGAGATTTTCCATGACTGTGAGTGTAAATATATGGTCTGAATCTCAAATCTGTTAAAAAACGTAATCTTAAAAGAATGTTCGATTAAAAAGCCCTATTTATATGTAAAAATTTTTAGAAGTACTTTTTAAATCAATAAACGGAATGAGTAGCAATTGTAGGTAGTTATTTATAGTGGGAAAAAGAAGATTTTAGGTGAGAAACTGACGACGATGAGTATATCATTTAAGACAATTGATATAAGGATGTAATAATGTTAAATGTAGAAATCGGATGGGTAATGATAATTGTAGGAATCGGCCTTCTTGTAGCTGAGTCGTTTCATCCCGGGTTCTTTGTAGCAGTACCTGGCACAGTATTACTGGTTATGGGTGCAGTATTAATTCTGCTTCCCGAAATATTCGATCAATGGAATGCGGTTATTATGGTTGTAACTGCACTGGTGGCAAGTATTGCAACCATAATGCTGTACCGTAAAATTGCACCGGTACAAATACCATTATCTACCAGCAAGGACACACTGAAAGATAAAATCGGGAAAGTGACCACTGATATTGAACCAGGTTCTATAACCGGAAAAGTGAAGATCGATAACCAGACATGGAGTGCCACATCCGAATCAGTCATCCCGATTGGAAAAAAAGTGAAAGTAATAGAATCCGAAGGAGTCCATGTAAGAGTTGTTGAAATCAGTGAATGATTTGATTACATCATTTCAGGATAAAAACATTCAGGAACAAAAATTAAAATAAATTGTATGGAGGATAGTATATGGCAATAATTGATTTTGGATTGGGTCTGGTCATTACAATAGCACTCATTTTGATATTTATTTCGGGTGTTACCATTATCCAGCCCTATGAACAGGGACTGTGGATAGTGCTCGGGAAGTACAAGAGACGGTTAAATCCAGGTTTTAACTGGGTATATCCGTTGATCAGTGAAGTGATACGTCTGGATTTGAGGACCCAGGTGCTTGATGTACCCAGGCAAGAGGTCATTACCAAAGATAACAGCCCCACCAATGTGGACGCTATTGTATATATCAGGGTTATTGATCCGGAAAAGGCATATTTTGAAGTGGTCAATTATCACGTCGCCACTATAAGCCTGTCACAGACCACACTGCGTTCGGTTGTAGGTGATATGGAACTGGACGAGATCCTGTATAACAGGGATTTCATTAATACCAAGCTTAGGGATATCCTGGATGAGGCCACCGATGCCTGGGGTGTGAAGGTCGAAGCCGTGGAGATAAGGGAAGTCGACCCTGTAGGCACTGTCAAGGAAGCCATGGAAGAGCAGACCTCTGCCGAAAGGAAGCGAAGGGCTGCCATCCTGATAGCCGACGGCCAGAAGAAGGCTGCTATCCTTGAGGCCGAAGGTTCCAAACAGGCCAAGATACTGAATGCAGAGGGTATGCGGCAGTCACAGATACTTGAGGCTGAAGGTGAACGGGTATCCAAGATACTTATTGCCCAGGGTGAGTCACAAGGTCTGAGAATCCTCAGTGTAGGTGCAGTACCCCTTGATAAGAAAGCCATCTCTGTGCTCAGCATGAATATGATGACAAAGATGGCTGAAGGCCAGGCCACAAAGATAATCTTCCCAATGGAGATCTCAAAGATGCTCAACCAGGTGGGGCAGTATCTGGGTGCCTCCACTGGAGTGCCTGAAGTTGGCGAAACCTTGGATGTTGAGAAGATCGTGGGTAAGGCCGAGGACATACTGGGACACATACCCAAGCCCGAGGAACTGAGACAGGAAGTTGAGAAGATCGAGGAGGCCCTGGTGAAGGACACCGAAGAAACAATTAAGGCTGGCGAGGCATTAAAGGAAAAAGCGGCGGCTTCTGATAAATCTGACATCCACATCTTCAAGACAGAGGAAGAGGAATCTTCTGCTGAACCGGAAGGCAGCACAAAAGAGTGAATGTATCTGTCAGGGGGCGGCCAACCGCCGCTCTCTTAATATATTTTTAATAATAGTAATATCATATTCCAGATATGTGAATCTCAATATAAGGAGTGCCGGCACCGGCGATATACCGGACATTAAAAGTATCCTGGCACAGTACATACTTGAGACCGAACTGGTGGAGGATAACATTGACCAGTTCGTTGTGGCCGAAACAGGGGGCAGGATTGTGGGGTGTGCATGCCTGGATTCCAATCCGGGCCTGGTGGAACTGAGGTCTATTGCCATGCTTCCAGGTTGGAAAAATAAAGGAATCGGGCGCAGGTTGTTTGAAACGCTAATGCAAAGGGCAAGGGGTATGACAGACCGGATATTTGTAAGAACGACGGCAAGGGGCTTTTTCGAGAAGATGGGTTTTGAGGCACTGGATGGTTCACAAAAACCTGTGCTGTGGCAGGACTGTGCTGAGTGCGATAAACTGGATGTGTGTATGCAGGTGCCTATGGTACTGGAATTGAGGTGATAAGATGCTGACACTTGGACTGGTGAATACTTATGACAGGATCAAGGTGCTGGACGCACACTACCGTTCCATTGCAAGGGCGGCACCTATTGCATACAGTTACGGGTTTGCGCTGGCGCTGTTCGATTACCCGTTCAAGATGGATGCAGGGGAGCTGTGCGATTTCGTGGCAGATAAGACCACTATCGGCAGGTCGGGGCGGTACTTAAGGGAGATGCTGGAACACAACCGCTTCTTCGTGTTCGACCTGCCAAAAAAAGGGTTCCAGCCCCAGTTCGGCGTACCAGTGGTGACCACCTCAAACCCGGACCCAAAGAAGGCCATCACCCCGGCGGCTCTGGCAGATGAGATTATCAGGGGCGGGTCGTACCTGCTTCTGATAGGGCTGGGGCATAAGGGACTGCCGCGGGAGTTGTTCGGGAGGGCACGGTATCACCTGGATATTACGGGACAGGGGATTCCGCTTGAGACTTGTACCGCAATCGGGGCCATACCTGCTATGCTGGCGGCACTGGTGGGAAAAAGGGGATAGTCATTCCTGGATACGTTCTTTAATCGGTTCCCTGTGTTCCCATTCTTTTACAAGTTGCTCCACATCTATATCAGCGAGCTTTATTGACAGTTCGTTTAATAATTTGCCTGTAGGGCTTTGGGATTCGAATTTATATAATTGGATCCTGCCCACCTTTTTTGTGGGGCTCAATATCTGGTAATGTAACAACTTCTCTTTCATATCAAAGACAGTTGATTTTGAAACGCTTGCAGACTCGGCCAGTTCTGTCAGGTTGTATTCAAAATCTGAATGAAATGCTAAAGTCTCGATCACTTTTATCTGGGGATGCGTGCCAAATATGGCCTGCATAGGGGTTTCTTCCGGGATTTCCATGTTCTTCCTCCAATGGTTTTGTTGATTTTTATGAAGCACTTGTTGTATTAATTATTGGACTAATAAGTATATAAATTAAACTCAATGGACTGAAAATTATACTTGATAGTATTAAACCAGAATGTATTTATTGCGATGTTTAGTGTAGCAACAATGTGGATAAGTATAGGAAGGCAATTTTAGGAAAATTATATCGCCACAGGTATATCGGCGGCAGACATACCAGTATTGATAATGTTCCTAAAGGTTTTCCAAAGAGTGAAACAAAACTTCGCAACCAATATAGCCGTAATTATAATAATTAGCTGGAAAGGCTCAACACATCGTTTACACTTTTTCAAGTGCTCAATAGGCTCAAACTATCGGTGATACCCTCTATTATTACCTGGGGCTCTGGTCTTTCAGGCTGTATTTCCAGTCGCTGTTTAAATGATTTTATGCAGGTAGGTTTTTTTTATGAAAGTGTGACTGTAATCTTCGGGAGGAGAAGTAGATCTTGTATGGGGAACGGATTCAGTTCAGCTTGGAAATTTACTGTTTGGATGAGCATAAAGTTAATATTGTTAAGGACGTATGATTTGACTATGCAAACTAGGATAAAAAGATATAATATCTTATTAAGAGGAAACGTTCAGCATATTGGTTATCGTGGAATTATTGAAGGCACTGCAAGAAAGTTAAATATAAAAGGTTATGTTTTTAATGATGTTGACGGTAGCGTTAAGATTGCATGTGAAGGTCTCCAGAAGTCGATAGATGCTTTCATAAATGGCCTTAGCGAATTTGCCAGGTCGGATATTGATAGTATTGAGAAAAAGGAAGTCCATGAAGAACTTTATTTACCGTCTGTATTCAGCAGGGTAGCAACCGATGATTATTACGAATTTAGCGAAAAATTCGATATTGGTATAGATTTCCTTGATGGAATAAAAATAGATACTGGGGAAATGAAAGAATCTCTTACTAATATAAATACAACGCTTGAAGCATTTGTAATAAAGCAAGATGGACACAACCAGCGAATGGATGAACACAACCAGCGCCTTGAGAACATCCTTGTAAAACTGGCTGAGAAATAGCTGTATTTTTTTAACATCTCAGTGACACTGTTCCAAAATCCAGTTACTTTGGCATTTATTGCATACACAGATTTTCAGTACTTGACCTGAGGCTGATCGAAATCAGGAAAAGGGTTGCAGGAATAAAGCGTTTTGAGATTTTCCCAGACACTCCGATCTTCTTAGAGGTTTTCATTACAAGATTTGCATAGATATTTACCGATTTTTATTGTACCCATACTTTTTACTAAACTCCAAAATGACTGATAGGTTCATCCCCTTGCCGTAACTCATATCATATTATTCATTATTCTCCCTTCTCCAATAAAATATCATGGTCGAAACTTCGCAATCAATATAGCCGTAATGATAACAATTAGCAGTACATCAAAGGCATTAAAAAATATAGTTTGCATGGAAGAGTCATCTTTATTCTCATCGTAATGTTCCACTTCAGGCTCATCACCTGCTGATCCATCAGGTGATAATGTTGTAATGGAATAAACAGCATTTTCTGTGGAAATTGTCTGCTTTACATCATCTTCTGCTTCGCCACTGGTAAATTGGCCGCTTAATCTTTGATCTCTTTCATCTATAGTATGATCAAGCTGCACTCCCAGACCCAATCCCATTCCTTGTGCAAGTGTTATTTGCGTAGCAGCAAAGTTATTTGCATCTACATAACCAAATCCCTTTAGTCCTAAGACACGGGCAGCGATGTAGTCGTAATTACTTTTATCATCATCCGAAGGGTCACCATAAGAATGTGCTAATGTTTTATCCAGTACAGAGCT
>JAUWRA010000011.1 GCA_030610815.1 Methanosarcinales archaeon
CACCACAGCATCCACTGTTTGGTACATAATTGCCTGTATCAGTTCTTCCTGTGCACTGTCCTTTGCGGGCCTGGCTATCTCATACACCTGTGTCTCGAAAACTTCAGCACCGGCTGCCTTTAGTCCATCCACCAGTACAGGTGCACCGTGTGAACTCCTGGCAATATCTACCACTTTTCCCTTTCCTTTATGCCTGATGGCTTCCACCAGTCCTTTTGAACTGTACGATCCAGGCATGAATGATATCCCTATTCCCTGCTTCTCTGCTGCTTCTTTTGTCTTGGGACCTATGGCAATGGTTGTCAGGTGGTTCAAGGCATTAACAAAAACTTCCCGGGCAGGCACCTTGTCCAGCGTGTGGTCTATGCCGTTGGCACTTGTAAATATTACAATATCAGACTTTCCTTCAAGCACCCTTGATATAAAACCGTCAAAGTGCTCATCCTTTTTATCCAGTATCTCTATCATGGGAGCGGATATTACCTCGAACCCGGCCTGCCGGCATATCTGTACCGAATCATGTTCATAGCGCTTCGGCCGCATTATGGCAACCGTGGGTCTGGTGTTACTGCTGGTGTTGGTGTTAGTGTTAGTACTGCTCATGTTACCTATCAAACCTGCCTGATTTTTACCGAGACTTTTTATTATTTCCTGGACGATCTGGAAAACCGCCGAGTACGCGGAGGGACGCAGAGAAAAATATCAACCCTCTGCGGTCCTCCGCGTCCTCTGCGGTTAATCTTTTTTGCCATGACCCATTGATCCGGAATAAATTTAAAAGTCTCTTTTTACCTGATCTCACCCAGTTCATCATGCAGGTTGACCACACCGCCTATTATAGTAATGGCCGGGGCTTTGACGCCTCTCTCCCCTGCCAGTCTGACAATATTATCCAGCGTCCCCACTGTAGTGCGCTGGTCTGGCCGGGTACCATTCTCTATCAGGGCTATCGGGGTTGCCGGGTCCTTGCCGTGTTTGAGCAGTTCGCTGACGTTTCTGGGCAGCATGCTGACACCCATGAGGATAACGATTGTTCCGCCAAAACGTGCCAGTGTGTCCCAGTCCAGTGCAGAATCCTCTTTTGTCGGGTCTTCGTGGCCTGTGATGAATGTGACCATGCTGGCGTGGTCCCTGTGTGTTACTGGTATGCCTGCATAGGCAGGAGCTGCTATGGCTGAGGTGATACCTGGCACGACTTCCACTTTGATGCCGTGGCTCACCAGTACCTGCGCTTCTTCACCGCCTCTGCCGAACACATAGGGGTCGCCGCCTTTTAACCTGACTACTTTTTTCCCCTCTCTGGCCTTATCCACAAGCACCTGGTTTATCTGCTCCTGTTTGAGGGTGTGGCTGCCTGCATATTTACCGGCATCTATCTTCTCTGTCCCTTCTGGTATACTTGACAGTATCTGCTCGCCTGGAAGCTGGTCGTATACCACAACATCGGCTTCGTCTATGAGCCTGCGTGCTTTTAGTGTAAGGAGTTCGGGGTCTCCGGGACCGCTGCCTACGAGATATACCTTGCCCGGTTTTGTGCTGTTCATGGGATTGTCTCCGTTGTTTAATGGGAATTATGGTTTTCTTATGGTTCTGGCAATATGATATAATTTCCTGATGGGAAGGTGAATGGTTTCAAATATTTTTGTAGGTCCATGGTACTTTAGGAAGGGTGTGTGATGATTTGACACCTGGATGCGGTGGGCAAGGAGCCTATGGTCCGGCTGCTGGCGTACAGGGCTGTGGATGCTGCGGGGCTGGGTGTGGAGATTGTGTGGGGGGGTGAGTGAGAAGGGTAGTAATACTTTCACGAGACTCTTCCCGTTGATTCTTATATTTCAGCCGCATCTACAATTGTCATGTCAAAGGAATTAAGACATGACAGGCATACTGTATCGCTGATTACGGATCACATGTGTTTTCTCCCAAGTACAGGGGCAAAGTGCTAGTTGGCGATGTGGCTATGTTGGCTGAAGCAATTATCAGGAAGACTTGCAGAGAGCTTGATATTAAGATTATTGATATGTCAGTAATTAGTGATCATATCCATCTTTTTATTCAATATCCGCCAAAGTATTCCGTAAGTTTTATTTCTAAGAGGCTTAAAGGTAGAACCAGTAGGATATTGCGGGAGGAATTCCCTTAACTGAAAAAATGGTGTGAAAAGAGTTTATGGGCTCCAAGTTGCTATCATGGAAGTGTTGGTCATGGCTGGGAAGTTGTTGAGAATTATATCGCCAGACAAGATAAAAAATCGTGATGTGGAGTATTATAAACAGGCCTTGGACTTAAGTCCGGGGTATAGTGACTCTACCGAAATGGCTAAATTGCGCATCCTCTTTCTTCAAAATCATGTGCATGAACTAAATGGAAAACTCTATTAACGAGTTAACAATTATAATTATAAATTATATGGGATGATTCAAATGAAGAAATTATTGATAATTTGTATTTTGATAATAGGTATCGTTTTAATTTCTGGATGTACCGGTGAAGAAAAAACAAATTTAAAAAGTTCAATTGACTCGCAATCGTCAGAACCTCTTATTAAACCAAGCGATCTTCCAAAGGGATATTTAATCAGCGATTACACGACTTATGCAATATCTAAAGGAGATTTTGTCGACATAAATTATTCTCCTTTAAATTCTAATTCCAAAATTTTTGGTGTTTATGCTGACAGTGATAATGAATATGAAGGAGATATTCCTGAAGGAAAGAAACGAATCTCAACTTCATTCCTTGTTGCTAAGGAAGATAAAAGTCACTTAACGGCTATTTTTATTCAGGAGTTAGATTCTAATTCTGGATTGGAAGAATATTTTTCCACAATGGAATCAATGGAATCAATTTATACTGAAGGGGGAGTGGAATTAAAGACAAATTTTGTCGGTGATAATTCTTTCATGATTCAAAATTCCTCTTTATGGTTTACTTCAAAAAATTATGTGGTTTATATATATTCAGGTTATTCAGATGCTAGTAGTAATAGTATGTACGGTGATGAGATAATAGAGGTTGCAAAAGCAATTGAAAAAGGACTTAATTAGAATATTATTTGATTAAGCTCATGCCTGCTTTTTTCTAACTATTTTATGCGCCCTAAAATATGCCCTGCTTTTGTAAAGCAGGGTCGTTGACCAAGCAGTTCCCATAACCACCCCCCGCCCCCCCATCAACCCCAAAACCCATCTTCCGGCAGTACTCCCCAAACGCAGCGCGCCCCTGTTCGTGATGTGGAGCAAGGTATGAGGCTTTTTCCCGCACCAGCACAAAAAGATTAACCAAACCCAAAATGCGAAAAATACTAATGCTATAATGTATTATAATCCACTATGACCACAATACAGGTAAGCAACGTCCTTCACAATGAACTAATCAAAAGAAAACTCTTCGACAGGGAAACATACGAAGAAGTTATCTGGGACCTGATAGAAGACACAAAGGAATTGAACGACCAGACAAAAAGAGATATCGAAAAAGCCCGTGATGAAATAAAAGCCGGAAAGGTCCACACACTTGCACAGGTCAAGAAAGAGCTGGGATTATGACATACGGGATCATATTCTCAGATCGTGCATTAAAACAATTAAAAAAACTTGAAAAAAACGTCCGGGAAAGAATTATTTCAACATTAGAACGAATAAAGATCCGGCCACAGGCCCATGTGACCAAGCTTGTTGGTGATCCCGGATACCGGTTGCGGGTGGGTGACTATAGGGTTATTTTAGATATCGATGAGGGGAATCTGGTTATTCTTGTCATAAATATAGGGCATAGGAAAAAGATATACAAATAATGGAAAAACGGATTAATCCTTACGATTACCGGATTTTCTAAGTTCCCTATATATTCTATACCGCTTCCACTTCGATGGTGTGGCTGCCTGCATATTTACCGGCATCTATCTTTTCTGTCCCTTCTGGTATGCTTGACAGTATCTGCCCGCCGGGAAGCTGGTCGTATACCACAACGTCGGCTTCGTCTATTAGCCTGCGCGCTTTTAGTGTCAGGAGTTCGGGGTCTCCGGGACCGCTGCCTACGAGATATACCTTGCCGGGTTTTGTGCTGTTCATGGGATTGTCTCCGTTGTTTAATGGGAATTATGGTTTTCTTATGGTTATGGAAGTATGATATAATTTCCTTATGGGGAGTTGATTGGGTTCTTATTGAGGGTTAATTCTACAATGAAATCAAGCAAAAAGAAAATAAATCTTCCAATTATAGTAGAAAAAGATGAAGATGGATCTTATGTATTAGAGTGTCCGCTTTTAAGAGGTTGTTATACTCAAGGAGAGACCCTCGATGAGGCACTCATGAACATCCATGAAGTCATCGAGATGTGTCTTGAAGACGAAACCGAAGATGTAATTTCCGGTATTGCAAATATCCAGGAATTTAGTTTTCATACATTAGCGGTTGAAGTATGAAACTGCCAGTTATATCAGGCAAAGAGGCAGCCAGCCTTGTGGATTCATGCGAGTTTCGAACCACAGATGAACGCGAATGAACGCAGATATTGTGGCTGAAATTTAATTATATTTAAATTTAAGCCATATAATCAAAATTAAGATCCATAATTGCCATTATCTGCGTTCATCTGTGTTTATCTGCGGTTAATACTGAAATTGAAATAATTCCAGCCTGCTTCCTTTCTGCACATGCGTTGAGCGTGGGTTGTGAGAGGTGTGTGCGGGCGGTGGCCTCGGGTGTTGGTGGGTGCTGCCGGGGGGCGCCATAGCTGTTAAAATATATGATGTATGAAATATTACACAGTAAAGGACGCAAAGTTAAGGTTACAATGTCTTTGCTGTGGCGGCGCGCCCTTACTTACCCAGCCCCAGCACATCAGCCATACCGTACACCCCGGCCCCCTGCTCCATCACCCAATGTGCAGCCCTCACAGCCCCGCCAGCAAACGCCTGCCTGCTGTGGGCCTGGTGCCGTATCTCGATACGCTCACCATCGCCAAAGAACAACACAGTATGGTCCCCAACCACATCGCCTCCCCTTACAGCATGAATACCGATCTCATCTCCCCTTGGCGCAAGTCCCTGCCGCCCGTACACATACTCCCTGCCGCCCAGCACATCACTGATAACCTGCGCCGCCTTTACCGCAGTGCCGCTGGGTGCGTCCTTTTTCTGATTGTGATGGACCTCGATGATCTCCACATCAAACCCATCCAGGGACCCGGCAGCTTCCTTTAGCAGTTCCCAAAAAATATTAACACCCACTGCAAAGTTGGGCGATATGACCGCAGCCACACCATTATCCCTTATGGCCTGGTGCATCTGCCGTGTCTGCTCCTCATTAAAACCAGTAGTGCCCACCACCAGGTTTGCCCCGGCATTGGCAGCCCTGACCACATTTCCGGCCGCTGCTACAGCTATAGTAAAATCGATCACTACCTGCGTGCCAGTATCCTTTATCACGGATTCCATATCGGCGGGGTCTGATACCGGCACATCCAGGTGCCCTGTCCCGATGGCCTCACCCACATCCATGCCGATATTAGCAATATCAAATGCCGCAGAAAGTTCCATATCCCCGTTGTCCAGGATATTTTGGATGATCAGGGTGCCCATCCTGCCGCATGCACCGGTGACGGCGGTGCGTATCATACTACAGCGCCCCGATTGATTTTAATTCAGCCACCAGCTTTGCCTCGTTCCCGGAACCCAGGGGCGCCAGTGGCAGCCTCAAGTGTCCAGCAGCAAGACCTACCAGTTCGGCCGCCTTCTTCACAGGTATGGGGTTGGTCTCAAGGAACAATGCCTTGATAAGCGGTGCAATCTGTGCTTCCAGCCTCTTTGCCTCATCCAGGTCCCCTTCATTGAAAGCCGTAACCATAGCCGTCATCTTCCCAGGTACGATATTTGCCACCACACTTATCACCCCAACTCCGCCCAGTTCCATAATGGGCAATGTCATGGCATCATCTCCTGATAACAAAATAAAATCCTCATCCCGGGTCAGCCTGATAATATCAGATATCTGGTCCAGGTCTCCACTGGCCTCCTTTATCCCTACGATATTAGGATGACAGGCAAGCTGGGCAGTAATCTCAGCCTTCATGTTAAGGCATGTCCGGCTTGGCACATTATATAATATCTGCGGAATATCCGCATTATCAGCTATCTTAGTAAAATGTTTAAGCAGCCCATCATCATTGGGCTTGTTATAATAGGGTGTGATCAATAGTGCTGCATCAGCCCCCACATCAGCAGCATATTTGGTTAATTCCAGGGCTTCGACTGTGCTGTTGGACCCTGTGCCGGCAACAACCGGCACCTGGCTATACTCCACAGTTATGTCAATGATCTCCTTATGTTCCTGGAATGTAAGTGTAGCAGACTCTCCTGTCGTCCCCGAGGGCACGACGCCTGAAATACCTCCCTCCACCAGAAAATCCAGGTTAGACTGTATCCCCCCTTTGTCAATCCTGTCATCAGGAGTAAAAGGTGTTATCAATGCAGCCAGTACGCCATCCAGCATAGCAGGATCACCTACATTATACTATTATTTTGCCTGTCGGTTCTTCTTCCTTGTGATGTATCCGGCAATCCGGTTCCTTATAACCTTGCTCCGAACATTGGTGAACTGGGTGACAAGAGGTTTATTATCCTCAAAATCACCAGTGAACTGGTCGCCTTTTTCATTTATTAATTGGAGTGCAAGAGTCTTGATATAACTTGGTCTGATTCCCATTTTTATGCTCCTATATTTTATAACCTGCATACTACCCCACTATTCATATATGTTTCCTTCAACAACACAAGTATGTAGTGTTATCCATCAAATGCAACAAGAAAATTATTTACATCCGGTGAATAATATATAATATTATGACCGATATCGGACTGCTATGGGATACAAAACTGCTTTTTGAAAAGTTCTTTACTGAGCACGGTTTTGATTGCAAGTTAATACATCCCGCATCCCTTGGCACGCCATTTTTACCTGAATTCAAACTATTGATCATACCAACCGGTTTCGCCAATCCTGATTATTCCAATACATTATCCTCCCTGATGCGCAGCAGCCACAGGATAGAGAAATTTATTAAAAACGGGGGTATGCTGCTGGTGTACGGTGCCCTGACAGAATCACATAATTATGAATGGCTGCCAGTCAACCTTGAATATATCCAGCGGTATGGTCCTGTTGAACTGTCCCCGCGCTGCCAGAGCGATGTATCGCTTTTAGCAGGTGACACCTCACTGGAATGTGACGGCTTCTTTTGCTCGGCAGATGGTGAATGTATTTTGCTCAATGATTCGAATGAAGTAGTATTAGTAGAGATCAAGTACGGAAAGGGTATGATAATCGCCACGACCATACATGAATTTCCCACGCCCGGATTTATCAGGTGGGCACTCGAACATTCGACCCATGCCAGCATATAGAGTCATGTGTGGTCGTGGGTTTTACTTAACCGGTTCGCCCGTTTTTTTGATTTTCTCCACATCTTCGGGACTGGGAATTGTGACCACGAATGTACCGTGACATGGTTTTGTATATGGAAATATTATATTATCGCCATCTACTGCCACATAGATTGGCGGAACACCTATAATGAACACATTCATCATGCGATACCCGGGCTGGACCTGGTAATATTCATCATAGTTTGAACTGATGAATGCCGAGCATTCCTTGAATCTTGCTTTGGATAGTAAAATCTCATATTTCAACTGTTCGATGCAGCCCAACGTTCTACCTCCCTGTTTACTTTTGATATTATTGGTTTTGGATTATGCACAGCCCTGGCCCAGATATTTTCCAAGCCTGCATCATCACACTGCTGTGCCAGGGTCCGGGCATCGTTCCCGAATATTATACCCACGGCCTCACCGCTTATTAATGCGGCTGCCGTGGCAAGATACGATACCCCTGCATCATTATGGATGAACACGTAACATATATCTGCATCAACCCTTTTTTCGGCAAGAGCGCCGATAGTAGCATCAAGGTCGGCCGTATCCTTAATATAATGTCCGGCAGGGTCGGCGGTCAGGACCAGTCCCAGTGCTGCATTGTTACCTGCAATGGTTACCATGGCACCGCTTTTTACCAGCAGGTCCAAGGTATAGATAGCCAGGCTGGTCTGCACCGGAACTTCAGGGCAGCCTAACATTAACAATGCCTTTTTGCGTTCATCGTTCAAAATAATTCTTCCTTATGCTGATGATAGTTCAAGATTATTATATTTTATGCTGATGATCGTTTAACCTGTGCCTCTTCGGCAGTCATTTTCTTCATTTCTTTTTCATTCATGTTTCCACCCTGGAGTTTCATGCGTTCCCGCAGGACACATTTCCCATATCTGGAACCACCCAGGGGATTTTTAGGCGTACCAAGTGAATTCATACATCTGGCCATTACCGCGGCTCCCCTGGCAAGACCATCATCGATAAATGCAATATGTTCCTCAGGTGAATCGAATATGCCCAGTTTATTGATCTGGCTGAGTATCAATTTGGGCTTGCATCCGGTAATGGCTGCCCTTCCCGTCAACCCCATGGCAGTCCTCTCTGTGACAAGGTTCTCATCCAATGCAACTTTCACAAGCCGTTTCACCATAATAGCACACACCATATCCACTATAGCGAACAGTGTCTCCAACCCATATTTTTCATACACTTCGCCCCCTATCTTTGATAGTTTCTCCAGGTCGGAACCGTTTTTACCCACATCACACCCAATCAGGGTGACCCCGATCTCCTTTGCTGTTTTCGGGCTGACAGGTACGCTGCCGTACTTGTCCACATTTGCGGGAATTACCTCAATTGATATCAGTTCATGTATCTTGTTGGTATACTCTTTGATAACCTTCCCCCGCTTCATCCAGGTGAGTAGTCCCACTGGTTTGTTTTTAAACAGGTCAAGGGCAGTACCTACCTTTTCATCCACAAGATGTGTGCCCTGGATAATGGCATCCGGAATGGCACCGGCATACCCTGCAAAATTCCCGGTAACCTTGGCATAAGGAGTATCGTCATTGGTGATGCGACCATCCAGCGTTGTGCCGAAATCGATGGAGAGACAGGGATTCCTGAAATCAATGCCAGCCCATTTTGCGCCTTCCTTAATACCGGCAGTGGCCAGTTCACCTTCCATCTCATTGGCGACCACCTCAAGTCCCGAGGCACCCACAGGGGGAAGTACGCCGCCCACTGCACCTGTGAACACGATCTTTTCTATCAAGCTGAATTTCCTGAAGCGCTGTGGCACGTTCTCTATGGACATGGCAGGGATCATGTGTTTGGGCGGTACCCCGGCCATCATGCAGCCGTCTGCCAGTGCCTTGACGAAATGGCCGACTTCTTCTGGCGAATCAAAACCAGCAACAACTCCGGTGGAGCGTACCACGAAGTGCAGGTCCTCTTCAATATCAAGGTTGGCTGTACTGAGCGATTCTTGCAGGGTATCACGTACCAGTTCGGCTACAGATTCCCTGGTAAGTGAAATGCCTGTAAGTGTTTTACCAAAAATCTCTTCGTTTGGCCTGGGGCTCCTGACATCCCGTGTCATATTCACAGTTTTATTGACAAGGCTGGTCTTGCCATCTTCCAGGTTAGTAGCTGTCAGTATGCATTTAGTTGTAGTGTTGCCTACTTCAACCGAGGCTACAATGAAATAAGGCCTGGACTTCAGGTCTAAAAGCCTGACATAAGGGCTATCTGAGATTCTTGGTTTTGGCCCGAATGTGCTTTTTTTCAGTATTTTTACCGGATTGGTCATAGTTCATAGACTTCTATAGAGATTGTGATAGATATATTTTGTTTTAGTATATCAAGTATAACTTGATGTACTCAAGAAAATCCGACCGAAGGGAGGATTTTGTTCTCTACTATTTGGCATAATATGTGCGCACCCATGAACCTATCGGTTGGTCTACCTTCTGTCAGTGAGGTCACGTAATAATATATTGATCTGCTCAAGCCCTGCATCTGTCTTGAACCCTGTCCCGGAAAAATGGGTGCGTGAAGCGTAAAATCCTGCCGATACCAGTGCCTCTATCAGTCCATCAATAGGTCCGGGCGAGATTTTATTTTTTTTGCACAGCCAATGCTGGTCGTAATAGGTCACAACATCTATTTCATCACGACAGAATTCAATGATCTTTACTGCCTGCTCCCACTTGCCCGGCTTCCTGGTTTCCAGTTCGAAAAGCACCGCCCCACAGAAATCCCGCTCCTGGATACTGCCCAGCCAGAGTGGTCCGGCAGGCTGGAGTGTCCCTTTGCAGTGGGGGCAGATAGATCCCAACTGTGCAGCCAGCCCATATTTCCATGACCTGTATCCGCAATTTGGGCAGTGGGTGATAAAACCCATTTTTTCCAGGGCATTATCGGCAGAGGCCACACCCTTTATGATCTCAAGATATACCCTGACATAGTGCCGTGTTGCATGGGTTAACAGCACCTTTACGCCTTTATCCCTGCGTGCAAGTGCCCGTACCGCCGCACCTAGCAGGATACGTGCTCCCATCTCCCTGTGGTATTCGGTGTTCAACGGCACTGCCGCATACTTGCGTATTCCCGATTTCAGGTGGGCACCACACAGGGGAGCGGTATCTGTGGCAGTGATGCACAGTAACCTGCGGGCTGAGCTGGCCGCAGCATCCAGGAACGGGGCAGGTGAGCCGAAGGGGTCAAGGTCAACAATGTCAAAATACTTCCGGTGCATGAGAGTATTTGCATTTTGCCGGGAGGAAGTACAGATATTTTCCAGACCGTTTCGATTGATGTTTTTCCGGATCAGTTCATAAGCATCCTGTTTCCAGTCGTTCAGGCAGCACTTGGGTCCCACCTCGGTGGCCATACGTATGCCCCTGATGCCTGAGGCTGACATAACATCAGCGTAGGAAACCGCTTTAGTGTCGAGGCCATGATCTTTTATAAAACACGCAACAGCAGAAATGGTAATATCACGGTTTAATTCCATTTCAGGGTTATAGAACACACCTGCAGAAGAAGATGGAATACATGATGGATCATCGGGAAGGGGGACCTCAATTCGGACACCCCCTTCACAGATGATCTTGCTGTTCATTATTTATTATACTACAGTAATGGTTAATATCTTTGTATCCCTGCCTTTCAGGTAGAAAGTATATTCACCGGTTTCATTGAAGGTATGGCTCACATACCGCATATAAGGAAGATATTGATCTTCTTCCCATATACCATTCTCATTAACCAGGTATCTTGGCTGCTTGGTATTTTCGAAGTTCCTCCATTGAATGGTGTCGCCAACATTTATTTCTTTATCCCCTGTGGGTATGAACATGTAAGTACTGATTCTGATCAAATATTCCTGGGGTACTGTATTAATTATGGGTGTTACTTCTGTGGGTTTAGGCTTTGGAGTTTCAGTAGCAGTAGCTGTTGTCGTCGGTGTTGGGTTAACAGTTCCTTGTGTTACATATTCCATGTCATTGGAGTTGATGTCGGTATCCTGACTTGAGGTGGGTGCATCTGTCTGCGATGAGGATTTATTTAAATCCGGTACAAGCACCCAAAATCCAAGAAGTAATGCGCCAAGTACGATTGCTAGTATGAGCATATTAGTACGTAACTTTTGTCTCTGCTTTTCCTCCTCTTTCCGCTTTTTTCTCTCTTTTTCTTCTCTCCACCGCCTCTTCTGCTCATCATCACTCTCAAACTTAGTGCTCTGCTCTATGTAGGGGTGGTCATCAATGATAGGGCTCGGCTTCTGCTCATCATCACTCTTAAACTCAGTGCGCTGTACAACACTCCCTTCAATATTTACCTCCCCAGTCCTTTCACCACCTGCAAAGGTAGTCCTCTGCACCACAGAATCAATGATATTGATTACCTGCTCCTTCCTGATTACCCCAATCTCCCTGGCAGACTGCACCGTACCAACAATGTGCCTGATACTGCCAACCATCTCATTCAAAAACCCGTTTAAACCATGGGATTTATCAGACACAGCCCTCAGCATCACCTGGGTCAGTCCGCCGGTTTCCTTGATATATGCGGTTAAAAGATAGTACGCCTTCTCGCCAATGGACTCGCTGGCAAGGTACAGGATGGTCCCGCCCTCAACTGCATGCTCATCTACCTTGTAATGCCGGCTCTTGCATGTCTCCAATAAAAACGAGGTGAGCCGGGCAGCATCTACGCCCTGGAAGTTCAGTCCAGCCTCTGCCGTATGCCCTGACTCTGACAGTTCGAAGAACTCACCCCTGTCCATGGGCTTTCCTTTCAGGAAAGGACAGACGCAGTGCACTTCCTTTGGGTGCATATCCAGTGTATGCCTCTTGCCTGTATGGTCTTTATACCGTACAGTTGCTGCAATCTCTTCCCTGTGAATACAGCCCAGTGGTTTCAGGATAAACTCGGCGGTGCGGGGAATGGTAGGGTTAATAATACCCAGGTTCTGGATTGTATTACCATCAAGCTTGAAAAGAGACTCACTATAATCCAGTATCACATTCACGTCAACAATCAGGAATTCACTGTTATTGATAACCTTGATACCAAACCTGACATTATTGTCCGGAAGTACTTCATATCCACGTTTGATTTCAATGTCAGGCATTTTATTTACTCCATTCGATATATATCGAATAATAATCCAAAATATTTTACAAAATCAAGAATATTGATTTACTTAATCCTTTGGTTTTGTTCTTGTGTATTTCTTGATTTTTTCGGATTCAAAGCTTACATCAATTATCACACCATTATCAACCAGACCTTTGAGCATCTTTTTCGCCCCGCCCATATTCAATCCAATTGCTTCTGCGACCTCATTATCTGTAAAGTATTCATGGTCCTCAATAAAGTCCTGTACCAGTTCATCCAATTTCTTCATACCCTGCTCTGTGTTGAACCAGAATGAATAATGCTCTGCTATCTCATTTTCCTTATTAAAAATTAGCCCATCCTCCGGGTCATGAAGATACAGGACAAAGTTCGGATGCATAAATCTGAGCGCAAAATCCTTTATTTCATCATCCCATTCCCTGTTAATCAGGCATACACATTTATGCTGCCCTTTTTTCACCTTACTTGCTTCTTTCTGGATTTGCTCGATCAACCGCACATCCTTTTGCTGATAGCGTGCTTCCAATACCAGCGGGACATCAAGCATTGAACTTGACTTTGCTTTTATGTGGTCATGTTCCTGGACATATTTCCAGTTCATATCCCCAACATAATCTCCGCCAAACTGGATTTCCGGCCTGTTCTTGCTGTACTTGGTCTGAAGCATGTTCAGGTAAAGATGTAATTCGTTCTTCAAATCCTGTGGTATCGATCCAGTACGGGACTCCTCTTTATTTTTGGATGCCCAGGATTGGTTTATCAGTTCATCGGTTGGAATTAGCCTTGAATTGATGCCGTTTTCAAGATTATTAACTAAAATAGAGATACTTTTGACATTAATTTCCCCATTCAAATGTTCTCCTAATCCGGAAATAAGTTCATCAGATGCTTGTTTTAGTTGGTTTTCAGCAGTTATGAAATTGTCGTATGAAGAAGTTTTTTTCTTGAATGCTGTAAGGTTTTTATCTTGAACTTCCATGGATAGAGTTGATAGTTTTTTTCGTAACTTTCGAAGTTCATGCGGTTTTTCAAAACTCCGGATCAATTTATCAAGGATTTGATCTGATAATTCTATATTCTTCACTACACTTTCGGTATTTTCAGCCTGGACATTTTCAAGTGATTTTTTTCCCTGGTCGTTGTCATTCATAATCTCACTCTCCACGTTTGAAATTTTCAACTGTTGATGTTGGTACGTCATTACCAAAAATTGTTAAATCCGTTGCTGCTGTTTTGTCATATATGACAGAGGCTATAAGAAAAACCGCAGCTGGATTTGAACTGCTCAATGCCTTTGCATCAGAGAGCAATTTATCAGAAGAATATGCGATTGCTCTTAGCAGGAAAGTCAGGAAAGGAATGTAGGATAAGGTGTACAAGAAGCTGGTATAGATGGAGCTTGTTATCAATACCAACATTGTATTTTCTACAATAGTTAAAGATTTAATAAACATATTGAAGAAAGGATGATATTCTAATTTTTCAGTTATGAAACGTGTCACAATTCCGCTCCGCATTCAAGGCAGAATTTCTCATCACCCTCAACCTCCTTACCACAATTTGAACACGTAATTTTACCTGCTCCTAAATTGGAACGCTGGATTACGGAATCACTTACTTGACTGCCAATTTTATCGCCTATATGTATATATTGTACTGTGCCATTGGTCGCAGGTTTCTCAATTGTTCCAGGCTTTCGCATATATAAAAGGACTGAACCGATTAACAGTAAAATAATTATTATACTACCGATCAACACCCAGCCGGATTGTATTTGCAAAGTTCCAGAAGAGGTTGGACCAAGTGGATTTTCAGTTTCGATTATAACTGTAGGTTCCGGAGAAGTATATTTACGGACACGAACCCAATCAATATAATGGATTTCGCCACCCCATGAATATAATTGCAAATAGAGTTGGTCATTTGGTATATTTTTTGTTACTGCTATTTTAGGATCATATTGCCGGAATGTCTCTATTTTTTCTGATGACCTTGTCATTCCAAGAACTTCAAAGGAAGTTGGGAATCTTTCGTTATTTGTATTCGAATGAAATATCTCATCATTAAGTGTTACCAAAAGCATTTCATCTGTAGTTTCCCAGCTGCCAAACTCAAATCTGTCTTTTGCATCAAGTATATTATAGTCATTCGTTGAACGCAGCAAGGACCTTGGCAGATTGCCAGTATCGCTTACTTTTGAAAATGATTCGAAAATATAATCATATCCAAAGGCTTCGACCTTCTCAGATACAATACAATCACCATTTAAACTCAAAACACTATCAGAAACTGAAGGTTTTCCGTAATTTATATGCCATTTCGATTCGTCTATTTCGGTCCCGTCAAAATCATCAAAGAAATTAAATGTTGCTTCGTCACTACTTACTTCGATTGCTGACGGATTGTTATAGTACATCAGCAATCTGGTTTCACCATTTGCCGGGATTCTTTGTACTTTCACCCATATTATTGCTTTCTTGCTGCTGTAATCCCACTCTTCGATCCAGTGAGTGAGTTCCTTACCATTTTCATCTGCAAATCTTATGTCAATACCATAGGGTTTTGCTTCAAGTGGAAAATTCGTTCCTGAGAGTTCTACAAGCACTTGAAAATCTACAAGGGTTTTTCCACTATTTTCCTGTACGCTTATCTCCTCATAGTCCTCCCATGATCCACCTCCTGAATTCGACAATGTGGGAGATGCCGCGCCTGTGCCTGCGAGTTCTGCTAACAGCAGTAAGGTAATCATCCCCATCGCAAAGGTGTGCACCGCAGAACGCATTCGTATTATCATAATGTTTCACCTCTCACAATTTTGCTTCATACTCAAGGTAGTACTTTTAATTAGACCCAATCTTCCTACCGCCATTAGGGTGCTCCTTCACTATTGCATTTTCAGAATCTACGGCTACCATATCCATAAGGTTTGCATCTACTACCAACGCTACTTAAGAAACTATGCTTTCGCAGCGATTCGAAATACCGATTCTTGATGAGATTCTATTTTTTTTACAGATATTTCTTCCACTGTTTTTTCTATGTATTCATCCGACTCTGCTGTTAAGTATTCCATGCCGCAGATTGTGCAAATATCTGCATCAACATTTTCAATTGCAATTAATCCTTGTTCAGATTCGGTGATAAAATTGGTTTTACTTCGTTCCATTTTTCCACCGCAATCAGGACATTTTTTTAATCTTGGCATATCTACCTCCTCTTTGTAAAGTCAATCCATTTATCCGGGTCTGGTTCATAAACTGTAATTATTGCTACAACCTCCTCATCAACAGCTACCACGACATGAATTGGTCTCATCTGTGATGTTTTTCCATATATCAGGTAGCTCGGCAGTGGTTTATCATCTAAGTATTCTTCAATTATCGCACCATTTTCAATAGCTTCTTTTACCTCCCTTATCTTTATATTCCGTTCTATCATTCTTTTTCTGGTATGCAACTTTACGTCGTAGTAACCATTTTTAATAAATTTCTTAATGCGTTCAAACATATTTGACTCCATCCTTTGTGTTATAATTTAGCCCCGCACTCAAGACAGAACTTCTCGTTAGCTTCTACTTCCCTGCCACATTTAGGACATTGTGCCCTGCTGCCGAGGTCGATGTTCGAGCGCTGGATGATGTTGTCTTTTATTTCGGTCTTGTGTACATGATACTGGATTATCCCCTCATCAATGAATATCTTGATGTCAAGCCTTTTCTCTATCTCATCCAGAATCCTGTGATAGAAACCTGTCAGAGCTTCCTCTTTTTCGGCCCATGCCTTCAGTATCATCCTGGATTTGCGACCGCCCACCACTTCAATATAGGCGGCATAGCGCAGTCCGGCAGCACCATCTGCATAGAACATGCCCACACCTGTGAATAACTGGGGTGTGGATGTGATCTCCGGCGGTATCATATACATGCTCATATCTTTTAGTACACGGGTGGCTATATTGAACAGGTTCTCTGCAGGGATGTCAAGGTCTTTGGTGTTCTCTTCTGCTTTTATCAGTTCTTCGGTGGCGTTTCTCCATCCGTCTTCGTCAATCTCTTTTCTTTTCAGGACCGGGCAGACAATGCTTATCATCTTCTTTTTGATGTCAATGTCCTGGCGCTTCTTGGTGCCGTAGTCGTAGTAGTTCATCCGGCCTGATACTGCGCAGTCTCCGCATTCGCCTGTGGGACGGATGTCGAAGGTGACGGTTTTGCTTTCATCGGGTTCAAGCATAGGGATGGACTTTTCCTTTTGGGTGAGCATGAAGACATCAGGAACGAAAAGCTGGATTTTTATATCGCTGATAGGTTCAGGGGTATGGTTTATTATTTTAACTTTGTAGTTGATTGTTGCACCTTGGTATTGGAATGCGGATTTAATTTCGATTGTGCCTTTATCTTTTAGATTTTCAGTTGTATTGACAATAGATACTGGTTGTACCTGTTTAACAGAAGGCTGAGTGTTAATTGGAGTTGAAGATATCTTGTTGCCAGATAAAGCACTGTTTTTCTTCTTTTTTCTTACTGTAACCACTCCAATAATGGCTAACAATAAAAGCGAAACTCCACCAATAATGAGAATTGGGTTTAGGGGTAAATATCCGGAAAGAGATTTAGTTTGTCCTGAACTTACAGTTATTTCTGAGGAAGCAGTTTCATAACCAGACTTTGATAAGACAATAACATGTTTACCAACAGGAACATCAGAAATGGTTTTAGGAGTAAGACCTTTATAGCTTCCGTCAACATAAACCTTGGCACCACTTGGGTTTGAAGACACAGATATGCTACCCGTTTCACCAGTTAAACTTTCTGAAAACGTTGTTGTTTGATCTGAAGCGACAGTAATTGTACGGGATATCTCTTCATATCCATTTTTCGAGAATTTGAGTGTATGTTCGCCGATTGGAACATTTAAAATTGTTTGAGGTGTTTGACCTTTGTAATTTTCATCAAGATATATCTTGGCACCTTTTGGTTCTGAATTTGCATAAATACTACCTGTTAGAGTATTTAAACTTGCAGAGATTGTTGCGGTTTCTCCTGAACTTACAGTAGCCTTCTTGAAAATGTCATTATAACCAGACTTAGTTATTTTAATTACATATGAACCAATAGACAAATCTGGAATTGTTAATGGAGTAGTTCCTTTATATGTACCGTCCAGATATACATTTGCTCCACTTGGGTAAGATGAAACACTAATTGAGCCTGTCTGTCCAGTTAGTGTTTCTGAAACATATGCAGTCTCATCAATAGCGGCGTAGACCGTCCTAATCACGTCATTATATCCATCTTTCATTAATTTTATTTCATGTGAACCAACTGGAACATTATTGATCCAAAACCAGCCCGAAGAAGTAGTATAACCTTGGAAATAACCATCTAAATATATTGTAGTACCTTCTGGTGATGCAGATACTCCAAGTGTTCCATAAGGGGATACAGTAGCAATAGCCGTAACGTATTCAATAGCATTATCATATACATAAAAATTAGAAAATGATACGGTATTAGTAAAAGAAATTGGGCTCACTTCAGTGATATAGAAAGATACAGTAACGTGCCCTTCATAACTAAAATAAGTGTAAACTTGTACAACTTCATTATGTAACTCTTCACCATCTTCTGTTAAAGATAGCCAAACTTCTCCACCATCTACATCAATTTCCATTGCAGTTATACATAAACCGTTCACTGAAGACAATGACTCGCCAACTCTTAATGTATGAGTGTCGTAAGTGCCTTCATTAATTAGCACTTCACAGCTACATACATTTATCACTGTATAACTAATTAGAAAAAAAAAGATAAAGAATTTTAAAAATCTCTTATACATCATTTTATCAATTACCAAATTACTGATGTTAACAAATTATTTAAATTTACTTGAACAGATTTTTATTTTAAATAAAATCATCCCATCATCCCATCATCCCCCCACATTCCCCACAGAACTTCGCCTGCACCGACACCATAGCCCCGCAGTGTGGACACTTCCTCACCTTTGCACCTGCCCCTGCCGATATCGGCTTGGCCGCATCCATCAACTTAGCATCCAGCTCCTGCCTGCGGTAAGCATCCTCACGCTCCCGCTCCTCGACCTCCTTCATGAACTCAACCTTATCCTCTTTCGCCCGTGCCTCACTCTCCCTAACCTTTGCCAGCGCCTCGATCTGTGCAGCCGAAAGATTACTCAACTCACGCCCCTCGCTTATGGTCTTCGCAACATCAGCACCGCCCGCCCCAGTAACAGTCTTCATATACTCCATATCACGGCCGTGCTCCCTGTCCTTCATATCCTGCTCAACCTCAAGCCCGGCACGCATACCCCTGGCCTTTACAAGGTGCATCTCCTCCTTTAGCTTCAATGCCTCACGGGCCGCCTTGATGTCTGCCTCATCCTCTCGCTGCTCTCTTTCAATCTGTGCCTGGACATCTTTAAGCTCCTGCTCCCGCCTGAAATCCTTTTCAACAGATTTGGGCGCATGATCGGCACGCACCTTGGCCACATCCACCCTACCAATGTCTTCATGCTTCTTTTCCTCTGCGAGAGTATCAAGTTCAGCCAGTTCTTCCCCAGTCTGGAACTTCTGGTGTGCATCAAGTACAGTCTTGTATTCGCCCAGGTCCCACTCTGCCGTATGTTTCAATAATTCCAGGCCCCACATATCCAGTGTCTGTTCAAGCTGGGATTCCAGTTCATTCTCGATGGTGATCTGCAGGTCACGGTTGCCGTATATGTCTTCCATAGGTATGCGGCTGACCTCAGGTTCAAGTACCCGGGTCAATACCTCGCTCTGCAGGCGTGTGTATATATCCCGGACTCCAAGGGCACGTTCACCTTTCTTATCAGGTGTTGAATAAGCATATACCATTGAAAAGAATCGTTTTATATCCCCTATCTTGAAACGTATTAATCCGCTGCACACAAGTTTCTGTTTGTCTGCAGTCCAGAGTTCACCCATGTTCCAGTTAAGGTCTTTAGGCGAAGTGTCCATAATAACTACATCCACGTCCTTGAAATAATTCCCTGGTTTCAGCAATCCACCAACACGGATCTTCCCGCTGTCCAGTACATCTGTTACCTCGCCGTTCTTGACTATCACAGCTTTTTCATTGGGCTGGATGATCAGGTCCTTTTTAAGGATACCACCCACCTGGTTTTTCGGTATATTCCTGGCAATATCACTTACATCTCGCAACCATTTCTGGGCCATACTCTGTAAACCTCCTTAGTATTACTAATGGAAAATATTATATATAATGTTTTCTATTGTATACAATTGAAGACAAGGAGGTAGTCACATCACCAGAAGATCACATGCAATCAGTGCAAGGGTGTCCGAGGATTTGAAAAATTACCTTGATACTCTTGTAGAACGCGGAATGGCAATAAACACCTCTGAGGCTGTCAAGATATGTATTAGGTATGCTAAACAAAAAAAGATGGAGGAGGAACTTTGAATGGGACTGTTAAGTAAAAAAATATCGCCGGATGAACTGAAGACAAAATTGTCTATCCATGAGCAGCGGCTTTCAGCCAGGGAAAATGAGCTAAAGAAAAAGAAGGACAGAGCCAGGGAAGAATCAAAACAAGCCCTCGCATCCGGTAATGATAGGGAGTACAGGGTATCTTCACGCAGGTACAGCATGCTTGACGGGCAGGTAGGCACTATAAGCAATATGGTAGAGATGGCACAGAGTATGACCGATGTCATAGAAATGCAGCAGGGTCTGAAAGAAGTAGTGGAGATCGGGAACGACCTTGGTAAATACCAGAAACAGCTGGGTATCAATACCGGACAGCTTGAAGGTGCGATAACAAATATCAGGACAAGCATGGAGAAAGTTAATGTTGCTACCAATACCATGACCTCGGCTATGGATGCGGCTATGAGCGGTGGCCAGGAACTGACTGATGTGCAGGACAGTTTGAGAGCCGAACTGATGGCTGAGATCGAAGGTGAGTCAGTCGATAAGCAGGAACTTGACAAGCAGATCAAGGAAGAGTTGAAGCAGTAGATATTCTGGGGCGAATGCGTTGTTTGCTCCTTGAAAAGGAAAGTGATCTATGGTAAGCGATATTGACTTAAATAATGAAATATCTGTAACATCCAAACAGATTATCCTGATGTTAAGTTCATGTGATAAGGACTATATTATTGACATTCCAACCATATTGATCAACAATGCAGATGGAATTGATTTTAATGAACTGATCAATACTGCTTTAGAAGCTGGATTAGGTTACAGTTTACTTGCACTTATCGACGTGGCAAATAAATTGGAGCACAATGATGCTTTTTTCAAGGTGCTGTCCCGGCAGTATCCTCCTAACATTGAGGGGAATGTAATTGAGGATAATATTTTTCCAGTCCGTAAGTTCAGGCAGCTGATAAAGCGGTCTTTTTTAGAGAGGATAGAGGAGCGGTGGAATGTTCGTATCGCTTTCACTTTTGATGATTTTTATAAGGTGTACCGTGATTATCATCTGCTGCCTGTGCATGGTGAGGGGTTAAGGAAATATTTTGGTGATATTATTGAGATTTAGAACATGGGAAAGTGTTAAACAGGAACTGGGTATTATCTGTGGAAATCTCAAGGATGAGCCGCGGATTATTACAGTTGGGGGTACGGCACTGTTATATCATGGATTGAAAAAATCTACCCGGGACCTTGAATTTGTGTTTACTACCCAGGGAGAATGCTACTGGTTTGCCGAAGCTCTTTCAGCTCAGGGGTTTGAGGTCAGGAAGAGTGCAAATGTATGGAGGTTTATCGATTTTAAGAGGAATCTGTATATTGATATCTCGTATGGTACTATAGGTGATGTTGCTCTGACACAGTCTATGTTTGCAAGGTTGATCGAAGAGCAGATCAATGGTTTTAGTATCTGGATCGTGTCACTTACTGACCTGTTTATTATGAAGGCATGCCATTCGGTTACTACGTCTGAGTCTGATGCGATAGGGGATGCACTGAGGATTGTTGAGCGGGTTGATATGGATGAAGTGGAGGAGGAACTTGAGTATCAGAGTGAGATTGTGAGGGAAAAGGTTGGGAGGTTCAGGGAAGAGTTTTTCTAATACTGAAAAAATAACAATCATCTGAGAGAAGGAATATTTAATTTTAAATGAATTAACTTTATCAACCATTATAAAAATATAGTATTATCTTTGCGAAAATGTATATATTCAAGGAGATGAAGTATTGAAATAATGTAAATCAAGTAATTATTGTATCAATTAAGGATTCATGCTCGGAAATGCAGGGGGAAACTTAAACTCTTCCCGAAAAGTTGAAAATCAGTCGCGAACATTAAACAACAAAAAGAATATTTTGTGTTATACTATTATTGAGGCAT
Source organism: Methanosarcinales archaeon (assembly GCA_030610815.1). GTDB lineage: Archaea > Halobacteriota > Methanosarcinia > Methanosarcinales > Methanocomedenaceae > Methanocomedens_A. The sequence continues at coordinate 21,944 of JAUWRA010000011.1, forward strand.
ATTGCTATGGGATGGCATAAAGATACTGTTCAAGAAATCGGAAAATATTGTCGTGAAAAATTTGGATCAAATTGTGTACATATAGACACATCTGACAAAAGTATGGATAAATTTAATCAGGGGAGAAATCAGCTACCAGATATTCAAAATACTAATACAAGGAAAGATAATTTATATTCACCAGATATAATTATAAAAAATAGTGATAATAATATTACTCATATAATAGAGGTTGTAGAATCAAGTCCTGGATCTCCAGTATCGGTTTTTGGAGTAATAATTACAGCCGACATATCAATTTCTATTATGAAAAAAGAAACAACTCAAAATTCAGAGATAAATCCAACATTAATTTTCATAATACAAGATCCAGAAAATTCATACGATAAATATCATTGTTCTATATGTAAAAAAATACATAAAGAAAGTAATACCATGCATTTTGAATGGATGGAAAAAGAAAAATCTGTGATAAAAGAAGCATATGAAACAGCTATAATCAAAGACAATAAATTCTCTCCGTGTCCAATTTGTCGTGATACTCACCGATTAGACCATCTCCATTATAAATGGTTTATTTCAAGGTTAGAATCAATTGAAGAAAAAGAACAAATAATTAAAGAAAATAAGTCGACTCGATTATTTGAAAAGACTTTCAAATACAAAAATAAAATTCCAGTAAGTAATATTGAATTACCAATATATTGTTATCAAACTGACTATAAAGATTATATCACCTCGTAAGTATTTTTTATGTGAAAATATGTGGAGTGAAAGATTAAACTTGAAAATCATAATTTTTGTAAAATTATTTCTTTCTGCAATATTTATTATAAGTCTGATTAATTCTGTTGTGGCAACAGAAACAACAGATAACTTAGTCTGGAGTTATAAAACAAGTGGAAGTATTAATAGTGTTTCTATTTCGACTGATGGTTACTATATATCAGCAGGTAGCAAAGACAAAATTGTTTACTTGTTCAACAACGAAGGCGAGAAACTGTGGAGTTACGAAATAGATGATTCGATTAATAAAGTCGCAATCTCTAAGAAAGGGGTTTTTATAGCAGCAATTGGTAATAATACAGTCCATTTTTTTAATCATGATGGTGAGAAATTATGGAGCTATAACATAAATAATTATATTCATGAAGTTGTAATTTCAAATAACGGATTTTATTTAATAATCATGAGCCATGATGGTGATGCATACTATTTCAATCATGATGGCAAAATTTTATGGAGTTTTAAGCCAGACGATTTTGGAACAACAGGCATAGCTATTTCAGATGATGGATCCCATGCAGTAATTACTTCTCCTCATCGCATTTATCTCTTCAATCGTAATGGGGAAAATATTTGGGCTTATAGTAATTTCGACTCGGGTATAAAAAATGTAGCGATATCTTCAGATAACTCGTACATTGTAATTGGAAATAATGGTTATAATAGTGGTAATGTTTACCTCTTTACTCTTGATGGGGAGCTCCTCTGGGGTTATGATTCCGACCCAATATGTAGTGTAGCAATTTCTGATGATGGATTCTATGTAGTAGCAGGAAGTGAATATGGCAATGTGTACTTATTTAACCGTGATGGTGAAATCATCTGGAAATATATGAATAATAGAGGAAACCCGTGTCTTTTTAGTGTTTTTATTTCTTCTGATGGTTCTTACGTGGCGACAAGTGAAATGATTGAATCTACAAGAGTCTCTGGGGACACAGGCACTTCAATTTATGAAGGAAAAATCATTCTCTTCAATCATGATGGTGAGAAAATTTGGACCTACAATCCGAATAAAAATGTTGAAAGTGTATCAATTTCAGCTAACCATTTATACATAGCGGCAGGTATTGAAAATGATATATATCTCTTTAATCGAAATTACACCCCAACGATTCAACAATCTACACACATCGAAGAAACATCTGGTATGAGCAGTACTTTTGATGATAATTACAAATATAGTGTATTTTTTGTAGGATTGGTTTCTGTTATTTACTTGGGCATTGTACTAATAAAGAGAAGGCTAAGAAAGTCATCATCTGAAGTCAATAAAATTATGCAAAATGAAACTAATATTATTCCTACAAAACATAAGAGGGATAAATCCTTCAATCATATCGAAAATAGTGAATCTAACATTTCTATATCCCGTGAAACCGAATTCTATCAAGGTTTTATCCGATTAAAAATGTCTATTACCAACACCACAATTTTTGTAATAAACGATGTAAATATCGATTTTTATTTTGATGAAGTTTTATTAAGAATGGATCGGTACGAACCAGACTATCCAATAAAGAATGGAAAAATAATAATTGGAAATATCAATAACAGTTTATCAAAAAGCGTTGCAGTTTATTTTGACCCAATGATGTGCTCCAAGGGAACAGAAATTAAATGCCAGATAAATTACGGTGATGCAAAAGGGCATATTCAAACAACTTGGATGGAACCAAAGAGGATCAATGTAGTTTGTCCAATTATAAAAACAGATTCTGACATCAACATTGGAAGATTAAAAGAGTTCGTTAAAAAATTACCAAACAGAGATAGTAAGATATTTCAAATCCATACAGGTTTTAATATTGACTCACTAAAAACTATATCACAAGGGGTAATACAGAAACACAATGTAAAACATATTCGCTCACTCCATACGAAAGATGGTAAAACTTGTGAGATATGGTATTATGGAAAAACCAAAATCAACAACTATGATATTGTAATTAAAATCACGATTTCAAGTAAAAATCAAAGTATCGAACTTTTTGCAGCAACTCAAACCGCAGAATCACTAACAGGCCTATTAGCTGAGTTTGGTCGTGAACTATTATTAGCAATTGAAGCAAAAATCACCGGGAAAAATAATGTGAATCAAGTGATTAATGTATCAATCAAGGATTCCATCATACAACGAAGTAATCTTTTGAGTTATTGTGATATTGATGGTAAATGTACAGGAGATGTTATTGTAGAAGATAGCCTTGTCCAACGTTCGGATATTGGACTCAATGCTAAGGCCAATGACCGTTTTATACAAAAGACTGATGTCAGTGGTAGTTCTTGCCCGGTATGTGGTGGAGCGGTGCCGGATGGTGCGAAGTTTTGTAATGAATGTGGGGGGAAATTAAAGTAATGGCAATAAGGGAATTAAGTCAAGAGGAATATAACAAAATCAGACCAAGGATTATAGAAACCAGTTATGGTCTCAATAACCACAGTATTTTTAGAACGTATGATGATGCAGTTAATTGTAAAAAGCCAATTTCTCTAAACGGAAGTCCACATAAAGGCAGAAAAAACAAAGGTAAAACCCACATCAAAGATATCGTTAAACTTCCTGATGGGAGATTCGCTCTTCTATCCCGGCAATTATGCATAGATGCCGGTATACCATATGTTCCAGGTAATGTAGTCGCAAATGAATCTGAAAGGTTTGAAAAAATTGAATACGACGTTGATAAAAAAAAATCCGAACTACAAGTGTTTGTCACTACTGAAACTTTGAAAGAGGAAAATCTTGAAAAGCGAGACGTAGAGGTTTGCCCTGAATATGGAAATGAAATAAGTGTGTCATCAAAATTTTGTGATGAATGCGGGACTAATATTGAAAAATATTCCAGCAGCGTGAATCTAAATTTAAATGATAATGTGATACAGCGGTCCCAGATCGGGGCGGCAAGCGTTGGAAATGTAAACATCCAACCAAATATTATCATTCCTGGAAAAAACAGTAATAGTTACCTTTGGTTCGGGTTAATTCTAATTTTCATAATATTAATATTAATATTTTTAATTAAATGAGGAGTCAAAAAATGCCAACATCATTATCCTTTGCCGCCGAAGCCCGTGGCCTTGCAAAAGCAGCAAAGGCATCAGAACAGGCCGGTAATATCGAAAAGGCACGCTCATTATACCTCAAGGCAGCAGATAAGTTCAACCAGGCCTCATCCCTCAACCCTGACAAGTTGGATAAGAACACCCAACACGGTCTGGCAAAACATTTCTATGAACACGGCCGCTCGCTTGGCAAACAACCAGCTTCAATTGGAGGCAGTTCCCAAGTACAGGACGAACCCATTCTCTCAAAAGATGAACTGATAGTAAGTGAAAAACCTGACATCGGATTTAGTGACATAGGCGGCCTGGATAGCGTAAAAGAAGATATGAAAAAAGCCATCATCTATCCCTTCACACATAAAAAACTCTACGATTACTATAACCAAAAACCAGGCGGGGGCGTACTTCTCTACGGGCCGCCCGGATGCGGTAAGACCATGATCGCAAAAGCAGCAGCAACCGAGTGTGATGCTGATTTTATCAATGTTGAGACCAGTACCATAATGAGCAAATGGGTTGGTGAATCAGAAAAAAGCATAAAACAGGTATTCTCGATTGCCAGGGATTGCAACCGTGCGATCATATTTTTCGATGAGTTCGATGCTGTGGCTGGAAGACGCGGGGAGTTAGAGGATTATGCCAAGCGCATAGTCAATGAACTGCTCCAGCAGATGGACGGCATGGACAAAAATGATAACATCCTTGTGCTTGCAGCAACCAACGAACCGTGGGCTATCGATCCTGCACTGCGCCGTCCAGGCAGGTTTAAAAAACTGATATTCATACCACCGCCCGACTTTGAAGCAAGAAAAGCGATATTCAATATTTATCTTAAAAAACTTCCCCTCGAAAGCGATGTAGAAGCTGGAGTTCTGTCAAATAAGACCGATATGTATTCAGGAGCAGATATCAAGGCCATTTGTGACGATGCAGCAGAGATACCATTGCAGGAAGCACTGGAAGGGAAAGAAGCCAGGAAGATAGCTCCGAACGATTTTAGTACTGTACTCTCAAGTAGAAGGTCTTCCATCATACCATGGCAGCGGCTTGCAGTAGAACAGGTAAGGAAAAGCGGTGAGGAAGACATTTTCAAAGAGATGATCGACCTTGAAAAATAAAACCTGAAAGTTGATGACATAATATTCCCATGTGGACATTACGTCTCCTTTTATATAATCCGTAACAGCAGAAATAGTAATATCACGGTTTAATTCCATTTCAGGGTTATAGAACACACCTGCAGAAGAAGATGGAATACATGATGGATCATCAGGAAGGGGGACCTCAATTCGGACACACCCTTCACAGATGATCTTGCTGTTCATTATTTATTATACTACTGTAATGGTTAATATCTTTGTATCCCTGCCTTTCAGGTAGAAAGTATATTCACCGGTTTCATTGAAGGTATGGCTCACATACCGCATATAAGGAAGATATTGATCTTCTTCCCATATACCATCCTCACTTACAAGTGTTCGCGGTCGCTTGCTATTTTCGAAGTTTCTCCATTTAATGGTGTCGCCCACATTTATTTCTTTATCCCCTACAGGTATGAACATGTAACTCATGATCCTGATCAAATATTCCTGGGGTACTGCAGTAGATGTGGGTGTTACTTCAGTTGACTCAGGGGTTGCGGTGGCTGTAGCGTTTGGTGTTGCAGTGGCTGTCGCAGTAGGTGTTGCTGTATCTTCAATATAAGGTTCAGGTTTAATGTCAGTGCAGCCTGCAGCAAATATTGATATTGCCAACAATGTTGTTACAAAAATAATTGAAATAGCTTTCTTTGGTCCCATAATTATCATCACCTTAATAGTCTGATGGTTTACAATTATTTCATTCTATAAGTTATTAATACTATCGTAAAGATTTGAACCAAATTATTCATTTTCTCCCTCCCCCCTGACCTCCTCAAGCATCTTTGAGTATTCTGTTAGTTCGCCGCCTACGATGGTACGAAGACCTGCCAAGATATCCTTGCCGATTTGCTTGGCCTGGATAGTACTGCCACGGGCCATGCCGAGTGCAGGAGATAGGATATAGGTGTTGGGAAGGGGGGATTGGCGGGATAATAGGAATATCCATCTACCGTCTTAGTAAATATACTGTTGCACCAGCAAGGGTTAACAGTGTTAATGATACTGATAATGGCGCACCAGGTGCATCTTCATTATCAATGGGTTGAGGCACTGCCTCATTTTGCGCTTCCGCCTGCATTGATATTGCAGTATCAAAACCTTCTCTTACAGGCTGTCCCAAAATCAACTTTTTACGACACCTATAATTTCTGAGAGTTTCCAACACACGAAGTTAACATCTTAATTTCCTTAAATTATTTGCATACCTACATGGAAATCCACATATTTAACCGAAAGTTCACCAAAAACGTGTTTTAAAGCACCAATTACAACATTTTTCGTGTCCACAACGAACTGATTTACCCCCTCAATCCCGTTAATCAGCATTTCTTTCAAGTTTTTACCCTCTCTTTTCACAAACTCATCAATCTTCCCAATATTATGCACAATACACATCATCAGAAATTCC
>JAUWRA010000213.1 GCA_030610815.1 Methanosarcinales archaeon
CCGCATCAAGCAGCTTGCAGCCTGTTTCGTCCTGCCTGTAGGCGATTCCCTTGATGAGATATTCGGGACCCTGAAAAGTGCAGCCATCATACACCAGAGCGGCGGAGGCACGGGCTTTAGTTTCAGCAGGCTGCGGCCACATGGTGATATCGTTAGCAGCACAGGCGGGATTGCCAGCGGTCCGGTGTCATTTATGAAAGTGTTCGATGCCGCCACCCAGGCCATCAAACAGGTAGGACGCCGCAGGGGTGCCAATATGGGCATACTAAGAGTGGACCATAAGAGGATGTGGCAAGGGCCTTCAGGCTGGCATATACCCTTGGGTGTAAGAGTATTACCGTGTACATGGGTCGTAAGCCGCAATGCACAGATGCTGACCACGTTGAGGATTTGCTGCAGGATTGCGAGTATTGTGGGGCCGTACAGAATCCCACCAAAAAAAAAAGAGGGGAGGACGTTATTTCTTGGCCTGCGCGTAAGCCACTACGGCCTCTTTCACTCCCCATCTGAATGCGACCACAATTGCAAAGCCCCAGGCCAGCGGTTCAAGGAATACGTAGAAGATGCTGGTATTTACCAACATGACATCAAGTGCCATGAGGATAATAATCAGGAAAAGGAATCCCCGCATAAGCGGAAGAACGATTTCCGCACCCTCAACTTTCATCCCTTTCATGGTTGCTTGTATATAGTCCATGAAGAAGTCAATTGCCAGCAGTCCCACCAGCAGGATGATGACACCAATGAACAGGCATGGCAGGTAGTTCATAACCGACATCATGAATGCAGTGAGAATTGTGAACTGTAATATCTCTATTGCAGCTGTAATGAACAAAAGGTAACCGAACAGTTTCACCAGGCCGGAAATAATACCAGAAGCCGTAATGTTGCCTGCCTTCATGGTTTCACCTAGGGCGCTTGCCATTATCTTCTCGTCGACACCTGTGGCTATCAGTACCTTCTTGATAATATCGGCAATGAAATCGACTATCAGCAGGCCTAATACAAGTATGAACAGGGCCGTTGCAATTAGCGGGATATAAGTGATGATCTGTGTGATTAACAAGGCCGCGACCTGGATATTCAGCAGTTCAATAATGATTACGGCAAAGATCAGGTAAACGAACCACCTTATTATTGCTGCAAACAATCCGACTGTGTTCATTTCTGCTTTTTTTATCATATCACCGATAGCCGTCCTATCAATCAGGTCGTCAAGCCCAATCTTGTCAAGTATTTTTGAACCAATATTTCCAAGGATCTTTCCAGCTATTAAGCCGATTATAGCCAGGACTATTACGGCAATCAGTGTCGGTATAAAACCGATAAACTGGTCTGTTATTCTGTATATACTTTCAAGTATCTGTGATTCTACCATTTTATTCACTCTCCGTTAAATTTTATAAGACCTAACTCCCAGTAAGGTCTAAGTTAATTATTTTAATTGATACTATTTGTATTTTTGTTGTCCAGATAGGGTATTAAGGGTATACTTTTATACTTTTTGTCATAATATCAGTTGAATATATAAGGTGTGGGTAAATGCAAAGACTTTTTAGAAAGGTATCAAAAAAACCAGGTATTCTACTCGGGACACTTGTCCACGTGGGAGAGAAAAAGACCGAAGAGGTTACCATCAGGGTTATTGACTATGATGAAGGAAATATCTGGGACAAAGTGAAATTGAATTAAACAATGTTGTATTTATTGATTTACAGGGCTGGTATGTATTGGAACTCTCAGATAACGCACTAAAAGTGCTCAGGCGCAGGTACTTGCTAAAAGACGAACACGGCCAAGTGAGCGAAACACCTGGGCAGATGTTTCGCAGGGTTGCCGATTATGTGGCATCTGCCGACCAACTGTACGGGGACACAGCAGGTTCCGGGCAGGAGTTCTACTCGGTCATGTCAAACCTTGAATTCCTGCCCAACTCCCCGACCCTGATGAATTCAGGCACCCGCATCAAGCAGCTTGCAGCCTGTTTCGTCCTGCCTGTAGGCGATTCCCTTGATGAGATATTCGGGACCCTGAAAAGTGCAGCCATCATACACCAGAGCGGCGGAGGCACGGGCTTTAGTTTCAGCAGGCTGCGGCCACA
>JAUWRA010000208.1 GCA_030610815.1 Methanosarcinales archaeon
CTGCGGTTCGAAACTCGAACGAATCCACAAGGCTGGCTGCCACACTGCCGCCCGACGGGCTGCGGTGGCAGGGATAAGTGCAGAGAGGCCGGGCGGCGGGATAGTAGAGGTAAGCCCACCGCACACCACGCCCCAACCCACGTTCAGCGCATGTGCACCCGCACCCGGGCCGCATAGCATCGGCAGGGCACCCGGAATCATCGTGTATTTAATTCCGCCTTGCCATCACCACAAGCGCAATCCCCAGCAGCGCACCCATCGCCCCGAACCCTGGCGACCCCTGGGACGGGGGCTGGTCAGTGGACGAAGGGTCGGAGGCGGTGCGGGTGGGGATAATATTAAAACTTGAATACTGTTCGTCAAGTATGTGAGGATTGGCGATGGTGAATTGTATCATTCTAACATCATCATGTGCTTTATTGAATTGTACAAATAAATTTATGGGCGCATTTCCATTAGTCCAATCACCATTTGGCTTTAATTTCCAGACATAGGTGGTTTTCCAACCAGATTCTATATTCAAATTCTTAATATATTCATCAATTTCACTCGGTCCTTCAACTACTTCATATGCGTTTGTCACTCCAGGTTCATATAATTGAACAGCGATTTTCCCATCAATCTTTGATTCAATAGTGGCTTTAACTGTAAATGGTTCATTTATTTTCAATATCATTCCTTCTACAGTAGCAGGTTCATCATTGGACCAGGCATGAACTATACCAAATTCATTCTCTGCAGCTGTACAATTTGATATGAAAATCAATAAAATACTTGCTATTAATACTATTTTGACAATATTTTTATTCATAATTACCATCCTTTTGATTCTTCAAATATTGGTTCAGGATTTTCTTTGGTAGGTTTATCACCCACTCCAGTTAATTTTCCAGGTGGCACTGCAATAAATGTACCAGTAATAAATCTAAATGAAATTCCTTCATTGTTACCGATCCAATTTTCGTCTACTGGGTCTGTAACAAGCCCTTTTTTTCTCTTATAAATCTGAGCTTCATGCCCGAAAATAGGGTGTGGATGACATTCATTATCAACATCGCTAACTATAAATTCCAGGAATTCCCCTTCTACTTCAATATACCATACATTTGTAGTACATACCCACGGATTTATTGAAGGTAATACAAACAAACCAGTAGGTCCCAGTAAATTATTATTCTTCAATTTCAGTAGATATAGTGATTCATTTTTGTAAAGTTTATCATATTCCAGATAATCCGGCTCCATATCCACACCCAGCGTTACATTCTCCTCCCAGTATGCAAGATCATCCACATCATACTTCGTCCCATCGTCCATCACATGCTCTGCCCTCATAGTCAGCCCTATTGGAAAACACAGCGCAGACTTTAACAGACTGGCACCGTTCTTATTAGCTTCCCGCACATCATCTGCCGAATCCGAGAAATTAGCATCTATCTCCTCATTGATTTTCCTTGCCGCACCATTATACTGCTCATCCACCTGGTGCAGCACCTCATCCACATACCACTCCCGCACCTGGCTGATGGTTTTGGCACTGCAGCTGGAATACTTACTACCATCATGATACCTTGCCTTATCCACATACCTGCTCTGGTTCACCTCGATCTTTGCAGTCAGGTCCAGGGCAGTTTCACGCATGGCATCAGCAGGATTGGGATACGCTGTATAATTAATGTCCGGGTTCAGGTGCACATCACTTCGTATCTGCCGGGTGATCTCATCCACTGCATCCTGTGCCTCACCTGCAAGCCACCCAGGTGGAGTAACATCAATGGTCCTTGGTTCGCAATTATCACTGTTCAAGTCCTTATTCTTTATATTTGCCATTAGGTTCGGGTCAAAGGTCTCGCTCTTATACCGATTATATGCCTCCTCCAGACCCTGGTCAGTATATGTGGCTGCATATTCCACATCCCTGGAAGTAAAAGCCTTGACCACATCATTACTTGTGACAGGGTAGAGTCGGCATGATGTTCCAGATAATCCGCCTCCATATCCACACCCAGCGTCACATTCTCATCCCAGTAAGCAATATCATCCACATCATACTTTGACCCATTGTCTCGCACATGCTATGCCCTCATGGTCAGCCCAATAGGATAACTTATCGCTTCCTTCAGCCTACTTTCCGCAACTTTCAAATTGCTAAAGTCCGAATTTATTCCGCCCTTGTTATTCATCCTGGGAGTATTCTTCAAGTGGCACTCCAGCCAACCTAAGTACTTCAACCTGTTTAGCCAAGAGCTCGGTCTGGAATGTTT